>JBQMQE010000187.1:0-9162 GCA_052172655.1 Burkholderiales bacterium
ACGGATGTATTCGGGGACGGGGGTATGGGCGGGGCAGGCCCATTGACAATCTACAACTTTGTGGAAGTAATGTGGCGCGCCAATATCGGTCGGCTTCAATCCGTCTGCTCCTTCCTCTGGCGCCTGCCAAGCCCGCCAAAATTGGAACGGGTACGGGGTCACCTGGGAGGGCGTAATTTTACTCTTGGCGGGGCAGAGTGAAAAGCTCCTTTTTTATCTCTAATCCCCTACTGGCGGGAAGGTTCAGCCGGCTGCGCCGATTCGCGCGCGATGTCGGCATTGCGCACGGCGGGCGCTTGCATGTTGTTTGCTCTGGCGAATGCGCCCGCGGCCGGCTCACATCTCCATCTGCGGACCTGGGGCGTGCGCCGGCGGCTCTTCGCGCAGTTCCGCCACCATGCAGTCGGTGGTCAGGATGAGTCCGGCGATCGAGGCGGCATTTTGCAGCGCCGAGCGCGTCACCTTGCACGGATCGAGCACCCCCATCGCGACCATGTCGCCGAACACGCCGGTGGCGGCGTTGTAGCCGAAGTCGCCTGATCCATCGAGTACGCGGTTGAGGATCACCGACGGCTCCTCGCCGGCGTTGGCGACGATCTGGCGCAGCGGCTCCTCCAGCGCGCGCAGCACGATTTTGATGCCCGCGTCCTGGTCCGGGTTGTCGCCCGCCAGCGCACTGATGGCCTGGCGCGCGCGCAGCAGCGCGACCCCGCCGCCGGGGAGCACGCCCTCTTCCATCGCCGCATGGGTCGCGTGCAGCGCATCCTCGACGCGCGATTTGCGCTCCTTCATCTCCGTCTCGGTCGCGGCGCCAACCTTGACCAGGGCGACCCCGCCGGCGAGCTTGGCCGCGCGCTCCTGCAGTTTCTCGCGCTCGTAGTCGCTGCTGGCTTCCTTGATCTCGCGCCGGATCGCGGCGATGCGCGCATCGATCGCGGCCGGCGCGCCCATGCCGCCGATGATGGTAGTATCGTCCTTGTCCGCCTCGATGCGCCGCGCCTGACCCAGATGTTGGAGTTCGGCATGCTCCAGCGTGAGCCCGAGTTCCCCGGCCACCACTTGCCCGCCGACCAGCACCGCGATGTCTTGGAGCGTCGCCTTGCGCCGGTCGCCGAACCCGGGCGCCTTGACCGCGCAGGCCTTGAGCACGCCGCGCAGGCTGTTGACCACCAGCATCGCCAACGACTCGCCCTCCACGTCTTCTGCGATGATCAGCAGCGGCTTCGCCGCCTTGGCGACTTTCTCCAGCAGCGGCAGCAGGTCCTGCATCGCGGAAATCTTCCTGTCGCAGAGCAGCACATAGGCATCCTCGAGCACGCAGCGCTGCTTGTCGGCGACGTTGATGAAATACGGCGACAGGAAACCGCGGTCGAATTGCATCCCCTCGACCAGCTCCAGCTCGCTCTCCAGGCCGCGGCCGTCCTCGACCGTGATCACGCCGTCCTTGCCCACTTTTTCCATCGCATTGGCGATGATTTCGCCGATGCTGCTGTCGGAATTGGCGGATATGGTCGCCACCTGCGTGATTTCGTTGCGCCCGCTGCAGGGCTTGGCAAGACGCTTCAACTCCGCCACCACTGCCTCGGTGGTGCGGTCGATGCCGCGCTTCAGGTCCATCGGATTCATCCCGGCGGCAACGTATTTCATGCCCTCCAGCACAATGGCCTGCGCCAGCACCATCGCGGTGGTGGTGCCGTCCCCGGCCACTTCCGAGGTTTTGGTGGCGACCTCGCGCACCATTTGCACGCCCAGGTTCTCGAACCGGTCCGTGAGCTCGATTTCCTTCGCCACGACGACGCCGGAGTTGACGATGGTGGGCGCGCCGTATGCGCGCTCCAGCATCACCGTACGCGCCTTCGGCCCGAGGGTGACTTTTACCGCGTTGGCGAGCACGGCCACGCCGCGCACGATCCTGGCGTGCGCCTCTTCGCGGAAAATGACCTGTTTCGCTGTCATGTTCTTGCCTCCTTGGTGCGGCGTCGCGCCTAGTTGCCCGGATCGGGCGTTCCGCCATTGGAGCGACGCTCGATCTTGCCGAGGCGGCGCATATGATCCTTGAGCTGCAGGCCGGCGGCCGCGAACGCATTGCGCAGCGCCATGTAGACGTCGTCGTGTTCGCGGTTGACCACGACCTCCGTCCCCGGCAGCGTGATGACCAGCCGCACCGCGAACTGTGCACCTTGCCGCTTTTCCCGTTGCAGCGTCTCGGCGACCACCTGGCAACTGCGGATGCGGTCGCAGATCCGGTCCAGCTTGCGCGCCTCTTCTCCGATATAGCGTTCCAACGCGCCGGAGGCAGGAACGCCGCGCAATGCGATCTCTACCGGATTGTGCATTGCGCCCGCCCGTTGCAGCCCGCAATCGGTCAGTTGTAGTCGTCGTAATACAGAGGCCGGCTCCTGCCGTCGTCGCCCTGGACGATGCGCTGGCAATCGATCTCGTCATCGCGTTCGTCTGGAACCTGCGCGGTCTGTTCCCAAGCCTCGGGGGCAGTCACCGCCCTGCGCCCCCGGCTGCCTGGTGATTTGGCGGCGCGCTTGCGCGCGGCGCCGCGGACTTTTCCGGACTTCGGTTTAGCGCCCATCGCGTCCTCCTGCTGGGGATTGAATTTCATCGTATCGGCAATCGCGGCGGCGCTGTTGATATTGGTCAAAAAAACAGGTTGCTGGTCGCCTGGAACTGTAGCGGCGCCGCGCGCCGGGCGCCGGGCGCACCTGCTACCCTGGCAAACCGCGCCTGGAATTTCTATGGCTGCTTGTCGCTTTTCTCGAGAATTATGCCGACCAGTTCCAGTGCGGCACCGGCGATGACCAGCACGATGCCGCTCGCCAGGTCGTAAGGCAGCCAGATCAGCAATGCACCCAGAAACACGAGCAGTGCGCCGAGGCTGCGGCGCAGCAGTTTGTTTCTGATCATCAGCGTGATCCCTGTTGTTTGGTGCGTGGACGCGCCTTGCTTGAAGCCGGTTCTCAGCGCCGTCTTTGCGCTTCGCGCCGCTGTTCTGTCCGGATTGTTTGGGCCAGCGCCGACAGTTCCTCGGCCAGGACCGGAATCAGGTCATCCATGGCCACGATGCCTAGGAGCTGCTCGTTTGCGTCCGCCACCACCAGGCGGCGCACGCCGCCGCCGCGCATTTGCACGACGACCTCGAACAACCCGGCACTCTCCTTGAGAGTCGCCGGCGGCTCGGACATGATATCGCCGACGGTGAGCGTGCGGTAGTCCACGTCCGCCGCCACCACTTCGACCACCAGGTCGCGGTCGGTCACGATTCCGACGGCGCGACGCTCCCCGGCGCTGCCCTCGGTCACCACCAACGCGCCGATATGATGATCGCGCATCAGCTTGGCCGCCTGCTGCACTGGCGTGCTGCGCTCGGCGACCACCACGATGCGGCTGCAGATTTCTCCGACGTTCATAATTGCCCCCTGTGCACAAGGTCGACGCGCCCGGCGCAACCCGCGCCGCGAATCGCGTTTGCGCGCGCCTCAATGTTTCGGCTTGCGCGAGCGCCAGGCCAAGTATGGGGCGGGCGCGCGCCGGCACCTTTGATTTTGGTCACACAGCGTCGACAGTTCATGCTGCGCCGCCAGATTTCGGTTGTTTCCCTATAATCCGGCTTGGCGCAGTGAAATCTCATTTGTACCGGAACCGTAACTAGGGGGGCAGTTTGCCGCAACATTCGACCTGGCCGGATCAGCTCGAAGGCGCCACGCGGCCGCGGCCGAAGCTCGCGCGGCGGCTGCGCCATCTGGTGCTCGGCTTGGGCGCGCTGGCGGTGGTCGCGGTCGTCGCGGGCACGGCGCTCAGCCTGTGGCGCATGCATCGGGATGTGATCAAGCAGGCCGAAGGCCATCTGTTCGACCTGGCCCAGGTCCTGGGCGAGCAAACGCTGAGATCGACGCACGCCGTCGACGCGGTCCTCGCTGCCGCCGCCGGAGACGCGCAAAGGGCGGCCCCGCAGGGCCGGATCATCCCGACCGAAACGCTGCACCAGCATTTGCGCGGGACCATTGCCGCGACGCCGTACGTGCGCGCACTGCTTCTGACCGATGCGCACGGCAAGCTGATAATCCATACCGCGCGCTTTCCGCCGCCGCCGCTCGATTACGGCGACCGCGAATATTTCCGCGTGCATCGCGCGAGCCGGCAAAGACAACTGATGTTGTCGGCGCCGGTTTTCGGCGAGTTCGGCGGAAAATTGAGCATTCCCATCAGCCGCAGGGTGGATGACAAGGAGGGGCACTTCCTTGGCGTCATTACCGCGGATGTCGATCCGTACTTCTTCCTGTGGCCGCAGGGCCTGCACGAACTCGGGCCGGATGGCGTGGTGCGGCTGCTGCGCCGCGACGGCATCCTGCTCACCGGCTACCCCGCAGCGATCGCCGGCGCGACCGGCAACTACCGTGACTCCGCGCTGTTTACCCAGGGCGTCGAGGCCGGCCGTTCCCTGATTCACCACGTCGGAACCGTGACCGGCGTCGAACGGGTGAGCGCGATCTACCCGGTAGGGGGCTACCCGCTGGTCATGACCGTGAGTTCGTCGAAGAATTTCATTCTGCAGACCTGGAACCGGAGCGTGTGGCTGTTCGGCGCCCTCGCCGCGGTCACGGCGATGCTGTTCGGCGGGATCACTTTGTCGCTCGCGCGCCAATTGCATGTCGACGAGGAACTCAAGGCTATCGTGATCGAGTCGGAAGAGCGGCTGCACGCGATCATTCAGTCGGCCATGGACGCCATCGTCATCGTGGACGAACAGCAGCGTATCGTGTTGTTCAACGCCGCAGCGGAGCAGATCTTCCGCTGCCCGGGGGCGGATGCGATCGGCGCCGAGATCGGACGCTTCATTCCCGGGCACGTGCTACGACCGCAGTCCCAATCCAGCACCGAGTTCGACGACAACGGCGCGGCCGTGCGCAAAACAGGCGAGCATCCGGCGCTCACCGGGGTGCGCGCCGATGGCAGGCAATTCCCGATCGACGCCGCGATTTCGCAGGTGCGGCTGCACGACCTCGATCACTATGTCTTGATTCTGCGCGACGTCACCGAGCGCAAGCAGGTCGAGGCGGCGCTGCGCGAGAACGAGCAACGCTACAGAACTCTGTTCAGCCAGGCCATGGATGGTATTCTGATGGTCGACACGGGGGGCAATATCGTTGACGTCAACAACTCGTTTGCGCGCATGCACGGCTACAGCGTCGACGCGCTTCTGCGGATGAATCTGCGCGACCTGCATACGCCGCAAACACAGGCGCTCGCGCCCGAGCGGTGGCGGCGCATCCTGGCCGGGGAGACCATCGGATTCGAAGTGGAGCACTATCACCGCGACGGCCATATCCTGCCGCTGGACGTTGCCGCGTCCGCGATGGATATCGACGGAAAACTGTACTCGCTGGCGTTTCATCGCGACATCACCGAGCGCAGGCGCGCGGAGCAGGAAATCAAACGCTCGCAGCAGGCACTGCGCGGACTGTCCAAGGCCGCCAACGAAGCGCTCGAGGCCGAGCGCCGCCGCACCGCGCGCGAGCTGCACGACGAACTCGGCCAGTCGCTCACCGCCCTTAAGATGGACCTGGAGTCGCTGCGCGCGGCCCTGCCGCCGGGCCTGCCGCAGCTGGCGGAACGCGCGCTGGCGATGCACGCGCTGCTCGACGGCACCATTGCGGCCACGCGCCGCATCGCCGCCGATCTGCGCCCGCTGATGCTGGACGATCTGGGCCTCGCCGCGGCGCTAGACTGGCTGACGCACAATTTTTCCAAACACACCGGCATCGCCACCGACCTGGTCATCGACGACGCGGTGGCGCAGGTGCCGGAACCGCTTGCCTCGGCCCTGTACCGCATCACCCAGGAATCGCTCACCAATGTGGCCAAGTATGCGCAGGCCACCACTGCCGAGATCCGCCTGGAGCGCGACGGCGATCGGGTGCAGCTCCTGGTGCGCGACAACGGCCGCGGCATCGAGGCGGCGGACCAGGACAAGCGCGGCGCGTTCGGACTGCTGGGAATCCGCGAGCGCGTGTCGCTGCTCGGCGGCGAAGTGCAGATCGTGGGCGAGCCCGGGCGCGGCAGCGAGGTGCGCGCGCGCATCCCGCTCGCTGCGGCCGGCACGGAGGCCGCAGCGTGACGCGCATCCTCATCGCCGACGATCACGCCATCGTGCGCGACGGCCTGCGCCGCATTCTCCAGAGCGCAGCGGGAATCGAGGTGGCGGGCGAGGCGGTGAGCGGCGACGAGGTCATGGCGCGCGTGCGCGAGGGCGGCTTCGACCTGCTGCTGCTCGACATGTCGATGCCGGGAAAGAACGGCATCGAGCTGATCAAGTGGGCGAAAACCGCGCGACCGGATCTCGCGGTGCTGGTGCTGTCGATGCACCAGGAGGAGCAATATGCGGTGCGCGCGATCCGCGCCGGCGCCTCCGGCTACGTGACCAAGGAGAGCGCATCGGCGCTGCTCGTCGCGGCGATCCGCAAGGTCGCCGGCGGCGGGCTGTACATCAGCCCCGGGGTGGCCGAGCAGCTCGCGCTCACGCTCCGGCCGCAAGCGGACACGCTGCCGCATCAAACCCTGTCCGACCGCGAATTCGAGGTGTTCGGCCTGCTGGTGACGGGCGCCACCGTCTCCGATATCGCCGCGCGCCTGCATCTGAGCGGCAAGACCGTGAGCACCCACAAGGCGCGCATCCTCGAAAAAATGGGCATGGACAGCGTGGCCAACCTGGTGCGCTACGCCATGGCGCACAAGCTAAGCGACGCGCCCGACAGCTAGCCGGCTGCCGAAAGACGCTTTCGCAGCGCGAAGCGAGCGTGCCCTGATAACGGCAATTGGGGAGAGCGTTTTTCAGCAGCCGGCCAACCCTCCCCGCGGCGTGTAGGCATCGCCCTACACCGCTTCCGAAAAGACCGACGCCCAGTATCAGCCCGCGCCTATGGCGAGCGGCAGGCGCCATATTCCATACTCGGCGCATCAAGCACATCTGGCGGCACGTATGGAATGGGCGCGGCGGGACGCAACACTGATGGTATTCCTGGTGGAAGATTCGCCGGCGATCCGCGCACGTCTGGCGGCGACCGTCAGGCAGATCGAGGGTGCCGAACTGGTGGGCGAGGCGGGCACGGTCGCAGGCGCGATTGACGGCATACGCGCGACCCATCCCGGCGCGGTGATTCTGGACCTGCAACTGCAGGACGGAAGCGGTCTCGATGTGCTCAGGGCCGTGTACCCTTGCGCGCCCGAACTGCACGTCGCCGTGCTCACCAATTACGCAACCGATCAGCACCGCCGCGCCTGCATGAACGCCGGCGCCGAATATTTTCTCGACAAATCCTCGGATTTCCCGCGCATCCGGGAAATTGTCCAGAGGTGGACTGCCCGTCCTGGCGGCGCCGCCATTGGACCATAGGCGGATACAAACCGATGCGAACCCGCCAATCAAGACCATGGAGCAGAACATGACCGACGCAATGTCGCACTATGAGGCACTCGATTTTGGCACCATGGACCAAGGCGCGACGAGCGCGCAGGAGCACGAAGGGGCGAACCTGTGCGTGCGCGAGCTTACCCGTTTGCTGCATATCGACTACCCCGACGAAGCCTGGCTCGCGCGCACCGCGTTCGCCCTGCGCCGGGTGCGCGAAGGCGAGGCGCTGGTGCACGCCGGCGACAAATTCCATTCGCTCTACGTCGTGCGCTCCGGCTGTTTCAAGACCGTCTACACCGATTATTCGGGCAGCGAACAGGTGCTGGCATTTCCGATGCGCGGAGACTTGATGGGAGCCGACGGCATCGATTGCGGACACTACAGCTCCACCGCCATCTCTCTCGATACGAGTGAAGTGGTGATCGTGCCGCTCACAAGTCTGGCGCACCTGGTGGTCGAATGTCCCAGTCTGGAAGACTTGCTGTATCGCGTGCTGAGCCGCGAGCTGGTGCGCGTGCAGAATATGGCCTGGACTCTGGGCACGCTCGGCGCGGAAGGCCGGGTGGCGGCATTCCTGCTCAGTTTGTCGGCCCGGCTCGGCGCCTTGGGGTATTCGCGCTGCTCGTTCAATCTGCGCATGACGCGGCAGGAGATCGGCAGTTACCTCGGACTGAAGCTCGAAACGGTGAGCCGGGCGCTGTCGGCGCTGAATTCCGCCGGTATCGTCCAGGTGCACCAGAGAAGCATCGATATCGTCGACGCCGACGCCCTGCGCGGCGTGATCGACCCGGCTGCGTGCGTCCCCGCCGGCATCGTGCCGCAGCCCGCATCGGCCACGGCGCGAAGCAAGGTCAACCATGACCGGCGCGCGAGGAAGCCCCGATCGCAGCTCCCGTCCGGCCTTGTCTGGCGGCAGCTTGCCGCAGCCTAGGATACCATCGCTGCCCGGCGCAACGATGCCGCCGCGCCGTATCAACGGGTATCATTGCGGCGTCTTCGAAAAATAAAGGGTTCCGACATGTTCAAGCACATCCTGGTCCCGACCGATGGATCGACTCTGTCGCTGCGCGCGGCGAAGAATGCGGTCCGCTTCGCCAAGGTCCACGGCGCACGCATCACCGCGTTTTACGCGGCGCCGGAATACCATCCCAACATCGCCGGCGACTACCTGCCGGCGAATTTCGTGCCGCTCCAGGTGTTTGAGAAGCAGATCAAGAAAGCCGCGGACAAATACCTGGACCAAGTCAAGAAACTGGCAGCCGTGGCGGACGTCGCCTGCTCCGGCTTATACGCCACCAGCGATTCGCCCTATCAAGCGATCATCAAGGCCGCGAAGGAGCGCAAATGCGACCTGATCTTCATGGCGTCCCATGGCCGCAGCGGCATCGCCGGTCTGCTGATCGGCAGCGAAACCAACAAGGTGCTGACGCACTGCAAGCTGCCGGTGCTGGTCTACCGTTAGGATTCTGTTCAGAGCGTGTCCGCCGAAGAATGGTGCGGGTAAAGGATTCGAAAATCGCGCGGAAACAAGCGTCAATGCTTGATCTGCGGATTTTGGTTTCTGCGGATACCCCCAAATCTATCCCCAACGCATGCATGCTAACGCCTGCAAACTCTTGCGCGCCGGGCGACGCGGCAGCGACACGCGGCCCGCCCGCAGCGCCAGCGAGGACGGACGCGGCGGCGATGCCGCTATCCCCCCGTCTGGTAATACGGGGGAAAAGGATGCGCCATCTACTAAC
>JBQMQE010000188.1:0-9162 GCA_052172655.1 Burkholderiales bacterium
GCTTGAACGCCTGTTCGCGGCAGCTTTCTGCGTTCGCCTGGATCTGCTCGCGGCACAGCGGCTCGCGCCTGGTTCCACAGGGATCGCCGATGGCGGCGGTGTAGTCGCCGATGAGGAAGGTAACTTCGTGTCCCGCATCCTGAAAGGCGCGCATTTTGTCCAGCAGCAGCACATGACCAAGATGCAAACCCCTGGCGCTGGGGTCGAAGCCGGCCTTGATCCGCAGCGGGCGGCGTTTCCTGGAGGCGTTCAGCAACTGAGCGCGGAACTGCTCTTCAGGAAAGATCCCGGCACTGCCGCGTTCGAGTTCGACAAAGTCTTTGCTAGTCATGGCCGCGTCCGGCGCGCAACGGCTGCTCGCGCAGCTCCTTCAGCCAAAACCAGAAACGATACATCGCCACACTCGCCACCATGCCCCACACCATGCCGCCGAACATGCCGCCCAGCATGGCTGCAGACCCGCGCCCGCCGGACCAGGCGGCAAGCTGCAAAAAGGCGATGGTGCCAGCAGCCATGCCGACGATCATCCAGGCGGAACAGGCCAGATTCTGCGCGAGCCGCGCGCAAAATTGCCGGCGGCAGTGCCGGCGCAGGCTGCGCATCAAGGGCACGGTCGCAAGACCCCCGGCAGTCATGCCCAAGTGCATGGCCGGCAGTTGCTGCCAGTGCAGGCGCAGGGTAGCGAAAAAGTCGCCGGGGTCGGCCAGGCACAGGGAAGCCAGCACCGCGAAACCGCCGGCGCGCGCATCCAGCCACAGCCCGCCGACCATGCCGAGCGCGCCCAACAGCAGCATGACCTGCGGCGCCGTCATGCCGATTCGCGCGGGGCGCATCCAGCCTAGCGCGGCGAAGCCGCAAATGATCGAAACCGCGGTCACGCCCGCCCAAGCGGTCGCACCATCGTCGCTGACTGCCGCCAATTGCCAGCTCCAGGCGAGCAGCAGCAGCAAGGCCGATACGGCGAGCACGCTTGAAGTGCCGGGTGCACGCGCTGCGTTCAATATTGCTTCTCTATGCGGCATTCAGTTCCGTCCTAAAGCCTGACCAGCATGTCTTCGATTTTCATCAGGGATTCCAGGCTATGCGCCGGCGCGAACAGATCGAGATAGGGCAGTACGGCCTGGATACCTTCGGCCGACGGGACATAGTCCTCGCGGCCCAGCAGCGGGTTCAGCCAGACGACGCGCCTTGCTCTGCGCTTGAGCTCGCGCACCTGCTCGGCCAGCAGCTCGGGCTCTCCGGTGTCGTAACCGTCGCTCATGATGAAAACAAAAGTGCGCGAGCCGACCAGGCGCCGAGCATAGTCGCGATTGAAGGCCTGCAGGGACTCCCCGATGCGAGTGCCGCCGCCCCAACCCGCCGAGATCCAGGCAAGCTTTTCCTTGAGCCGATGGCTGTCGCGCTCTTTCAGGGTATCGGTGACGTGGATCAGGCGGGTGTGGAATGCGAACGCTTCGGTGTCCTTGAACGCATCGATGATGCCGCGCGCAAAGCGCAGGAAGAAATAGCTGTAGACATTCATCGAGCGGCTCACGTCCGTGATCAGCACCAGACGCGGCAATTCGCGGCGGCGTTCCTGCAGGATCAGGTCGAGCGGCAGTCCACCGTAGCGCAGGCTGCGCCTTACCGTGCGGCGCATATGCAGACGATGGCCGCTCGCGCGGATCTGGTAACGGCGCAGCAGGCGCTTGCGCATGCGGCGCGCGACCTGTTCTATCCACTGCTCGAGTTCGCGCGTGTCGGCATTGAGTTGCGACAGGCTGAAATCGCTGCGCGTCAGGATATCGCGGCGGCTCGCGCCGACACGCTCTACGGTATCTTCGCTATCGTCCTCGTGCCTGGCTTCGGGCGGCGCCTCGCGGCTGGCGTAGGTCGACGAAGCGGACGGGGCGAATCGATCCGCGGATGGCGGCAGCTCCACCTTGCGCCGATTGGGGCGCAGCCAATAGTAATCGAAGAATTGGTCGAAGCGCGCCCAGTCCGCGGCATTCGAACATAACAGCGTACGCAAGCCCCAGCGCAACTGGCGCTGATCCAAAAGATCCACTCGCGCGGCGACATCGAGTGCATCCTTTGCCTCCTGGATACCGGCGCGAAAATGATGCGCCCGCGCCAGGCGAACGAACTCCACGATGCGGCCCGCAAGCACCGGAGCCCCTTCAACCGGGCTGATCTCGCGCCGGCGGACGGGAAGGGTGGTCACGCCGCTCATCATACGGACTGCGCCAGCAGCCGTGCGGTCACTGTCGGCGGCAAAGCGGCCTGATCTTCGCGCGTCTTCAACAGGCATACCAGGGTGTCGGCGATGCGAGCGCAATCCGAGTCCAGTGACGCGATGTCCATTTTCACCAGCGCCGCGGCCCAATCCAGCGTTTCGGCGGTGCCGGGTCTTTTGCGCAACTCCTGCTTGCGCAGTTTCTGCACGAATGAAACGATCTGGCCGGCAAGGCGCGCCTCGATTCCCGGGATGCGCTTCAGGACGATGCGCAGTTCCTTGTCGTAATCGGGATAATCGATGTAGTGATAGAGGCAGCGGCGGCGCAGCGCATCGCTCAGTTCGCGTGTCCCGTTCGAGGTCAGCAGCACATACGGGATGGAGGTCGCCTTGATCGTCCCGAGTTCCGGGATGCTGATCTGAAAATCGGCGAGCACCTCCAGCAGATAGGCTTCGAATTCTTCGTCGGCGCGATCGACCTCGTCGATCAACAGCACTGGCGAACTGGGCCTGCTGATCGCTTGCAGCAGCGGCCGCCTGAGCAGGTAATCTTCGCCGAAGACATGGCGTTCCTTGTCGGCGACCGACCTTGCCTCGTTCTCCTGCATCTTGATCGCCAGCAATTGACGCTGGTAATTCCATTCGTATACGGCGGCGTTGACATCCAGCCCTTCGTAACACTGCAGCCGGATCAGCTCGCAGTCGTAGGCGGTGGCCAGCGCCTTGGCGATCTCGGTCTTGCCGACCCCGGCATCGCCCTCGACCAGCAAAGGCCGGTTGAGTTGCGACATCAGCATCAGGCTCACCGCCAGGCTTTTCTCCGTGATGTAGCCGGCCCGATCCAGCCGGCGGCACAGGTCTTCGGTGTCGGTGAACGCCGTCATGCGCGATATCTCTCCAAAGCGGCCGGGTGGCTTACCCGGGCTTCTTGGAAAAAAACCCGCTCAGCCAATCCCTCAGGATCGCCCAAAACAGTGCCAGCCCGTTCAGTTCAGGTTGCGCCGGCGGCGGCGAAGCGGCCGTGGCCACGCCTGCCTGCGCTGCTTTAAGCGACTCGACCTGGGCCGCGAAATTCGCGGCAAACTGCTTCAGCACCTGGTCGGCGACCGAGTTCATCATGCGCCCGCCGAACGCTGCAGCCTTGCCGCTCACCGAGGCCTCGCTCTTGCCCACCAGATTGCTCGCGCCGCCTTCAGCCGCTTCCACGCGCGCGGTGAGATCGATCGAGGCGCCCGAGCTGCCGGTGGTATCGGAACCCTTGCCGATCAAACGCACCGTCCGGGTAGCCGCGTCCACTTCGCGCACCTCGATGTCGCCTCTGAAAGACATGGTCGCCGGGCCAACCTTGACGGTCACCATGCCCTTGTAGTGCGTGTCATCCAGGCGTTCGGTTATTTTGGCACCCGGCATGCATGCGCCAACGGCGGCGATGTCCTGCAGAAACTGCCAGGATACGTCCGCCGAAGCCGGCATGGGAAACACCTTGTCGATTTGCACCTTCATACGGTCATGTGCGGGTGCTGATGCCGAGCGCCTTGCACTGCTGCCATACCCGGAAAGAGGTATGCGGCATGTCCATGTGGGTCACGCCCAGATGCGCGAAGGCGTCCACCACCGCGTTGGAGAAACAGGGTATGCCGCCGACGTGCGGCGATTCGGCCACGCCCTTGGCGCCGAGCGGATGGTGCGGCGAAGGGGTCACGGTGAAATCGGTTTCCCATTTCGGCGTTTCCACCGCGGTGGGCAGGAAGTAATCCATCAGGCTGTTGCCCAGGTGGTTGCCGCTCTCGTCGAACGGGATCTGCTGCCCCATCGCCACGGCAAAGGCCTCGGTCAGGCCGCCGTGAATCTGGCCTTCGATGATCATCGGGTTGATGCGCGTGCCGCAGTCGTCCAGCGCGTAGAAGCGCCGCACCTTGACCTCGCCCGTGTAGCGGTCGATGTCGACGACGCAGACATAGGCGCCGAACGGGAACGTCAGGTTGGGCGGATCGTAGTAGTCCACCGCATTCAGTCCCGGCTCCATGCCGGCCGGAATATTGCTGGTGTGCGAGGCCATGCAGATCTCTTTCATGGTCTTGACCTGGCTCGGGTTGCCTTTGACCTTGAAGCGGTCGACCTCCCACTCGAGGTCGCCTTCGCCGACTTCCAGCAGATGCGCGGCGATCTTCCTGGCCTTGTCCATGATCTTGCGCGCGCAGCGCGCAGTCGCGGCGCCGGACACCGGTGTCGAGCGGGAGCCCCAGGTGCCCGCTCCGTAGGGAGCCTTGTCGGTGTCGCCTTCCTCTATCTGGATGTCCTCCGAGGGCAGGCCCAGTTCGGTGGCGATGATCTGCGCATAGGTGGTGGCGTGGCCCTGGCCCTGCGACATGGTGCCGAGGCGGGCGATCACGCTGCCGGTGGGATGGACGCGGATTTCGCAGCTGTCGAAAAGACCTATCCCCAGAATGTCGCAGACCTTGGTGGGACCTGCGCCGACGATTTCGGTGAAGGTGCATACGCCGATGCCCATCAACTCGCCCTTGGCGCGTTTCTCGGCCTGCTCTTTGCGCAGGCCTTCGTAGTCCACCGCTTTGAGCGCCTTCTCCAGCGCGGGCAGGTAATTGCCGCTGTCTATGGTCCAGCCGAGGGACGTGGTGTACGGCATTTGCGCGGACTTGACGAAGTTGCGCCGGCGGATCTCGGCCTTGTCGATGCCGAGCTTCTGCGCCAGAACGTCGATCATGCGCTCGATCAGGTACACCGCTTCGGTGACGCGCAGCGAACAGCGATAGGCCACGCCGCCCGGCGCCTTGTTGGTATAGACCGCATCGACCCGGCAATAGGCATTGGGAATGTCATAGGAGCCGGTACAGATGCTGAACAGTCCGGCCGGCAGCTTGGTGGCCGATACATGCGAATTGAACGCCCCGTGATCTGCGAGCGCAGTGAAGCGCAGACCGGTGATGCGGCCTTCCTTGGTTGCCGCAAGCTCGCCGCTGCCGTGATAGTCGCGCGCGAAACCGGTGGTGGAAATATTCTCGATCCGGGACTCGATCCACTTGATCGGCACGCCGGTCACGATCGAGGCCACGATGGCGACGACATAACCCGGATAGATCGGCACCTTGTTGCCGAAACCGCCGCCGATATCGCCGCCGATGACGCGGATCTTGCTTTCCGCAATGCCGGAGAGCATCGCCAGCACGGTGCGCACCAGATGCGGCGCCTGCGACGTCATATAGACGGTCAACTGGCCAGTTGGTTTGTGGAACGAGGCGACGCAGCCGCAGGTCTCCAGGGGACAGGGATGCACGCGCGGATTGAGGATTTCTTCCCGCACCGTGACCTCCGCCTTGGCAAACACCGCATCGGTGGCGGCCTTGTCGCCCGCTTCCCAGGTGAAGATATGGTTGGGATGCGAGCGCGGGCCGTGGCCGACTTCTTTCTTGTCGACGATATCGGGGCGAATGATGGGAGCATCGGCGGCCATGGATTTGTGCGGATCGACGATCGCCGGCAATTCCTCGTAGTCCACTTCGACCGCAGCCGCGCCATCCGCGGCGGCATAGCGGTCGCTGGCGATGACCATCGCGACTTCCTGCATCTGGAAGCAGACTTTCTTGTCGGCCAGCACGGCCTGCACGTCGCCGCCGAGCGTCGGCATCCACGCGAGGTTGACCGGCTTCAGGTCGTCGGCAACCAGCACCGCGACGACCCCCGGCACCGCCAGGGCCTTGGCCTTGTCGATCGACTTGATGTTGGCATGGGCGTAGGGGCTGCGCACAATGGCGCCGAACAGCATGCCCGGCAGCTTGATGTCGTCGACATAGCTGCCCTGGCCGCGAATGAAGCGCGCGTCCTCCTTGCGCAATCTGGATGTGCCGATTCCCTGCAGTTTTTCTTCGCGCTCGAGTGTTTCAGCGGAATTGCCCATGTTGCTTCCTCCGGTCTAAGAGTTGATTTTCTTGAAATGGGGAGACGCATCCCCCGCAGGTTTCGCTTCGCTCAGGCGGGAGTGGCCGCCATTTTCCTGGCGGCGCCTTGCACTGCCTTGACGATGTTCTGGTAACCCGTGCAGCGGCAAAGATTGCCGGCCATCCAGTAGCGGATCTCTTCCTCCGTCGGATCGGGCGTTTCCTGCAGCAAGCGATAGGCGCGGGTGATCATCCCCGGGGTGCAGTAGCCGCACTGCAAGGCGTGCTCCTGGTGGAATGCTTCCTGCAGGGCGTGCAGTCCGGCAGTCTGCTCCAGGCCTTCGATGGTGAGCACGTCCGCATCCTGGCATTGCACCGTGAGTACCGTGCACGCCTTGACCGACATGCCGTCAAGATCGACCGTGCACGCGCCGCAATGCGAGGTCTCGCAGCCGATGTGCGGGCCGGTATGGGCCAGTCTTTCGCGCAAGGTGTGAATCAGCAATTCGCGCGCTTCTACGCTGACGCCAACCGCCTTGCCGTTGAGTTTGAAGCTTACCTGTTGTTCCGCCATTTCTCTCTCCTGTTTATTGTCGTTTGACTTACTTCGCGCGCGCTTGCGCGGTGCGCAGCGCCCGCTGAGTCATTTCGCCGGCCATGGCTATCTTGTATTCCGCGCTGCCGCGCTGGTCTTCCCCGGGGCTGCAAATGCTCATCGCGAGGCGGGCGGCCTCGGCGAAGGCGGCATCGTTCGGCGGCTTGCCGCGCAAAGAGGCTTCGGCCGCGCTCGCCTTCAGCGGCGTGGCGCCGAGGTTGGTGAGCGCGATCTGCGCGTCGGCGACGCTGCCGCCCTGCATCCTGAGCAGCACCGCGGCGGCCGCGGAGGCGAAGTCGCCGGTCTTGCGTTTGAGCTTCGAGTAGCACCAACCGGTCCCGGCGGGGGGGATCGGAATGCGGATCTGGGTCATGATCTCGTCCGGCTGCATCTCGGTGCTGTAGGTGTCGAGAAAGAAGCCGTTCGCCGGAAGCACGCGCTCGCCCTTGGGGCCTGTCAGCACGAACGAGGCGCCGAGCGCCAGCATCACCGCCGGATGGTCGTTGCCGGGATCGCCGTGGGAAATGTCGCCGCCGATGGTGCCCTTGTAGCGCACCTGGGGATCGGAAATGAGCCGGGCGGCTTCAACCAGGAGCGGGATCTTCTCGACCAGGAGCTCCGACCAGATCAACTCGTTTTCCGTGGCCATCGCGCCTATGCGGATTTCGTTGCCAACCTGCGCGATTCCTTTCAGCTCGGCGATCTTGCCCAGATCGATCAGGTGAGCAGGTGCTGCAAAGCGCAGTTTCATCATCGGCAGCAGGCTGTGACCACCAGCCAGCAATTTCGCGGTCTCGCCGAATTTGCCAAGCAGGCTGACTGCATCGGGGACGGATTTCGGTGCGTGGTACTTGAACTGGCAGGGAATCATGCGGTGTCTCCTCCGGTGAAGATGGCAAATTGAACGGCCGGAATGTGATCCTCCGGTCCAAGGCAATTGGCGATTCAGCGGCACACAATAGCAAGGGACGATTCGAATTACAACTGCGATTGCGAACCATAGCCATTAACGTCGGCCATTACGTCGGCCATCACGCCGCACGAAGTTTTCGCAGCGGCGTACGGCCGAAGAATTGCTGCAGCGCAACCTAGGAAGATGCGCGGGTCCGCTCGCGCTCGATCAGCACGCGCCGCAGCAGTTTGCCGGTGGCCGATTTTGGCAGTTGCTCCATGAATTCGACCGCGCGTATCCGCTTGTGCGGCGCCACGCGAGCGGCCACGTAGGCCATCAACTCCTCGGCCGTGATCGTGCCCTTCAATACGACAAATGCCTTGGGCACCTCGCCTGCCTCCTCGTCGGCGATGCCGATCACCGCGGCGTCCGCAATCGCAGCATTTCCCAGAATGATCGCCTCCAGTTCGGCCGGCGCGACCTGCAGACCCTTGTACTTGATCAGCTCCTTGGTGCGGTCGACGATGAAGAAGTCGCCGTCGGCGTCGACGTAGCCGATGTCGCCCGTGCGCAGCCAGCCCTCCGCGTCTATTGCCGCCTCGGTGGCGCCGGGCAGGTTGAGGTAACCCTGCATCACCAGCGGTCCGCGCACCAGGATCTCGCCCTGCTCGCCGGTCCCGAGCTCGGCTCCGCTCGCGGTATCCAGCACCTTGCACTCCATGTTCGGCATCAGGCGCCCGCCCGAGGCCGGCTTGATCTTGTCCGGTGTGGTCGGTCCCAGATGGCTCGCGCCGCTGACCTCGGTCATGCCGTAGGCCTGCGACACGCGAAAGCCGACACGGTCATAAAGGGCATCGGCGACGATGCCGGACAGCGGCGCCGCGGCCGAGAACGCGCCGCGTACCTTCGACAGATCGTAATTGGCGACGATCGGGTGTTTGGCCAGCGCCAGCACGATCGGCGGCACCAGGTGCAGGATGGTCACGCCGTACTTCTGCACCATCTGCAGGTACTGCTCGAGGTCGAAGCGCGGCATGGTAACGACGGTCGCGCCCAGATGCAGGCTCAGGTTCAGGAACGCGACGATGCCGTAGATGTGGAAGAACGGCAGGAACGCCAGCACCGTGTCCTCAGGCATTATCAGCGCCGCGTCGCTGACGCCCTTGATCGAGCACACCTCGGCAACCAGGTTGTAATGCGTGAGCATGACGCCCTTGGGCAGGCCGGTGGTGCCGCTCGAATAGGGCAGCGCCACCAGATCCGAGCGCGGATTGATCGCGACCCGCGGCGGCTGCGCCTCGGCCGCAAGCAGTGCCGCGAACGGCGTGGCGCCCTCGGCCTCGCCGAAAACGAAGATCTCCTCCACCTTGGACTGTGCCGCGGCCTCGCGCGCCGTCGCGAGAAACGCCGGAATCGTCAGCATGAAGCGCGCGCCGGAGTCGTTCAGTTGCTTTGCCAGCTCGCCCGCGGTATAGAGCGGGTTGACCGTGGTCAGCACGCCGCCGAGCATGGCGACCGCGTGAAACGCGATCGCGTACTCCGGAACGTTCGGGCTATAGATCGC
>JBQMQE010000189.1:0-217 GCA_052172655.1 Burkholderiales bacterium
GTATCAGCGTGCCTACGCCCTGGTCGGTAAGGATTTCCAGCAGCAGCGCATGCTCGACGCGGCCGTCGATGATGTGCACGCTTTTCACCCCGCTGCGGGCCGCATCCAGAGCCGAACTGATCTTGGGCAGCATGCCGCCGGAGAGCGTGCCATCGGCGAACAAGGCGTCTATGTTCTTTGCCGTGAGGCCGGTGATGAGCTTGCCGTCCTTGTCCAA
>JBQMQE010000189.1:227-9125 GCA_052172655.1 Burkholderiales bacterium
GGGTGTTGGTGAGCAGCACCAGTTTCTCCGCCTTCAGGATTTCGGCGAGCTTGCCTGCGACCAGGTCGGCATTGATATTGAAGGATTCGCCGTTGGCGCCGACCCCGATCGGGGCCACCACCGGGATGAAACCGCCGGCTTCCAGCACCGAAATCACCTGCGGATCGATCGAGTCGATTTCACCCACCTGGCCGATGTCCAGCATCTGCTTCGGTTTGTCCTTGTCCGCTAGCATCAGCTTTTTCGCGCGGATGAACGCGCCATCCTGGCCGGTAAGGCCCACCGCCCTGCCGCCGGCCTGATTGATCAGCGTGACAATGTCCTTGTTCACCGCGCCGCCGAGCACCATCTCGACCACGTCCATGGTTTCGGCGTCGGTGACGCGCATGCCCTGCACGAACTCGCCCTTCTTGCCGATGCGCTTCAACAGCGCCTCGATCTGCGGGCCGCCGCCGTGCACCACCACCGGATTCATGCCCACCAGCTTGAGCAGCACCACGTCGTGGGCGAAGCTCTTCTGCAATGCCGGTTCAGTCATGGCGTTGCCGCCGTATTTGACGACTATGGTCTTGCCGTGAAAACGCTTGATGTAAGGCAGCGCTTCGGCCAGGGTCTGGGCCTTAAGCGCGGGTACGGCAGGCTTGGACATGGAAGGGGCCATTTGAGTAAGGGACGCATTTTACCGCCCCTAAGACGAAAAAAGGCGGCCTGAAGCCGCCTTTTCCCAATACCGTGACTAGCGGTTACTGGATAGTCAACTGGCGCCCGGCCACGTCGGCTTTTTTGGGCAGGGTCAGCTCGAGCACGCCGTCCGCATATTTCGCGTTGGCGGCCGACTGGTCGATATCCGTTCCCAGACGGAACGCGCGCGCGACCTTGCCGTAGTAACGCTCGCGGTGCAGCAGCCGCTCGTTTTCCTTGACTTCCTTTTCGGCGCGCGCCTCGGCGCTGATCGACACCTGGTCGCCGTCGATGCTGACCTGGATGTCTTCCTTCTTCACTCCGGGAATTTCGGCGTGCACCACGTAGGCGCCGTCCCTCTCGCTCACATCGATCTTGATCCGCCCCGGCGCGGCGGGCTGGCCCTCATACGCCATCGGTCGCACGAAAAAACCCTTCAGAAGATCGTCGAATACGTCGCCGAAAGGGTCATACCGCGAAATATTTGCCATGGTCATGCTCCTTCCAAAATTATTGGTTAGCGGCCTTGCGGCCAATAAACCGAATATGGGGAGGGCCGGACCGGTTTCAAGGAGCTAGTGTTTCTGGCTCGCGCCAAGTTCGCGCACCTGCGCCTGAATCTCTATGGTCTTGAACGTCTTGTCCTTGGCCTCGAAGCGCAGCTTGATCGGCACCGCCTCGCCTTTTTTCAACGGCTGTTTCAGGTCCATCAGCATGACGTGGTAGCCCCCTCCCGGCTTCAGCTCCACCGCCTTGCCCGCCGGCAGGTCCAGCCTGGAGATCGGACGCATTTGCATGACGTCGTTTTCCATTTTCATTTCGTGGATCTGCACCGAGCCGGCGACCGGGCTCTCCACCGCGACCAGGGTAGCCGACTCGCTGGCGGTGAGCTGCATGAAGGCGCCCGTCGCTTTCTGCCCGCGCACGGTGCCGCGCACCCAGGGTTCCCTGATGGTCACCTCCTGCGCGTGGACCACGCTGGTCGGGAGCCCACTCCCCAGCACCAGGCCGATGGAACCGAACAGCACGGCTCGTGTGGAATGTTTCATATTTGTCTCCATGGAAAGTTACAGTACGTAGCGCGCCAGGTCTTCGGATTGCGCCAACTCCTGCAGTCGCGCATCGACATAGGCGGCGTCAATGGTGATGGTCTCGTCGTTGCGCTTGCCGGCGTCGAAGGAAATTTCCTCCAGCAGTTTTTCCATCACGGTATACAGGCGCCGCGCGCCGATGTTCTCGGTTTTCTCGTTGACGGCGTAGGCAATCTCGGCCAGGCGCTTGATGCCCTCGCGCTCGAACACCAGCTTCACGCCCTCGGTTTCGAGCAGCGCCTGATACTGGCGCGTGAGGCAGGCGTCGGTCTGGGTGAGGATGCTCTCGAAATCGGTGACCGACAGCGAATCGAGTTCTACCCGTATCGGCAGCCGCCCCTGCAACTCGGGGATGAGATCAGAGGGCTTGGCCATGTGGAAGGCGCCGCTGGCGATGAACAGGATGTGGTCGGTCTTGACCATGCCGTATTTGGTCGTGACCGTGGTGCCCTCGACCAGGGGCAGCAGGTCGCGCTGCACCCCCTGGCGCGACACATCGGCGCCGGACATCTCGGAGCGGCTGGCGATCTTGTCGATCTCGTCGAGGAAAACGATGCCGTTTTGCTCGGCGTTGGCTAGCGCATGGGTCTTGAGGTCCTCGTCGTTTATCATCCGTCCCGCCTCTTCTTCGGCGGCCAGCCTCAACGCCTCGCGGATTTTCAGCTTGCGCGTTTTCTTACGGCTGCCCGACAGATTCTGGAACATGCCCTGGATCTGCGAAGTCAGCTCTTCCATTCCGGGCGGCGCGAAGATTTCCATTTGCGCCACCGCCGCAGCCAGTTCAATTTCGATCTCTTTGTCGTCGAGCTCGCCCTCGCGCAGCTTTTTCCTGAATTTCTGCCGCGTCGCCGAGGCTTCCGTGCTGTCGGAGACCGGGCCAGGGCCGCCGTCCTGGCGCTCGAACGCAACCGCGCCACGGGCCGGCGGCAGCAGCACGTCGAGGATGCGCTCCTCGGCGGCATCCTCGGCTCGGGCTCTGACCTTGCGCATGGCCTGCTCGCGCGTCTGCTTGACGCTGATCTCGACCAGATCGCGCACGATGGTATCGACGTCGCGGCCGACGTAGCCGACCTCGGTGAACTTGGTCGCCTCGACCTTGATGAACGGCGCGTCGGCGAGTTTAGCCAGGCGCCGCGCGATCTCGGTCTTGCCCACGCCGGTCGGCCCGATCATAAGTATGTTCTTCGGCGTGATTTCGTGGCGCAGCGGCTCGGCCACCTGCTGCCGGCGCCAGCGGTTTCTGAGCGCGATCGCGACCGCGCGCTTGGCGCGGTCCTGGCCGATGATGTGCTTGTCCAGTTCATGGACGATTTCCTGCGGGGTCATTTGCGACATGGCTTGTTGCCGAAGAAGATTGGACAGCGCCAACCCCACTTCAGTTTCCTCACTCTAGGGTTTCGATTACCTGCTGCTGATTGGTATAGATACAGATATCAGCAGCGATGCCCAGCGACTTGGCGACGATTTCCTTGGCGCCGAGCGTGGTGTTTTCCAGCAGCGCCCGCGCCGCGGATTGCGCGTAGGGACCGCCCGAGCCGATGGCGAGCAGGCCGAATTCCGGTTCGAGCACGTCGCCCATGCCGGTGATGATGAGCGAGGTCTCGCGGTCCGCCACGGCCAGCATCGCCTCCAGGCGCCGCAAAATGCGGTCGGTGCGCCAGTCCTTGGCCAGTTCCACCGCCGAGCGCAGCAGGTTGCCCTGGTGCTTCTCCAGCTTGGCCTCGAAGCGCTCGAACAAGGTGAACGCATCGGCGGTGCCGCCGGCGAATCCGGCCAGGATGCGGTCGTGGTATAGGCGCCGCACCTTGCGCGCGCCGGATTTGATCACGATATTGCCCAGGGTAACCTGGCCGTCGCCGCCGAGCGCGACGTTATGGCCGCGCCGCGCAGACAGGATGGTGGTGCCACGGAATTGTTCCATTTTGGAGTCCGGCACAGTCAATTTATGCATGTTGGGGCGGTTTTGCGGGAATCAACCTGATTATTGGTCAAGCTGAGGGCCTGCGCTCCCGGCTGGCGGCCAGCGCCGCCACCAGCGCCATGGCGCATACGATCATGGCGCCCGAGGGCAGATCCTTCCGTAAAGGACGCCAGCGGGCCCAGCCCGCGAGAACTCGCCTGAGCGAGGTCTTAGCCCACAAATCGGTGATTCTCAATGGGAATCGGGGACTCCTTGTACCGTTTGGCTAACCAGGCACTGCTTCAGGCCCTGAATGAACAGGTCTTCCGGCAGTTTCCTGCCGATGAACACCATCACGCTGCCGCGTTTCTCCTGCGCTCCCCAGGGCTTGCCCACGTCCCCGCCCATGAGCATATGTACGCCCTGGAACACGACGCGGTTTTCGTTCTGGTCCAGCCATAGCACGCCCTTGTAACGCAGCAGGTCCGGGCCGTACACCTGGATCATGCCGGAGAGGAATTCCTCCAGCTTCACGCCGTCGAACGGCTGGTCCGCCCGAAACACGAAGGAATAGACCTCGTCGTCGTGCTCGTGGTGCTCCTCCTCCAGGAACCCGGGCTCGATCTCCAGAATCGCGTTCAGGTTGAAACCGCGGATGTCGAGTATGTCCGCCAGCGGCGTATTGCCGAAATGAACCTGCTTGATCGGCGCGCGCGGATTGATCTTGACCAGGCGTTGCCGTAACTGCTCGTGCTCATCGGCACTAACCAGGTCGGTCTTGGACAGCAGGATGCGGTCGGCGAAGCCCACCTGCTCCTGCGCCTCCCGGAAATCATCGAGCTGCTTGTGCGCGTGCTTGGCATCCACCAGGGTGACGATGGAATCGAGTAGATAGTAGTTGCCGATGTCCTCGTCCATGAAAAAAGTCTGCGCCACCGGGCCGGGGTCGGCCATGCCCGTGGTCTCGATAATGATGCGCTCGAAATCGAGCTGCTTCGCCTCGCGCTTCGCCTGCAGTTCACCCAGGATGCGCACGAGGTCGCCGCGCACGGTGCAGCAAATGCAGCCGTTGTTCATCTCGATGATCTGCTCGCCCGTGTCCTGCACCAGCAGCTCGTTGTCGATGCCGGCCTCGCCGAACTCGTTTTCGATGACGGCGATGCGGCGGCCGTGCTGCTCTTGGAGTATACGGTTCAGCAGCGTGGTCTTGCCGCTGCCCAAAAAGCCGGTGAGTATGGTTACCGGCACCATTTCCTGTGGTTTCATGTCTGACCCTGTTGAATTTGTAACACACCGAAATTGGCGATTATCGCCTAGGCGCGCCTTAGCAGCAGCCCTTTCAGGTAGTCCCCCTCGGGGAAGGACAGCAGCACTGGGTGGTCGGCGGCGGCGGAGAAATGGCCGACGATAGAGGCTTCCACGCCGGCGTCCAGCGCCGCGCCGGCGAGGATTTTCTGGAACAGCTCGGCCGAGACACCGCCGGAACAGGAGAAACTCGCGAGCAACCCGCCGGGGCGCAGAAGCTTGAACGCGAGCAGATTGATGTCCTTGTAGCCGCGCGCCGCCTTTTCCGCAAACGCCGCCGTCGGCGCAAACTTGGGTGGATCGAGCACGACGAGGTCGAAGCTGCGTCCCCGGTCGCGCAGGGTGCGCAGATATTTGAATACGTCGGCCACCTGCCATTCGGTGCGCGCGGCGTCCAGATCATTGCGGCGCAGGTTGTCCTGGGCCTGCGCCAGCGCGTCGGCCGAACTATCCACCGAGAGCACCGACGCAGCGCCACCCGCGAGCGCATTCAGCGTGAAGCCGCCGGTGTAGCAGAAACAGTTGAGCACCTCGCGCCCCTGGGCGAGCTCGCCGATGCGCTTGCGGTTGTCGCGCTGATCGAGATAGAAGCCGGTCTTGTGCCCTGCGGCCACGTCGATGCCGTAGGTGAGGCCGTGCTCGCACATCTGCACACCCGAAGCGGGCAAGGCGCCGTGGAGCACGCCGCTGCGCGCGGGCAGCCCTTCGAGCCCGCGCACGTCGGCATCCGAACGCTCGAACACGCAGGCGCAGCCGCTCAGTTCGCGCAGCGCGTCCGCCAGCTCGCCGCGCCAACGCTCCGCTCCCGCGGAGAGCAACTGCAGCACGATCACGTCGCCATAGCGATCCGCGATCACCCCGGGCAGGCCGTCGGATTCGCCATGCGCAAGGCGCATCGCGTCGCTGACGTCTGCGGGCAGCAGCCGCTCGCGCGCGGCGAGCGCCTGGCACAGGCGCGCGCGCAGCAAATCGCCGTCGACGCGATCCGCTTCCTGCCAGCTCCACACGCGTGCGCGGATCTGCGACGCCGGGCTATAGGCGGCCCAGGCGAGGAATTCGCCGCCGCCTGAGCGCACCGCCACGCTTTCGCCCATATCGGGGTCGCCCTGCACGCGCGCCACCGCGCCGGAGAATATCCAGGGATGGCGGCGCAATAGCGACTTCTCGCGCCCCGGCTTGAGGATCAATTGCTTCATCGGCCGGCATGATAAGCCGTTTTCAGAGCGAAAGGGCCTGGCGGCCGAAAACGATCCGCCGCGTGCCGCCAAGCCAGGTGTTTTTTCGGGTATCCGTATTGCGTCACCTCTCGGGGTCACCTCAAGCGGGTCGAGATGGCTGATACCCGCATTGCATGCCGCAGCGCGAACGCCGATGGCAGGGATCAGCCCTGTGAAAGATCCGCTGAGAGTGTCAGCTCGACCCTAAGCCGTCGGTGGCAGAAATACGAACTGGCCATTCGCTCCGATCATCAAGATATGGAAAGCGCTCGCCAGTAACGTAAGATCCAAATTCTTCGTTTGGACGGCTGTAACACAGTGGGACTCGCCATTGGCGGTGGCCAGACGTACTTCGGCACCCGGCCCAGGAACAGTCGCTGGCACGACCCCAAAGTCGCGCCACCGAAGGGCCGGTCTACAACTCATCGCCAACCTTTGAAGTTAACAGGCTGCCGGCTCTGTATCGGCCACGGACCACCGAACCTGCTAGCAGCGACTGCCCAGCGCGACCCCTTGGGTGCCGGTGTTGGCGCGGGTCTCATGGCGCGGCCAATAATTGCTGCAGAATGTTCTATGATAGTCGGATGGCGAAGTTCGCGTCAGTTCGGCAACGCGGCCTGGATCAGAGCTGAAACGGCACCTCCTGCCCTAGCCGCTCAATGCGCGCACGGGCGTGTTCCAGAAAATGCGCGTACTGTGCTTTGGCAATCGGTTCGCCGGGCAAAATTTGCTCGCTCAACGGGTTGACGAACGTTCGGTTGTGCGACACGCGGTAGTGGCGGTGCGGGCCGATGGAAAGCCCGGTTGAACAAACGTAGCCGATCACCTGCTTCTGGCTGAGGCGCACGCCGCGCGCAATACGCGACAAATGATTGTAGTAGGTCGTATAACCGTTTCGATGGCACGGCAATATTTGAATACCGTTCCGCTCTTTACGGATATTCAATGCTGTTGCGATCCGTTCAATGTCCAGTGAAGAGCCTGCCGGGAATCGGTTGTCAGGGCGATATTCGACACCGGTTGCAAGGGCAGGCGTCGGAGTCGGCGCAAAAGCGCAGCCTCCTTGGGACAAAATTTGGTATGTTAGGAGACCATATGACAGACTTCATCAAATCTTCGGCACTGTTGCTTGTCCTTCTCAACCCGTTTCTTGTCGTTCTTTATCTTGTTGATGTGGTCGAGACGCTGGAGCGCAGGCAATTCACTGCGGTCATGATACGCGCGGGAGTGATTTCCGGTGTGGTCTTTGCCAGCTTCGCCATTCTTGGCGATGCCATTTTTTCCAGCGTGGTGCAGGCCGAATTTGCATCTTTCCAGATATTCGGAGGAGTCGTCTTCCTGCTCATCGCAGTCCAGTTCGTCTTCCGCGGTCCAGCGGCCGTCCAAATTCTCAGGGGCAAATCGGAGCACCTCGCCGGTGCAATCGCCATGCCGGTGCTCATCGGACCGGGCACGATCAGCGCCAGCGTGATAATCGGCAAAAGGTTAGATCCTTTGAGCGCCTGCGCTGCTGTTCTCCTGGCGGTATTACTATTCGTCGTGGTGATGCTCGCCCTCAAGGCAGTGCACGACATCGTGCGCCCCCGCGGCGAGTCGCTAGTTCAGAGGTATATCGAAATCGCCGGACGAATCATGGCGCTGTACGTGGGAACCGTGTCCGTGGATATGATCATGCTGGGCATTCGTTCTTGGGCGCAAAAGTTCTGACGCCCTCGGACGCCGGTAAGCGTCGGGTGCGCGGACGGACTGAAGCACGCACATTCGGACCCGAAATTCGCCTGCGGCGTGGGGACAGTCCCTAATCTTCCTCGACCAACATACTTGCCGGGATCTGCGCAAGTTTGGTGACGACCATGGCCGTATAGTAGATCGGCTCGCCGTTGGCCGCCAGGCGGTGCCTGTAGCGGCGCGTGGCTTCGAGCCGTACCATCCCCTCATTTATCATACGTCGCATCAGTTCTGAAAAACCGTGGGTATAACGTGCGTCGAGGAACTCCGCCTTGATATTGAACGCGAGTAGTCCGCCCAGGGCGACATAGCTTGCCGCCTTGTGATAGGCTCGCGGCGGTATGTCACCAAAACCCAGCGCCGCGACGCATGTAAGCGCGTTGGGATGCAGCGCACGCAAGCGCCGATCGATATCGTCGCTTGGATTGGTCATGTCTGCAACGATGTAGTCGGAATAGACGTACGGGTTGTCGCGTTGCGCTGCGATGCGCGCCTCCTCCAGTATGTCCAGGGCGATCACGCGGGTGGCGCCAACGCGCCGCAGCTCATCGCCGACGAGTCCGTTTCCCGCCCCCAAATCGATCACCCGCAGCGGCTCGCTCGAGTTCAGTTCGGCAAGCACTTCCTGCAGCAGCCCGACCACTCGCTTGGGGGATTGGCACCGCAACAGATCATAGAACAGGTACTCGTACAATCCGGAACGTATATAGATCTCGTCATAGTCGTGAAAACGCAGTTTGCGCCATTCGCCTTCTTCGTAGATTTTGAACCATTCAGAGTCTTGAGATAATTTTTGCTTCTTCGTTGGCAACCTCAGGCGGCTTTCCCATCCGCGGGTTGTGGCTCGCGCGGAAATAGCGGTGTTTGCGTTCATGGGCGTTAGCTCCACATTGAAATTGGTGTCTGGCTTAGGGACTTGAGGGTAAGCGAGTATGCCAAGCGTAGAAAATTCGCAAAGCGCATCTATATATTTTGT
>JBQMQE010000190.1:0-9101 GCA_052172655.1 Burkholderiales bacterium
CGCACAGCTCGCGCAGGTTGCAGCTCGAGCATACGCTCCTGCACTGCACGATCCCGCCCGGCGCCCGGACCACTGCGGAAGTGCCCGGCGCGGGGTCCGCTGCGGAAGTGCCCGGCGCGCGGCGCCGGTTGGCCATGCTCCGCACGGCGGCATTGCTTTTCATGGTGCCCTCCCGTCAAGGCAAACCGGCGGCAGCGCCCAGCTTGGAGGCGCAAACAACTGTCAGGATCGCCCCTGACCGCGCAGCGTAGCGCCCACGCCCGTTATTCTAATAGTAGTAGCACTTGGCCGATACCGCCGCAAGTTTCGCCGCGTTGCCGCGCGGCCGGCTTGACCTGGCCCAAGCACGGGGCCACCATAGGTTTCACAACATGATGCCCACAGTGCGCACTATCGGAATTTTCAGCCTCGCGCTGGCGGCGAGTTGCGCGGCGCTATTGGCGGCGCCGCCGGGCGCGATGGCGCAAGCGGATGCGAGCGTCGCGAGGACGCCCGCCAAAACGCCGGCAAAGGTTTCCGCCGCTGCGGCGGCGCTCGAGCGGCCGTGCACGCCTGAAACCCCGCCTCCCGCCGCAAAAAATCCGGAGCCGCCGTTGGACGTGGACGCGCTGAAACAGCGGCTGCGGGACACCAAAGCCATCGGCTTTTTCACCAAACTCGAGCTGCAGAACCAGATGAACGACCTGCTGCAGCAATTCCGCGAGCATTACCAGAACGGGCAGAAAACCAGCGTCGCCACGCTGCGCCAACCGTTCAACATGCTGGTCCTCAAGCTGCTCGCCCTGATCCAGGACCGCGATCCCTCCCTGGCCCGTACGATCTCTGAGTCGCGCGACGCGATTTGGAGCATGCTTGCCGATCCGGAAAAATTCAAGACGATAAGCTGACCGAAGGAGAACCCTCTTGATCACACCTGCCCGGGCCTCGGCCCTGATGATCGCGCTCGCAGCGCTGTTCGCCGGACCTTCGCCGGCCGCCGACGACGTCGCGCTGCTGAAGGACCTGACATCCGTCATCGCGCTGCTGGGCCTGCCCTGCGGCAAGGTCGTCAGCGCCAAACAGCAAGGGGATAACGACCATATCGCGCGCTGCGAAAACGGCAACCGCTACCGGGTATTCGTGAACACCCAGGGCCGGGTCGTGGCGCAGAAGCAATAGGCACACGCGGCGCCTGCCCTCCCCGTCCTGCAGGGACTTTCCCTTCGGGGGGGTGCACCGCCCTGTTCGTGGAATAAGGGCTTTTCCCCCGCCGCAGGCACTTTGCCTGGTTCGCACTTGCCCGGTTTAGGATATTCTGTCTGCCATGACCACACATAAACCGAATAAACCCTTCTCCATGATTCGCGAGTTCCATCTTGCCGACTGGTTCACGCTGGCAAACGCGATCTGCGGCACCGGGGCCTTGTTTTCCATGATGACCTACCTGCAAAACAGCGACGTCAGGCATGTCTACTTCGCCTGCGCCCTAGTGTTTGCCGCTTTGGTCTTCGATGTCCTGGACGGGCGGATTGCCCGGTGGCGGCAGATGACCTCGGCGATGGGCCGCGAGCTCGACTCCCTCGCCGATGTCATCTCCTTCGGCGTGGCCCCGGCCGTGATTGCGTACGGTTGCGGCATGCAGGGCCTGTACGACCGCATTGTCCTCGCCTATTTCGTTGCATGCGGGGTGTCGCGCCTGGCGCGCTACAACGTCACCGCCGAGGCTATGTCCGAGGGCGAAGGCAAAGTGAAGCACTTCGAGGGAACGCCCATCCCAAGTTCGCTGCTGCTGGTAATGCTGATGGCCGCGGCCGCCGCGCAGGGCGCATTGGGCGAGTCCCTCTGGTTCGGACGGCTCGAGCTTGGCGGCTACACGCTGCATCCGCTGGTGCTCCTTTTCGCGGTTTCCGGCTCGCTCATGGTCAGCCGCATGCGCATCCCGAAACTCTGAGCCGGCCTATGGGCGAACCGGCGGCGGAGGCGGCGCCTCGGCGCCCGCCCCTCGACCGCGACATTGGCCGCCCCGATCCAGGAATCGTGCATGACGCTTTCATCCGCGGAGATTGAAGACCTGAGGATGGCCAAGCGCCTGCTGGAAACCCCCGGCCTTGCCGCCAAGATCAGCAACTATGTCGGCGCCCCGCTCGAGAAAGGATTTGCATTGCTGCCGAAAAAATGGAATGCGCTGGTGAATGAGGCCACGCGCAAATCGATAGCGACGGCACTCGAGGTCGCCCTCTGGACCATGGATCACCGCCGCGCGCAAGCTCCATCGAACTGGTGGCACAAGCTGGCGGTGGGAACAACCGGCGCGGCCGGGGGCGCATTCGGCCTGCCCGCGCTCACCATCGAGCTTCCCCTGACCACGACGATTATGCTGCGCTCGATCGCGGACATCGCGCGCAGCCAGGGCGAGAGGCTGAACACGCCTGAAGCGAGGCTGCAATGCGTTCAGGTACTGGCGCTGGGCGGAGGGTCGAGGAGCGATGACGGCAGCGAGACCGGATATTTCGCTGCCCGCGCGGCAATGGCGAAAGCCGTTTCCGACGCGGTCCAGCATTTGGCCAAGAGCGGCTTGTCGCAGAAAGGGGCTCCGGCCATGGTGCGCCTGATTGCGCTGATTGCCTCCCGCTTCTCCATCGTCGTATCGGAGAAAGCGGCGGCACAAGCCGTGCCTGTGCTGGGCGCTTTCGGCGGCGCGGTGATCAACACCTTGTTCATCGATCATTTCCAGGATATGGGCAAGGGCCATTTCATCGTGCGCAGACTGGAGCGCGCCCATGGTGCCGCAGAGGTCCAACGCATTTACCAGGAACTGCCGGCGGCGCGCTAGGCAAACCCGGCCCGGAGCGTGAGCAAACTTCTCTCGGCAATCTTCAAATGGCTGCTGCGGCAGTCGGCTACGCTGCTGCTCATTCTTGCCGTGCTCCTCGCAGGGGCCTGGCTCGAAGGCGAGCTGAAAAAAGCTGCGGACCTCAGAAGCGACCGCGCCGTTTTGGTCGCCCGGGCGACGGCGCTGTCAAAGCAAATCGAAGAGCAAACACGCAATGCCGGCGAGCGCTCGAGGAGGTCGGCATATGCCATGCTGGACACCGGGTCGATGCTGAACCGGGCACGGGCGGAGCGGCAAAAACTGTGGGACGCACACCCTTGGGCGCGCAAGGTTCCGCTATCGGAAGCCTGGGTGGAGATCAGCTTGCTCGACCAGGCGATTGCGCGCTACCAGGAGGCGATCGACAGGGAAAAGGGATTCATCGAATCGTGGAAAAAAGAGTTGAATGCGCGGGTCATGCAGATCAAAGGCGACATCGGGCAGATCGACGCTCGCTCTGCCGCTATCGACGACAAGCTGAGCAAAAGCTATGTTGCGCGATTAGCGGCCGTCGCCGGGCAAAAACTGCCCATCGCCCTCGGTGTCTTGCTCGGCATTATTCTGGTTCCGATCGGCATCAAGGTTTTCTTCTATTACATCGTTGCGCCCTGGGTCACGCACCGCCCGCCGATACGCATTTTGCCTGCGGCAAACGCAAGCGTTTCTTCCGCGTCCGCGCACGGCACTGCGGCAATTGGCGGCGGAAAAATGTCCGGCGTATCACAGGCAATCGTGCTGGGCGAAAACCAGGAATTGCTGATCCAGCCGGAATACCTGCAGAGCACCTCGCTGCAGGCGAGAAAGAAGACCAAGTGGTTGCTCAATGCGCGTTTTCCGTTCGCCAGCCTGCTCTCCGGCATGTTCATGCTGACGCGAGTCGGCCCCGCCGGATCGGAGCCGGTCGTTGTTTCGGCAACCAAAGATCCTCTGAGCGAGGTCGGCATCATCGACTTGGCGCAGGACGCCGCCTTCGTCTGTCAGCCACGCTCGCTTGCCGGGGTGATACAGGATCGGAATAATCCCATACGCATTACCCGCCACTGGCGTTTGGGCAACCTGCAAAGCTGGCTGACCCTGCAATTGAGATTCCTGGTGTTCCACGGACCGGGACAGTTGGTCATGAAAGGCTGCCGTGGCATCCGCATCGAATCGGCCGGACGGGGACGATTGATCAATCAGGCCGCCACCCTGGGCTTCAGCGCCAATCTCGATTACGCCAACACCCGCTGTGAGACGTTCATGTCCTACTGGAGCGGCAAGGAGGATCTTTTCAACGACCTGTTCACAGGCGAGTCCGGCGTCTATGTCTACGAGGAAATGCCGGATTTGAAACGGGCAACAGGCATTACGGGGCGCGGTCTCGAGGGGTTTACCGACGCCGTGCTGAAGGTTTTCGGGGTTTAGGCGCCGATACCGGTAGGCGCGAGCCTGTTGCAGCGCAAGCCGCCCTCACCTTCGCCGCGACGGCCACTGCGTACGAGTCGGTCATGCCGGAGACGAAGTCGGTGATCGCGAGCACGCGCGCGTAGAGTTCGGCCGCCGGCCTGCCATCGGCGCAGAGGAACTGCTCCGGGAGAAAATCCAGTATTTCGCGCGCGCCGGGCGGGAACGCGCCGCTTGCGCCGGCCTCGACCGCGCCGACAAACGCATCGAGCAACTCTCCCAGGATCGCTGCGCCCGGGCTTTGCAGATTCAACACCACCGCCGAATGGTAGACCCGGTCGCGCGCCAGCGCGCGAAACGCCTGCAGCGCCTGCGCGTGCGGAATCTCGCTGATCAGTTCCTGGTCGAAGCTGCCCTCGAGCATCGCCTGCTCGCGCGCGGCGAAAGCCTCGGCCGCCTCCGCCACCAATGCGTCTATGGTGCGTGCGCGCAGGTACTCCACGCGCTTCTCGCCGGTCGAAATCGCGCCGGCTTTGGTCCACGCCGCCGCGTCGCTCACGATGCCGCGATACAGCGGCTCGATTTCGGCGTAACTCACCTCGCCCGCGCGGAAAGCGTCCTCGACGTCGATCACGCAGTAGCTTATGTCGTCCGCCGCCTCCACCAGGAAGGCGAGCGGATGGCGGCACCAGCAGTAGGCGTGCGCGCGGCGCCGGATGAGTCCGCTCGCCTGCGCCACCGCCTCGAAGCGCTCGCGGTCGGCGTGAAAGAAATTGTGCTTCTTGGTCGAGATGCCCGCAGGCGCGGCAAACGCAAGATGCGCCGCGCGCGGATACTTCGCCACCGCGGCGAGCGTGGCGCAAGTAAGCTGCATTCCGCCCGCGTTGTCAGGCATGCCCAGGCGCGCGAGGATCCTGAAGGTCTGGGCGTTGCCCTCGAAGCGCTCGAAATCGGCGCGCTCCTGCGCGGCGAGGCGCGTGAGCACGGAGCGGCCCAATGCGGAAGTATTGAACCAGGACTGAATCGCCGCCTCCCCCGCATGCCCGAACGGCGGGTTGCCGATGTCATGCGCAAGACAAGCCGCTGCGACGATGGCGCCGAAATCGGCGGCAGCGTAGCCGGTCGCGGCCATCTGCGGGTACTGGCGCAGCACGTGATCACCCGCGAGCACGCCGAGCGAGCGTCCGACCGAGGCCACCTCGAGGCTGTGCGTCAGGCGCGTGCGCACATAGTCGTTTTTCGCCAGCGGGAACACCTGCGTCTTGTCCTGCAGGCGCCGGAACGCCGAGGAAAATACGATGCGGTCGAAGTCGCGCTGGAACTCCGAGCGCGGGCCTGCCCCGGTCACGGGCGGGCCGCCCAGGCGGTGGTGGGACAAGAGCGAAGTCCAGTGCATGTGTTGCTGCGACATGTGCAGGCATCTTACGGGCAAATGGGCCGGCGGTGCACGAGGGGCGCGTGCTGGTCGACGGCGCCCTGGTCAACCCGGTGCCGGTGTCGCTGGCGCGCGCGATGGGCGCCGATGTCGTGATCGCGGGCCAGCCCCGCGATCAAATCGCATGGCCCCGGGGTTTTCAGTAGTACGGCGCGCCGATGCCTTCGGACGCGAACGCCCGCTGCGTCGCCGGACGCGCCATTATCGTATCGAGCAGGCGCGCCAGATGCGGCCGGGCACGCGCCGGATGGTGCATGCCGCGCGTCCAGCGGCACAGCATCAGCAGATAAGGATCGACGGCGCGATACTCTGCGCCCAACAGAAACGGGCCCGTGCCGGCGGCCAGCGCCGCCTCGATCAGGTCGAGCATGCCGCCGGTGCGGCTCTCGGCATGCGCCTTGATCTGCGCCGCCGCGGCGGAATCATCGGCCAGGCGCTCCGGATAGAAGTAGAGCAGGAGTTCGGCCTGCACCGTGTTGGTGAGGTAGATGAGCCACTTGTAGAACTGCGCCCGCTCCTTGCTGCCTGACGCAGGCGCCAGCCCTGCCCCGGCATGGCGGTCGGCCAGATGCAGGCAGATCGCCGCCGACTCGTATAGCACCAAGCCGCCGTCGACCAGCACCGGAATGCGCCCGGCCGGGTTGAGCCTGAGGTATGCGGGACTTTTTTGCTCGTTCTTGTTGCGATCGACCAGCACCAGCTTATAGTCCGCGCCGATTTCCTGCAGCAGGATATGCGGCGCGAGATTGGCATTGCCGGGATAATAGTAGAGCTGGTACATAGCTGTTCCTCGAGCCTGAAACGGCTGGGCGCCGCAGATGCGGATTATGCTGGGAATTCCGCATACCCGCGCGAACGCTGCTGCCGACAGGCGCGCGACGGCGTGAGCGCATCCTCGAGCGCATCGCCGAACTGAAGCTCAGGGACTTCGAAGCAGCCGGGCAACCCGGGCTCTCGTCACGGGCGTGGGTCCGAGCAGGCAGTCGCGCTAGCCGCCGATGCGCAGCCACAGCGGCGAATCGGGGCTGCCGGCCCGGCCCAGTAGCGGGCGGGGCCCGTACGTCTTTTTTTCGATGCGCACCGGGCCGCCTTCGATTTCCAGCCGGGCGACGAAGGGAACGCCTGGCTTGATGCCGGCTTCCGCAAGATCGAGGCTTAGTTCGTATTGCCGCCGCGCGGCGACGATCGCGGCGCCCCGCGCCCGCTCGAAAATGTTCGAGTCGGTGCGCCACCTCGGCTTTAGCGGTGCCCGTGGCATGCCCGATGCCCTCGGCATGCCTATGGTGCGCATCGTCTCCAGATTCCCGTCGCCTTTGATGACGGCGCGCTCGTCGGCCAACCAGGGCGACAGGTGCAGGCGCGCGTTCCCGCAACAGGATGCTCGCACCGGCGAGCACGAACACGGCGCCGGCTGCGAAACCCACCCACAGCGGCGCATGCTGCCCCTCGAGAGCTTTCGGAAACAACCCCACGCTGAGCGCGATAATGAACGCGCCCATCGCCAGCGAGCAATACCCGGCGATACGGCGCTCCTGCGCAGTGATGGGTCGGTCGAATTTATCCATGGTATACGCGCCAAGTTACCTCAATTCGACCGCCGCAGCATATACCGGCACGATCCCTCGTCCCGTTTCGCAACGGCCAGGGCTGGTCGCATCGGTGTCTATCCCGGTTGACGTTGTTGAGCAATCAGGGGATTGACGCTACTCTGCACCAACCGGGCCCCGTCCTCGGGGTCTGGTGCGGCCCCTTTTTGGGGTCCGCTTCCTGTTAGCTGCCCGAAACAAGGACCACTATGCGCAACGTCACCTGGTACTCGCAGTTCGCGAAGAGGACGGCACACTTCTGCGGCCGTCCCAGAGTATTCACATTGGCTGTAGCGGTCATCGCCGTCTGGATCGTCACCGGTCCTCTGTTTCACTTCAGCGACACCTGGCAGCTGGTCATAAACACAGGCACCACGATCATCACCTTCCTCATGGTCTTCCTGATTCAGAACACGCAGAATCGGGACACCGAAGCAATCCAGGTGAAGCTCGACGAACTCATACGGGCGACCAAAGGCGCGCATAACGCGCTGCTCGATCTGGAAGAACTCGAGGAGGAGAGCCTCGACGCCTTCCGCAACAAATATCAGGCCCTGGCAGCCGTGGCAAGAGACGAGTTGAGCCGCGGAACCATAGACACCGGAACACCGGAGCCGTGATTTACAAGTGGACATCCGCACCCTCGATCGCCTGATCGACGCCGCCGCGAATATCGGCATCGAAGTGCGCATGAGCGCGACGCGGCCGCATGGCCACAACTCCCGCACTGGAACAGGATGAAGCACAGAACAGCGGACCCGGCGCAGGCCTTGCACAACAAGGCTGTACTGACCATTGCCGCCGCCACCGGAAGCACTTCGCTATTGATCAATGTGTGGTTTCCGTTCCTGCCGCTATACCTGCTTCAGGTCGGCGCCGGGGACGAAGCCGCGGCCTTGTTCTGGGTGGCGGTCGGGATGAGCGCACAGGGCGCGGGCAGGCTGATTGGCGGGCCGGTCTGGGGGCTGCTCTCGGACCGGCTCGGGCGCAAGAAAATGTTCGTGCGGGCGGTGTACTCGGCGGCGCTGACCGCTTTCGTCCTCAGCATCATCAACGCCCCCTGGCAGGTCGCCATCGCGCTCGCGCTGCAGGGTTTGCTCTCCGGATTCGTTCCCGCGGCGGTCGCCCTGACCAGCGTCAGCGTGCCGGACGCAAAGGTCAGGGACGCCCTGAACGCGGTCTCCGGTGCCCAGTACCTGGGCAGCGCGATCGGACCGGCGGTCGGCGCGGCGATGGCGATCGCATTCGGCTATCGCGGCGCGATTTTCTCTTCCGGGCTGCTGGTGGCGGCGGTGGCGACAGCGGTCATTTTTCTGGTGCCCGCGGACACCGTGCGCAAGAAGGAGCTTGACCTGACGGGTGCCGCAATCGCGCTGGCGCCGTTCAGGCCGACGCTGCAATTCGCGCTGGCGATCCTGCTCTACTTTTCGCTGTTCGCCCTGACCACGTTCAGATCGGTCGCGACGCCGATCGCATTGAAGGACATCGCGGGCGCCAACGTAACCGCAGTCACCGGCGTCGCGTTCGCACTCGGAGGCGTCGCCAGCGCCATGGGCGTCTGGATTTTGTCGATGCGGTTTTTCCGCCGCTGGCGGTTGCGCAACATTCTGGCCGTGACCTGCGTGCTCACCGCGCTGGTGCATCTGTTGCTCGCGCTCAGCAATTCCGCCTGGCTCTATGTCCTTGCATTCACCCTGGCCTCGTTCCTGAACGCGTCGATGATGCCGGCAACGAACACCATGATCGCGCTCAACGTCAGCCGCGAACGGCGCGGCACCGCCTTCGGCATCGGCAGCGCCGCGCAGGCGGTCGCGTTCATGGTCGGCCCGATGGGGGCGGCGATGTT
>JBQMQE010000191.1:0-9047 GCA_052172655.1 Burkholderiales bacterium
GTTCAGGCCGATTATGTAGACTGCTCGATTATGTGGACTATCAGGAGTGGCGTGTTTCGGACGCCATACGTAGCGTGGGTCTCCGGCGATTGATGTAACAGCAAGCTCGACATAATTTCAGCGGTGATCTGAAGTAGCGGTCCCACTTCAGGAGACCGTTATGAAACCCACCGCTTTGCACCGGGCCACGCCAAAGGCGCGGTCATCTGCATCATTGCTGGCACACGTTGCTGGCGAGTTGTGCCGCTACGACGCATATCTGCGCGATGTACGAGGGCTGGCGGCAACTACGCGTAAGGACAGGCTTTACGTCGCAGGCCTGCTGCTGCAACAGAAGTTCAAGGATCGCGCCATCGATATATCGCGGCTGCGACCCGATGATGTTCGGCAATTCCTTGCCCGCCAACTGGAGGCGCACAGGACGGTTTCCAACGCATCGCGTCTCGCAGGGGCGCTACGCAGTTACCTTCGCTATCGGGCGACCTGCGGCAATGCGGTAGGCAAGCTCACCGCTGTCATCCTGAATCCTGTCCACTGGAAGCTGGCGTCATTGCCCCGAGCGCTCAAGCCGGACGAGATCGAGCGCCTGCTGAACTCATTCACCGACGATCTTCGTTGGCCAAAGCGCGGTTACGCCATCATTCGTTGCGCATTGGATATGGGGCTGCGCTCGTGCGAGATCGCCAATCTGAAGATCGGCGACATCGATTGGCGTGCCGGGATCGTAACGCTACGGGGCACAAAGTCGCTGCGGCAGGACGTTCTGCCCTTGCCGATGGAAACCGGCCAGGCGCTGGTGGACTATCTCCAGAACGAGAGACCGCTCACCACCAACTCTTCGGTCTTCGTTCCGCGTCTCGGGGATCATGATCGACCGATGACTGCCGGTGCAGTTCGAGGCGTGATCCGATGGGCGTATCAGCGCATCGGCCTGACGCATTCCCGTTCGCATGCGCTGCGCCACGCCTTTGCCTGTCGTTTGGTTGAGAACGGCAGTTCGCTCAAGGAAGTCGCCGATCTGCTGCGCCACCGCTCGTTGAACACCACCCTGATCTACGCCAAGCTCGACACGCCGAAGCTGTCGACCGTCGCGCTGCCGTGGCCCGGGAGCGAATCATGAGCGCGCGCATCGGCTTGCAGCAGAGAATCGACGACTATCTTGCCGAGCGGCGCCGTCTCGGTTTCGCGTTGCGCTCGCGGGATACGCTGCTGGCCGGATTTGCCCGATATGTTGCCAACCGGCATCACCGTGGGCCACTGACGGCTGAGCTGATGGTGGATTGGGCGCGTCAGGACAGGTGGCATCGCGAAACGCCATCAACCTGGGCCGTCCGTCTGGCGAAGGTTCGCCATTTTGCGCGCTACCTGAAGCAGTTCGAACCGGATACCGAAGTGCCGGAGGAATCGACCTTTGGCCCGGAGCCAGGACGTGTCGCCCCGCACATCTTCCATGAGGACGAAATCGTCGAACTGCTGGCGGCGGCCCGTCGGATCGGACCGCAGGGGAGCATACGCCCGGCCACCTACGAGACCCTGTTCGGCCTGATGACCTCGACCGGCTTGCGGGTCTCGGAGGCCATTCACCTGAGGGATGCCGATGCCGATCTCAAGCGCGGGCTGCTGACGATTCGGCAGACCAAGTTCGCCAAGTCACGCCAGTTGCCTGTTCATCCGAGTACCGTAGCTGCGCTGGTACGCTACCGGCGGCAGCGGGCGCAGCATGTTGCCACAAGTGCCGACATGCCCTTTCTGATCAGTAGTCGTGGCCGGCGACTGGGACAGCCGCTCGGGGAACGTCAGGCTCATCGTGTCTTCAACACGGTGCGCGACGCCTTGGGTTGGGTGAATCGCGGCGCACATGCAGCACCACGGCTGCATGACCTGCGCCACACCTTTGCCGTCCGGCGCATGATGCTCTGGCATGCCGATGGCACCGACATCGACCAGATGATGCTGGCGCTGTCGACCTACATGGGCCACGCCGAGATCTTCTACACCTACTGGTATCTCACCGCCGTTCCTGAATTGATGGCCCTGGCCGGTGGCAAGTTCGAGCATTTCGCCGCCCTCGCTGGAGACGGCGATGAGTAAGCGAGCCAAGTTACCACCCTCATTCGCCGCACTCGTACAAGCCTACTTCGCTGAGTATCTGACCCAACAGCGGGCGCTCAGCGCGCAGACCATCGCTGCCTATCGCGATGGCTTCGTGCTCTTCCTCAACTTTACCGAAGCGCGCCTGGGCAAATTGCCGGCCGCGATGGCGCTGGCCGACATTACGCCGGAGCTCATCATGGCCTTCCTCGATCATCTGGAACGCCAGCGGCACAATTCCGTGCGCAGTCGCAATGCACGCCTGGCGGCCCTGCGATCGTTCCTGAAGTTCGCCGCGCATCGGGACGTGTCATCGCTACAGGTGATCGAACGTGCATTGGGTGTTCCGGTGAAGCGCTTCGAGCGCCAGATGTTCGGCTATCTGTCACGCGAGGAAATGCTGGCGGTGATCGGCACGCCGGATGACGCATGGCTGAGCCAACGGGATCACGCTCTGTTCCTGCTGATGTACAACACCGGGGCACGCGTGTCGGAGATCATCGGCCTCAAGGTCGGTGACGTGGTGCTCGACGCCGCCGCCGCTTGCGTCCATCTGCACGGCAAGGGCAGAAAGCAACGCAGCGTCCCGCTGTGGCATTCGACTGTGAAGACGGTGCGGATCTGGTTGCGGCTGAATTCGCAGTTCGAGGCGGCTTCGCCCTTGCTGCCAAGCCGCGACGGGAATGCGATGACGCGCTCGAATGTGACGAAGCGGCTGATACTGGCGGTACGAACGGCATCAGAACACCATCCCCGTCTGACGCAACAGCGTGTCTCGCCGCATACCATCCGCCACACCACAGCCATGCATCTGTTACAGGCAGGCGTCGACATCAGCGTCATCGCACTGTGGCTTGGCCATGAGAGTCCCACAACCACGCACCATTACGTCGAGGCCGACCTGACCATGAAGGATTGTGCTTTGGCCAGACTGCATGAACCGGATGTCAAGATTCAGCGCTACCGTGCGCCTGACTCGTTGATCGACTTCCTGAAGACCCTGTGATTATGTGGAGAACAAAATACGCATCGGCCTCTGCCCTTCAGCGGCTGGCGCGTATCCACAGGCTCAAGTCCACATAATCGAGCAGTCTACATAATCGGCCTTATGTGGAGCTCCACATAAGGCCGAATAGCACGCATTCCTAGACCGCATTCGCATCGTCGACCGGAAAGGTCAGGCAACGGCCCTCTGCGACTCGGCCGTGACATTGCCTTCCGACGGCGCTTCGTCGCGTTGGATCTGAAATGTCGATATGACCCGAAGGTTGCAGTAGCTTGAATTTCGACAGATCAACCCACTACCACGCTGCTATTCGTGGGCGGCCTCTCCAGAGCCGGTAGAATGCGCGGGGTGAAACCCGAGCAAATCGATCGCAGGCGCATGCATCCGCAGCAGCACCGCTACTCCGCCGCGGAGCTCGAGCAGCGCCGCGCTGCCTGCCCCAAGCCCGAGTACCCGGAGGAGCTGCCGGTCAGCGCGCGGCGCGCCGACATCGCGCGCGCGATCGCCGAACACCAGGTGATCATCGTCTGCGGCGAGACCGGCTCGGGCAAGACCACGCAACTGCCGAAGATCCTGCTCGAGCTCGGGCGCGGGATAAATGGCCTCATCGGCCACACCCAGCCGCGGCGCATCGCCGCGCGCGCGACCGCGGCGCGCGTCGCGCAGGAACTCAAGACCGAACTCGGCGGCGCGGTCGGCTACAAGATCCGCTTCAACGACAAGACCAGCCCGCGCTCCTACATCAAGCTCATGACCGACGGCATCCTGCTCGCCGAGACCCAGGGCGACCGGGACTTGCGCCAGTACGACGCGATCATCATCGACGAGGCGCACGAACGCAGTTTGAACATCGATTTCCTGCTCGGTTATCTCAAGCAGTTGTTGCCGCGGCGGCCCGATCTCAAGGTCGTCGTGACTTCCGCGACCATAGACGCGGAGCGCTTTGCGCGGCATTTCGGCGGCGCGCCGGTGGTGGAGGTTTCCGGGCGGCTGTACCCGGTGGAAATGCGCTACCGGCCGCAGGCGGAAAAGCGCACTGCCGCCGCCGGCGGGCCGCGCGGGGTCGCAAGCGACGCGCCGGACCTGGCCGACGCCATCGTCGACGCGGTGGACGAAGCCGCCCGCTGCGGACCCGGCGACGTGCTGGTGTTCCTGCCCGGCGAGCGCGAGATCCGCGAGACGGCCGAGGCGCTGCGCAAGCACCATCCCCCGCACACCGAAATCCTGCCGCTCTTCGCACGGCTGTCGGCGGCGGAGCAGGAGCGCGTGTTCAAGCCGCACACGGGCAGGCGCATCGTGCTTGCCACCAATGTCGCCGAGACTTCGCTTACCGTGCCGGGCATACGCTATGTCGTCGATCCGGGCGAGGCGCGCATCAAGCGCTACAGCTACCGCAGCAAGGTGGAGCAGTTGCAGGTGGAGAAAATCTCGCAGGCGAGCGCCAACCAGCGCGCCGGGCGCTGCGGCCGCGTGGCGAGCGGCGTGTGCATACGCCTGTACGCCGAGGACGACTACAAAGCGCGCCCGGCCTACACCGAGCCCGAGCTGCTGCGCTCCTCGCTCGCCGGCGTGATCCTGCGCATGAAATCGCTGCACCTGGGCGAAATCGAGGACTTTCCGTTTCTCGATCCGCCGCTGGCCAAGGCGATCAGCGACGGCTATGGCCTGCTCAGCGAATTGGGCGCGGTGGACGATGCCAACGATCTGACCGAGACCGGCAGGCAGCTCGCGCGCCTGCCGCTCGATCCCTGCATCGCGCGCATGATCCTGGCGGCGAAGTCGGAAGGCAGCCTGGCCGAGGTGCTGATCATCGCGGCCGTGCTCTCCTTGCAGGACCCGCGCGAGCGGCCGCTGGAGCGCGCCGGCGCGGCGGATGCGGCGCAGCTCAAATTCGACGACGACAAATCCGATTTCCTCTCCTGGCTCAAGCTGTGGAAGTTCTACCAGGAGGCGCTGGCGCACAAGAAGTCGAACCGCAAGCTGATCGATCTGTGCCGCGACAACTTCCTTTCGTACAACCGCATGCGCGAGTGGCGCGACATCCACAGCCAGTTGCATACTTTCGTCGCCGAACTCGGCTGGAAAGTTTCGGGGAAAGAGGCGAGCTACGCGCAGATCCACCGCGCGCTGCTGGCCGGCCTGCTCGGCAACATCGGCTGCAAGTCGGAGGACAGCGAGCACTACCTCGGCGCGCGCGGCATCAAGTTCCTGATCCACCCCGGCTCGGGCGTGGGCAAGAAGGCCGGACGCTGGATCATGGCCGCTGAAATCACCGAAACCGCGCGCCTGTACGCACGCTGCATCGCGCGCATCGAGCCGGAGTGGCTGGAGGGCGTGGGCGCGCATCTCGTCAGGCGTCATCAGTACGAGCCGCACTGGGAGAAAAAGCCCGCCCGCGTCGCCGCGTTCGAGCGCGCGACGCTCTACGGCATCCTGCTCTACGCCAACCGGCGCATCCACTACGGCCCGCTGGACCCTGTCGAATCGCGCCGGATATTCATCCGCCAGGCGCTGGTCGAGGGCGAGTTCGAGACGCGCGCGCCGTTTTTTGCGCACAACCGCAAGCTGATCCGCGACATCGAGACCCTCGAACATAAATCCCGCCGCCCCGACGTGCTGGTGGACGAGGAACTGATCTACGCCTTCTACGATAGCCTCATACCCGAGGGCATCCACAACGGCGCGGCGTTCGAGCACTGGCGCCGCGATGCCGAGGCGGAGCAGCCGAAGCTGCTCTACCTCAAGCGCGAGGACCTGATGCGCCACGAGGCGGCCGGCATCACCACGGCGCAGTTTCCGCACCAGCTCGCCATCGGCGGACGCAGCTACGCGCTCGAATACCTGCACGACCCGGGCAACGCGCGCGACGGCCTCACGCTCACCGTGCCGCTGATCGCGCTCAACCAGCTTTCCACCAAGCGCTGCGACTGGCTGGTGCCGGGGCTGCTCAAGGAAAAGGTCGCGCTGCTGGCGAAGACGCTGCCGCAGAAAATCCGCCACAAGCTCGGGCCGCTGCCCGAATTCGCCGAAGAATTCGCCAACCAATTCGGCGCGATGGCGTCGGCGGAGCCGCAGCGCCAGGAAGACCTGGCCTTGGCCGAAGCCATCGCCCGCTACGCACGCGAGGAATTGAACCTGGTGCTGCCGCTGGACGGATTTCGCCCTGAGCTGCTGCCCGCGCACTTGAGCATGAACTTCCTGGTGGTGGACGAGCACGGCCGCCAGCTCGCGCTGGGCAGGAACCTCGCCGCCTTGCGCGCGGAGCTAGGCGAGCAGGCGGGCGAGCAGTTCAGCGCCATCGCCCAGCCCAAGGCCGCGCTGTCCGGCATCACCAGTTGGAATTTCGGCGAGCTGCAGGAAATCATGGAAATCCGCCAGGGCGCGCAGACGCTGATCGGTTATCCGGCCCTGGTCGATCGCGGCGACAGCGTGGACCTGGAAGTGCTCGATGCGCCGCAGAAGGCGCAAGCGCTGCACCGCGACGGCCTGCGGCGCCTGTTCATGCTGCAACTGAAGGAGCAGACCAAATACCTGGAGAAGAACCTGCCCGGCCTGCGCGACATGGGCATGCAATTCCTGGCCTTTGGGGACGCCGCATCGCTGAAGGACCAGTTGCTGCGCGTGACTTTCGATCGCGCCTGCATGGCCGAACCGCTGCCGGCGATGCAGGCGGAATTCCTGCGGCGCTGCGAAGAAGGCAAGACGCGCCTCGCGCTGCTGGCGCAGGAAATCTGCCGCCTGGTCGGCGCGATACTCACCGAATATCAGGCATTGCAGAAGAAGCTGCAGGGGCTGAAGAATCTGCCGCAGCCCGCGCGCGAGATCGAGGAGCAGCTCGCGCGCCTGCTGCCCAAGGACTTCATCGCCGCAACCGCGTGGGAGCGGCTGCAGCACTTACAGCGCTACCTCAAGGCGGTGGCGCTGCGGCTGGACAAGCTGCGCGCCGACCCCGCGCGCGATGCGCGCTGGAGCGCGGAGTTCAATCGGCTGTGGCAAACGTGGTTGCGCGAAGACCTGAAGCAGAGGAAGCAGGGCGTGGCCGATGCGCAGCTCGATCAGTTCCGCTGGCTGCTGGAGGAGCTGCGCGTGTCGCTGTACGCGCAGGAATTGCGCACGCCGGTGCCGGTGTCGGTGAAACGGCTGCAGAAAATGTGGCAAAGTATGCAACGATGAGAGGGGATTTGCGCCATGAGTGAAATTACCAAAGCCTTGATCAAGGCGTTCGCCAGCCTGCTGCATCCGCGCATGCTGCTGCTGATGCTGTGGCCGGTGGCAATCGCACTGGCATTGTGGCTGGGACTGGCGTTTGCGTTCTGGTCGCAGGCGGCCGCCTGGCTGCAATTGCAGTTCGAGCAATCGGCCGCCATCAGTTGGGCGATCAGCGTCTGGCCGCTGACGCTGATCGCGACGCATCTCGCCTGGATCCTGCTCGCGCTGCTGTTCGTCCCGCTGGTGCTGATCACGGCGGTGCTGATCATCGGCGTGTTTTCCATGCCCGCGATGGTTACGCACGTGGCCGGGCGCAGCTATCCGCAGCTCGATCGCCGGCAGGGCGGCACCTTTGCCGGCAGCGTGTGGAACAGCGTGATGGCGCTGGTCTGGCTGACGCTGCTGGTCGTGTTGTCGCTGCCGCTGTGGTTATTCCCGCCGCTGTGGCCGCTGCTGCCGCTAGTGCTGTTCGCCTACCTCAACCAGCGGGTATTCCGCTACGACGCGCTGGCCGAGCATGCCAGCGGCTGGGAAATGGAAACTATTTTCCGGCGCTACCGCGGGGATCTGTTCCTGCTCGGCGCCGCGCTCGCATTCGTGGGGCTGGTCCCCGTGCTCGGGTTTTTCGCGCCGGTGTACGGCGGGCTCGCGTTCATCCACTACTGCCTGGCGCGCCTCGCGCAACTGCGCGACGCGCCGGTCGCGACCCAATAGAAACTTCCAGGAGAAATACGATGCCTTTCGGCGCAATTATCATCGGCGACGAGATCATGCGCGGCAAGCGCCAGGACAAGCACCTGGCGCAACTGATTTTCATACTGCGCAACCGCGGCCTCGCGCTCGCCTGGTGCCACTACATCGGCGACGACCCCGAACTGATCACGGCCACGTTGAAGCGCACGCTCGCCGGGCCGGACATCGTGTTCAGCTTCGGCGGCATAGGCGCGACGCCCGACGACCACACGCGCGCCTGCGCCGCCGCCGCGGCCGGCGTGGACCTGGTGCTGCATCCGGAGGCGGAAGCCGAAATCCGCGGCCGCTTTGGCGCCGACACAACTCCGAACCGCCTCAAGATGGGCGAATTTCCGCGCGGCGCGAACACCATACCCAACGACTACAACCGCATCCGCGGCTTTTCCCTGGGCGAGCATCACTTCGTTCCCGGCTTCCCGATCATGGCCTGGCCCATGGTCGAGTGGGTGCTCGACAACCGTTACGCGCACCTGTTCCACCGGCACGCGGAAACCGAGGCCTCGATCATGGTGTACGACTCGGCCGAGAGCACGCTCACGCCGCTGATGGAAGCGGTCGAGGCCAAGTACCGCGGGCTCAAGGTGTTCAGCCTGCCCAGCGTGGGCGAGGGCGGGCGCAGGCGCCATATCGAACTGGGGGTGCGCGGGGCGCCCGATGAGGTGGTTCCTGCGTTAGAGGAACTTAAACGCGGCGTGATTGAAACTGGGGGGAACTGGGAGGCGCATGGCGGGTCTCACGCGGCGGAGGGGGCGGAAACCTGAAACCGGTTTTTAGGTTGGGCGGGCTGGATCGGATCTGTCGAAAATTGTCCGAGCGGCAATGCCTGCAAACGACCCACTGCGGCCGCACGACCTGGCGGAGATCGAGCGGCCGCTCCCGGCAACAGAGGTCATTGCTGGTTATCCAATCTCGAAACCTCGGTTCGAGCCCTAGTCGGGGAGCCACTTAGGTGCAAAACTGGGCACGGGCGCAATGCCTGTTCCCCCGG
>JBQMQE010000192.1:0-8965 GCA_052172655.1 Burkholderiales bacterium
ACGCGCGTGATCAGCATCTACGCAGAAGACGAAGAATAGAGCGGCGCGGACGCGGGCGCGGTAGTCCCGCAGCGGCGGAAAATTCGGATGCTCCCCGGGCGCATGATCGAGCCCGGCGCCCAGGTTGGGCTGCAGGCAGGGCGCCGCGGCGAAGCGGCGCCCGCCTCAAGGTTCAGTCATACGCCCGGAAGCGGATGGTCGGATCGCGCTTGATCTGCTCGACCAGCGCCACTTCCCAGCTCAGATAGGCGCGCGCGTGCTTCTCGTAGTCCTGGGCATGATCGTAGGGCTTGTACCAGACGTCGTCGGTCGATGTGGTCGCGTGTTCGATTCCCGTCTCGACCGGCAAGTTCAGCGCGAACCAGATCGCATTGCCGCCCTTGAGCACGCTGACCTCGGCATTGGGCCATAGCGCCGCGGCTTCAGCCGCCGCCAGGTGCGCGAGCGTGGCGTCCTCCGAAGTCAGCACCAGCGTGCGCGCATCTGGAAGTTTGGCGCGCGCCTGATCCAGTCGCGAACGCACCGCCCACCAGGCGCCCGGAATATGACGCTCGCGATACTTGAGGCTGGTCGCAAGATCGAGCACGGTCACACCACCCTGCTCCCTGCGCTGCACCATCTCCCGCGCCGTGAGGCTGCGCCAGGGTTTGAAGCCGGCCGGGCTTAGGCTGCGCGGTCCGGCCTCCAGCGCCCAGCCGGCAAAACCGTCCTTGCCTTCGGGTTCGAGCACATAGACTTCGCTCCAACCCATCTGATTGAGCCAGGACGCGGTCATCACCGATCGCACGCGCGCCGGATCGATGCACACAATGCGCGCGCCGCGCGCACCGACGAATTCGTCCGTCGCCTGCACTAGCTGCCCGCCCGGCGCATGGCGCGAAGCGGCGATGCGGCTGTGCTCGAATTCCTGCCGCGTGCGCACATCGAGCAGGTAGAGGCTGCGGCTGGAATCGCGCTGCCACGCCTCCACCTGCGCGCGCGAGGCGAATTTCACTTCGAAGCGCCGCGCCACGCGTTCCGCCGCAGCGCGCGCCTTGGCTTCCCCCTCGGCACTTGGTGCGGGCGCGACCATGGTCGAGCCGCGCTCGCACTGGTAACCCGCCAGCTCCCATCCCATGGTGCCGTCCTTCAGCGCCACCACCTCGTTCGCAATGCCCGCGTTCCGCAGCGACTGGCAGCCGATGATGCTGCGCGTGCGCCCGGCACAGTTGACGACCACCAGCGTATCCGGATCGGGCGCGAGGTCGTGCACGCGATGTACCAGCTCGGCACCCGGCGCGTCTATGCCACCCGGGATGTTCATGCGCTGGAATTCCTCGTACGGCCGCGAATCGAGGATCACGAGTTTTCTGCCGCCGTCGATCAGCCGTTTGATTTCCTGCGGCGGCACCCGCGGCGTGTCGTAATGGTGTTCGACGAATTCGCCGAACGCCTTGGACGGGACATTGACTCCGGAAAACAGCTCGCCGCCGGCGGCCTTCCAGCCAGCGCAGCCACCCTCGAGGATCGCGATGTCGCTGTAGCCCAGCTCGGTGAACCTCGCCGCGGCGCGCTCGGCCAGGCCCTCGCCGCCGCCGTCGAGCAGCACTACGGGCACGCTGCGGCGCGGCAGCAGGTCGCCGACCAGCATCTCCAGCCGTGACAGCGGCAGCGCGCAGGCAAAAAAAGGATGCCCCTGGTAATGCACACCCTGTTCGCGCACGTCGAGCAGGGCGAGCTCGGTGTTCGCGAGCAACAGTTCGCGCAGCGCCGCGGGCGAGATCAGGCGATTCATGCGCGGCCGGTACGCGCTTCGCGAATGTCGGAATGCGGCGGAAAAATACCCCAGGCGTGCGCGTCCGGCTGGTAGAACTCGCGCCGGTGCAACTGCTCCAGCGCCAGGCCGTACATATGGAAGTTAAGCAGCGGCGCATCGATGTGGATGGAATGCAGGTCTTCCGGCATGAACGACACGCCCGAGCCCTGGCGCACGACGTGCTGGCCCTTCTCGCGCACGCCGTTATCGGCGGTGCGCTCGTAGAACCGGTTGAGTTCCTCGCCGCTCACGCCGACGATTACCGCCCAGGTGGTATGGTTGTGCGCAGGCGTGGCGTAGCCGCCCAATGACGCATTGGCGTATAGCGCGTAGCGGTGGTCGGCGTCCTCGGCCAGGCGATACAGGCAGGAGTGGAGCTTGCCGCCGGGTGCGGGTGGCGGAAAGTCCTGCTGCGTGAACAAATCGGTGCGCGCCGCGAGCTCGATCAGCCGCTGCCGGATTTTCGCGAGGCTCGCGCGCGTGATGCCGTCGCGCTGCTCGAGGGCGCGGATGTCGGCAACGGCGGCATCGATCTCGCGCTTGCGTTCCTGCGTCTTGTCCATAAATGCTCCTACGCTGCCAGTCATGCGTCATTTTTTCGACGGTGCAATCTACCTCAAGCGGGCGATAGAGGCAATGCCGGACGAGTACGCCCGATCTCAAGCCACTGGGCCGATCCGGGCTGATCTGCAGCCCAGGTCCGCGCCGGCCGCACCCGCCGCCGCCGCGATTTCGAGCCGATCTTGACTTTGGGTGCAGTCGCGTCTATAAATAAATTGCTGTAACGAAGGAGGCAAATCGACTGATAAGTGATTTTTAGTTCTTACTATCAACGGGGCGCAACCCCGCACGCGCCGTTAATACGGCAACGGCACTTCCAAAATGGGTGCCAACAAGCCCCGCCTCAGGCGGGGCTTCATTTTGCACTCCCCGCTTCAGGCGGGGCTTCCTTTTTGCACTCCCCGCCTCCATCGGGGTTTCCTTTTTCGGCTCCCCCCTCTATTTAGTCCCGCTGCAGCGCGTGCTCGCGCGTCTCGTGGAAGGCGAGTTTGGGCCAGCGCTCCTGCGTGAGTTGGAGATTGACGCGGTTGGGCGCAAGATAGGTCAGATTGCCCGCAGCATCACGCGCAATATTGTGCGCCAGCATCTGCTCGAATTCGGCCAGCATGCGCTTGTCCTCGCCCGTGACCCAGCGCGCACAGGTGATGGGGGTGCCCTCGAACACCGCATCGACGCCATATTCGTTTTGCAGCCGGCTCGCGACCACCTCGAACTGCAGCACGCCCACCGCGCCCAGGATCAGGTCGCCGCCCAGCGCGGGTTTATACACCTGCACCGCGCCTTCCTCGCCGAGCTGCTGCAGGCCCTTGTAGAGCTGCTTCACCTTGATCGGATTGCGGATGCGCACGGAGCGGAAGAAATCCGGCGCGAAATAGGGAATGCCGGTGAACTGCAGGGCTTCGCCCTCGGAGAAGCTGTCGCCGATCTGCATCTGCCCGTGGTTCGGCAGACCGACAATGTCGCCGGCGTACGCCTGTTCGACCTGCTCGCGGCTGGAAGCCATGAAGGTGATGACGTTGTTCACCCGGATTTCGCGCTCGAGGCGCAGGTGCCTGATTTTCATGCCGCGCTCGAAGCGTCCGGAGCAAACGCGCAGAAAGGCGATGCGGTCGCGGTGGGCCGGGTCCATGTTTGCCTGGATCTTGAACACAAAGCCGGAGAACTGGGCCTCGCCCGGTGCGACGCTGCGCAGCGTCGCGTCGCGCTCGCGCGGCGCCGGCGCCCAGTCGATCAAAGCGTTCAGGATCTCGCGCACGCCGAAGTTGTTGACGGCCGAGCCGAAGAACACCGGCGTTTGCGTCCCGTCGAGGAAGGCGCCGAGGTCGAACGGGTGCAAGGCACTGCGCACCAGTGCGACTTCGCTCTTTAACTGCTCCATCTCGTCTGGAAACATCGCCGCCAGCCGCGGGTTGGCGATGCCGGCGATCGCCTCGAACTCCTGGTCGGCACGGTCCTCGCCGGCGGTAAACAGCAGGATCTCGTCGCGCAGCAGATGGTACACGCCGCGGAAGGACTTGCCCATGCCGATTGGCCAGGTCACCGGCGCGCACTGGATCTTGAGCACAGCCTCCACTTCTTCGAGCAGCGCCACCGGATCGCGCGTTTCGCGGTCCATCTTGTTCATGAAGGTGAGGATGGGGGTGTTGCGCATGCGGCACACATTGAGCAGTTTGATCGTCTGCTCTTCCACGCCCTTGGCCGCATCGATCACCATCAGCGCGGAATCGACCGCGGTGAGCACGCGGTAGGTGTCTTCCGAAAAGTCCTGGTGGCCCGGGGTGTCGAGCAGGTTGACCACGCAGCCGCGATAATCGAATTGCATCACCGAGCTCGCCACCGAAATGCCGCGCTGTTTCTCGATTTCCATCCAGTCCGAGGTCGCGTGGCGGCGGCTTTTGCGCGCCTTCACCGTGCCGGCGAGCTGGATCGCGCCGGAGAACAGCAGCAGCTTCTCGGTCAGGGTGGTTTTGCCAGCGTCGGGGTGGGCGATAATGCCGAAAGTCCGGCGGCGCGCCATTTCGCGCGCAATCCGCTCCAGCTGCGCGCGCGCGGTGTCCGCAGCGGCAGTCTGAGGCGTTACAGGGTCGATGACGACGGCCATGGGCACAGAATGGCGAAAAGGGCGGCAGTCTACCGGCTCCGGACGCGGAAGTCCATTGTTTTTTCGGCAATAAACAACAAGGCCGGGGCAAACTGCCCCGGTTTCCCCGGTGTCTGGATTGAAGCTTAAGATAGGCGCCCGAATGGTCAACCAACAAAGGAGAATATGGTGATGCGGACCCGATCGATCGCGGTACTGCTGCTTGCGCTCGGCTGCGCCGGACTCGCACCCGGGCCGGCGCAGGCACAGTCACCCCATACGCACATGCACAGTTTCGCCGGTGCCGAGCACTGGGCGCAGGTGTTCGACGACCCCGAGCGCGACGCCTGGCAGAAGCCGCATCAGGTGATCGAGACTCTGGCGCTCAAGCCCGACGCCGCGGTGGCGGACATCGGATCCGGCACCGGTTATTTCGCCGCGCGCCTGGCGCACTTCGTGCCCCAGGGCCGGGTGTACGCCGTGGACATCGAGCCGGACATGGTGAAGTACCTTGCCGAGCGCGCCAAGCGCGAGGGCCTGGGCAACCTCACCGCCGTCACCGGCGCGCCGAACGATGCGCGCCTGCCGCGCAAGGTGGACCTGGTCCTGATGGTCGACACTTATCACCACATCGAGCAGCGCGAGGCCTACTTTCGCAAGCTGGCGCAGTCGCTGAAACCCGGCGGGCGCATCGCCATCATCGACTTCAACGCCCAATCCGCGATGGGGCCGCCGCCGGACGCGCGCATCGCGGCCGCACGCGTGGTAATTGAAATGGCGGCGGCGGGATACCGGCTCGCTGGCGAGCATCACTTCCTCCCCAACCAGTATTTCCTCGTGTTCCGCGCCCGGGTGGAAGACTGACGGTGCGAAAGCCGAAGGGACGGTCGCAGTTCGCGCGCTCGGCGCACGCTCCCCCCGCAGCAGCGCAGACGCCAGAGCAACGCCGATTTCCGCTATGCTTGCCCGCATGCCACGCCTGATCCGCAATACGCTGCTCTCGGTGCGCGACCTCGCCGCCGCCGCCGGGCCGTTTGTGCTGATCGCCCTGCTCCTGCTCGCAGGCGCCTATTTTCTGCTCGACCCGGCCCCGCCCAAGCGCGTGGTGCTCGCGACCGGACCGGAGCAAAGCGACTACGCCGAGTTCGGCAAACGCTACGCCGCCGAACTCAAGCGCTACGGCATCGAGGTGGTGCTCAAGCCGACGCAGGGATCGTCGGAAAACCGGCGCTTGCTGCGTGACGCAGCGCAAACCGTAGACTTGGGCTTCGTGCGCGGCGGATCGAGCAACGCCGCGCGCGCTGCCGACGAGGAAAAAAACGGCGTGCCGCTGGTCTCCCTCGGCAGCCTCTATCTCGAGCCGGTATGGCTGTTCTATCGCAGCGACGCCGCAAAGCGCCTGAAGCACGCGGCGACGCTGACGCAACTGGCCGAGCTGCGCGGCTGGCGCGTGAACGTGGGCGCCCGCGGCAGCGGCGTGACCGGCCTGTTCGGCAAGCTGCTGCAAGCCAATGGGGTGGAGCGCGACAGCCTCAACACCAGCCGCATGACGCAGACGCCCGCAGTGGTGGCGTTGCTCGCGGGCGAACTCGACGCAGTGGTGTTTGCCGCGGCGCCCGAATCGCTGATGGTGCAGATGCTGCTGCAGACGCCAGGGGTGAAGCTGTTCGAGTTTGCGCAGGCCGCCGCCTATGAGCGCCGCCTGCCGTTCCTCGACGCGGTGGTGCTGCCGCGCGGCGTGGCGGACCTGGCACGCGACCTGCCCGCGCACGATGTGCCGCTCGTCGCCGCCACCACCACGCTGGCGGCGCGCGAGGGCACGCATCCGGCGCTGCTGCAACTATTCGTGCAGGCGGCGCATGACATACACGGCGGCACCAGTTGGCTCGCGCAAGCGGGGCAGTTCCCCTCGCCGCAGAACACCGAGCTGCCGCTCGCCAAGGAAGCCGAGCGCTACTACCGCAACGGCCCGCCGCTGCTGCAGCGCTACCTGCCCTTCTGGCTGGCCAACCTGACCGACCGCATGTGGGTGGTGCTGGTGTCCATCATCGCCGTGCTGATCCCGCTCTCGCGCGTAGTGCCGCCGCTGTACGCGTTCCGCGTGCGCTCGCGCGTGTTCCGCTGGTACCGGCAGTTGCGCGAAATCGAAGATGCATTGCACGCGCAATCGACCTCCCGGTCCGGACTGCTGGACGAGCTGGACAAGCTCGAAGCCAAGGCGCAAAACGTCAGCGTACCGCTATCCTACGCCGACGAGTTGTACGACCTGCGCAGCCACATCCAGTTGGTGCGCGAGCGGCTGTCTTCGCCGCTGTAACCCGTCAACCGCCCAGGGTCCGGGGCAGCCACAAAGACAGAATCGGAAAGGCGCACAGCAGCGCGAGGCGCACCAGATCCACCGCGATGAAGGGAAAGGTGCCGCGGTAGATGCGCGTCAGCGGGATGTCGGTCGCGATCGAGTTGATCACGAACACGTTCATCCCCACCGGCGGGCAGATCATGCCGAAGGTGACCGCCATCACGATGATGACGCCGAACCAGACCGGATCGAAGCCGAGCTGCATCATCGCCGGAAACACGATGGGCACGGTGAGCAGAATCATCGCCAGCTCGTCCATCACCGCACCGAGTATGAGGTAGCCGAGCATGATCAGCGCCAGCACGCCGTACGCACCGACCGGCAGATGCACCAGGAATTCGATCGAATTCTGCGTGAACTGGGTGATGGTGAGGAAGTAACCGAAGAGATAGGCGCCGAGCACGATGGTCAGGATCGCCGCCGATACGCGCAGAGAGCTGATCAGCGTTTCCTTGATCTGGCGCACCTGAAGTTGCCCGCGCGCGAGGCCGATCGCAAGCGCGCCCATGGCGCCGACGCCGGCCGCCTCGGTGGCGGTGAACACGCCGACATACATGCCGCCGAGCACCACCAGGAACAGCGTCAGCGTGGCCCAGAGATTTTTCAGCGTGGAAAAACGCTGGCGCCAGCCGTGCCGCGGCCCGCGCGGCATTTTCGCCGGATGACGCCAGCCGAGAAACACGATCACCAGCGTATAGAACAGCATCGCGATGATTCCCGGCACCACGCCGGCGAAAAACAACTGCTTGATGTCGGTTTCGGTCATGATGCCGTAGAGCACGAAAATCACCGACGGCGGAATCATGATGCCGAGCGTGCCGCCGGCGGCGATCATTCCTGCCGACAGGCCCGGATCGTAGCCGGCCTTGCGCATTTCGGGCAAGGCCACCTGCGTCATGGTGGCCGCGGTCGCCACCGACGAGCCGTTGATCGCGGCAAAGCCGCCGCAGGCGGCAATGGTCGCGAGCGCGAGCCCGCCGCGCTTATGGCCCAGCCAGGCGATGCCGGCCGCGAACAGCTCGCGGCTCATGCCGGCGCCGGCCGAGAACGCCCCCATCAGGATGAACATCGGAATGATGGACAGGTTGTAGTCGGAGAGCACCGACAGCGGCACCTGGCCGAGCAGCCTCAGCGCGGGCCCGATGCCGGAGAGCGCGGCGAAGCCGAGTATGCCGGATAGCCCCATGGCGACGCCGATCGGCACGCGCAGCGCCATCAGCAGGAACATCAGGACGAAGCCTAGCAGTGCGACCAGGTCCCTATCCATCCTGCCGCTCCGTCCCGGCACCGCCGGGCGCGCGCTCGGCATACAAGCCGATGATGCGCTTGACGGCGAGGATCGCCGCCGCCACCGCGCCGAGCGCGGCGATGGTATAAAAATAGCGCAGCGGCAGGCGCAGATCGCTGGTGACTTCGCTGCCCATGTTGGCCACGATGATAAAGATCATCCACGCCATCGGCGCCAGCAACAACAAGGTCACGCCGGTGGCGAACAGATCGATGCGGCGGCGCCAGGCGCTGCCGCAATGCTCCCACAGGATGTCGACGCAGATATGGCTGCCGCGGTAGGTGGCGAGCGCGATGCCCCACATGATGGCGATCGCCTGCAGCTGCTTGGACAGATCGAACCAGTCCGGGATCTGGGTGTGGAACAGGTAGCGCACGCAAACATTAAAGAACGTGAGCGCCGCAACCAGCAACAGAAACAATGCCGCGACCGATTCCGTGAACGCGAGGATCTTGTCGAGCATGGCGGGATCTCCTGTAGATACATCAAGAGGCTGTTTCAGGGTCACCGAAACAGCCTCCAGCTCAGGGGCGTATGAGGGGATACGCCCCGAAGGTCTCGATCCCCTTTCTCGGTCCCGCTTGACGGGAGAGGGGAAAGTCCCCTTGGGGGATATCCCCTCATACGTCACCGGTGCAGGCCCGGGAACGGCAAGTTGCTGCCCGCCCCCGCCGAGCGTGCCGGGAGTGAGACGCGCCGCGGGCCGTATTAGTAAGCGGCGTTGTGGGTTTCCAGGGCCTTGCGGAAAGAGGCCAGCGCCTCTTGCGGATCGATGCCCGAATTGTTCGGTTTTTTCAGCCACTCCGCCATCAGCGGCTCCGCTTCCTTGCGCCAGGCGACGCGCTGGGCATCGGTCACCTTGACGATGGTGTGCCCGGGCAA
>JBQMQE010000193.1:0-8937 GCA_052172655.1 Burkholderiales bacterium
CAGGCGGTTGCACAGCCCGTGGAAAGTGCCCACCCACATGCCGCGCGTGGAAATCGGCAGCATGGCGGAGATGCGCGTGAGCATTTCCTTCGCCGCCTTGTTGGTGAACGTGACCGCGAGTATGCCGGCCGGGCTGACGTTGCCGGTCTGGATCAGCCAGGCAATGCGCGTGGTGAGCACGCGCGTCTTGCCCGAGCCCGCGCCCGCCAGGATCAGCGCGGACTGGTTCGGCAGGGTGACGGCGGCGAGTTGTTCCGGATTGAGATTGGCGAGTAGCGACATCGTGCGCAACGCGTTTCTTTGCAACTGCGATTCTACCGCAGCGGCAGGTCCGGGCAGCCGGGGATTTCGCGGATGCGCCCGGAATTGCCATGCTCTGCGAAGCGAAGAATCTGCTTTTCAAAAAACCCCAAAAGCAGATTCTTCGGCCGGAGCCTGCCCCAGGCGCAGTCGAGGGGGCCTCAGAATGACAATTCCAAGGATGCCCTACATCGAAACCCTGGGCTCGGCGACGCCCATCTTGCCGCGGATCGAAGCGGCCAGCGCCTCGGCATCGGCCTTCGACGGCAGATGCGCCAGGCGCACGTGGTAGACGCGCTTCTCGCCCGACATCGCCGGCCGGATATCGGCCGCATAGCCGGCGGCGCGCAGCGCGTCATATTGCTTGAGCGCCTCCGCCTGGGTCCCGACGCTGGCGGCGATGACTTTCCATTTTCCGCCGCGATGCGCCGCGCCCGATCCGGGCGCAATCTGGGTCTGGGCCGACCAGAGCCTGAGCTGCTCTCGATCGACCGGCGCCACCGGCAGCGCCGGCGCGCCCCTGGGCGCGATGTAAAAAGACAGCGGCTGGTCCATCAGGATGGGCTGGTCCTGCCCGCGCTGCACCTCGATCTTGCCTTCGATCAGGCAGACGATGTCCTTGTCCGAGGCGGCCTTGCCCCAGACGTCGGTGCCGCGTATGCCCGCGGTCACCGTGGCGATGGTGATATTGATGTTGCGCCGGCGCTGCGCCCGCAGCACGTCGGTGGTGAAGCGAAACGCCCCCTGAAGCACATTCAGCGCGGCCGTGAAGACCTTGTCCTTGCCCTGCGCCATCTGGTCGAGTTTGAGCGTGCCGTTTTCGCCCAGCCTGACGAGGGAGCCTTCGGCCATTTTCAGCAGCAGCTTCGAGTTGGCGCCGGTGCGCAAATGGTCTGTGTCTTTCAGCTCCATGCCGGGGGCGAGCGGGATTCTTGCACCGCCGCGCTCCACCCAGGCCGGCATCTGCACCGCCTCGACCACTGCATTCGGTTGCACTGCCAGCGCAAGCTGCGTTGCCAGCAGGGCCACGCCTGCAAACCCTAAGCAAAGCGTTTTCATGATGCATTCCTCCCGAGGTATCTATGCGACTGCTGCAGACGGTTTGGTCTGGATTGAGGGGCGGCCTTGTATAATGCGAGTTTGTCATTGATCGAAGCGTCCATGCAAGCCCAGTATCACGCCGAAGCCATCGAACGCGCTGCCCAGAAACATTGGGAGCGGACACTAGCATTTCTGGCGACCGAGGAGCCGCCGGGAAAAACAGCCCGCCCGAAATATTATTGCCTGTCGATGTTCCCCTATCCCTCGGGCAAGCTGCACATGGGGCATGTCAGAAACTACACCATCGGCGATGCGCTCACGCGCTATCACCGCATGCGCGGCTACAACGTGCTGCAGCCCATGGGCTGGGACGCCTTCGGACTGCCGGCCGAGAACGCCGCGATGGCCAACAGCGTGCCACCGGCCAAATGGACCTACGACAACATCGCCTACATGAAAAAACAGCTCCAGTCGCTGGGCTTCGCCCTGGACTGGTCGCGCGAAGTCACCACCTGCCGGCCCGAGTACTACAAGTGGAACCAATGGCTGTTCCTGCGCATGCTGGAAAAAGGCCTGATGTATCTCAAGACCGGCACGGTCAACTGGGATCCGGTGGACCAGACCGTGCTCGCCAACGAGCAGGTCATAGACGGCCGCGGCTGGCGCACCGGGGCATTGGTGGAAAAGCGCGAGATCCCGATGTACTACTTGAAGATCACCGCCTACGCCGAAGAGCTGCTCGCCGCGCTCGGTTCGCTCCCCGGCTGGCCGGAGCGGGTGAAGACCATGCAGGCCAACTGGATCGGCAAGAGCCATGGCGTGAATTTCGGTTTTCCGTACGCGATCGGGGGCGAACAAAAGCTGCTCAAGGTCTTCACTACCCGCGCCGACACCATCATGGGCGTGACTTTTTGCGCGGTCGCGGCCGAGCATCCGCTTGCAACTCATGCCGCGAAGAATAATCCGCAGCTCGCGGCATTCATCGAAGAGTGCAAGCGCGGCGGCGTGCAGGAAGCCGATCTCGCGCTGCAGGAAAAGAAAGGCATGCCCGCGGGCCTCGCCGTGACCCACCCGATCTCGGACGAACAAGTCCCGGTGTGGGTCGGCAACTACGTGCTGATGAGCTATGGCGAAGGCGCGGTGATGGGCGTGCCGGGGCATGACGAGCGCGACTACGCCTTCGCCTTGAAATACGGTCTGCCGATCAAATGCGTGATCCGCCACCCGGCGGGCGACAGCGTGCCCGAGCCGTGGAAAGCCGACTACGCCGAATACGGGACCTGCATCAATTCGGGCAAGTACGACGGCCTGGCTTACGAACCGGCGACCGACGCCATCGCCGCCGACCTGCGCGCCAAAGGCCTGGGCGACAAGCAGGTGGTGTGGCGCTTGCGCGACTGGGGCATCTCGCGCCAGCGCTACTGGGGCACGCCGATTCCGATCATTCACTGCGACGCCTGCGGCGCGGTGCCGGTGCCCGACGCAGATTTGCCGGTGACCCTGCCCGAGGACCTGGTGCCCGACGGCTCGGGCAACCCGCTCGCCAAGCATGCGGCCTTTCGCGACTGCGCCTGCCCGCGCTGCGGCAAGAGCGCGCGGCGCGAGACCGACACCATGGACACCTTCGTCGATTCGTCCTGGTATTACATCCGCTATGCCTGCCCGGGCGCGGCGAAAATGGTGGACGAGCGCGTGAACTACTGGCTGCCGGTGGATCAGTACATCGGCGGCATCGAGCATGCCATCCTGCACCTCTTGTACTCGCGCTTCTGGACCAAGGTGATGCGCGACCTCGGCATGGTCGAATTCGAGGAGCCGTTCGCCAAGCTGCTCACCCAGGGCATGGTGCTGAACGAAATTTACTTCCGCAAGAGCGGCGCCGGCCGCATTACCTATTACAACCCGTCCGAGATCGAGTGGCGCCTCGACGACAAAGGCCAGCGCGCGCATGCCGTGCTCAAGGCCGACGGCGAGCAAGTGGAGTCCGGCGGCATCGGCACCATGTCCAAGTCGAAGAACAACGGCGTCGACCCGCAGTCCCTGATGGAGGATTATGGCGCGGACACGGCGCGCTTTTTCATGATGTTCGCCAGCCCGCCCGAGCAGACGCTGGAATGGTCCGATTCCGGGGTGCAGGGCGCGTACCGCTTTCTCAAGCGCCTGTGGACCTACGCCTACGAGCACCGCGACGAACTCGGCAAGGCCAGCGGTGTTCAAGGGGTGCATCAGGCCGAGCAGCGCCGGGAAATCCACCTGACGCTGAAACAGGCGAACTACGATCTGAACAAGCACCAGTTCAACACCGTCGCTTCGGCTTGCATGAAGATCCTGAACGCGCTGGAACGCGGCGCGGGCGGCGCGCCCAATCCGACGCTCGCCGAAGGCATGTCCATCCTGCTGCGCCTGCTGTCGCCGATCGCGCCGCACATCACCCACGTGCTGTGGCGCGAACTCGGCTACGGCGAGGATATCCTGCATGCGCCCTGGCCCGAGCCCGACGCGGCGGCGCTGGAGCAGGACGAGATCGAGCTGGTGGTGCAGGTGAACGGCAAGCTGCGCGGCAATATCCGCGTTGCCAAGAATGCGGCCAAGGACGCGATCGAAGCCGCGGCAATCGCCAACGAGCAGGTGCAAAAATTCGTCGCCGGGCAGAAGGTGAAAAAAATCGTCGTCGTGCCCGGCCGGCTGGTGAATGTGGTAGTTTGAATGCGTTGGGTTTCCGGAGCATGCATGCGTATTCTGGCGGCCGTCGTACTGGGACTCGTCACTGCCGCCTGCGGCTTCCAACTGCGCGGCCAGGCCAGGCTGCCGTTCGAGACGCTCTACGTCGCCTTTCCTGAATTCTCGCCGCTCGGAACCGAGTTGAAGCGCAACATCATTGCCGGCACCCACACCAAGCTGGTGGACGATCCGGCCCGGGCGCAGGCGATTCTCAGCCTGGTTTCCGAAGAGCGTGACAAGCGCATCCTCTCCTTCGACAGCGCCGGCCGGGTGCGTGAACTCCAGCTGCAATATCGCCTGAGCTTCCGCGTGAGCGACGCCCGCGGTCGCGATTACCTGCCGCGAAGCGAGATCCGGGCCACACGCGACATTTCCTTCAGCGACGTGCAGGTGCTGTCCAAGGAATCGGAAGAACAACTGCTGTACCGCGATATGCAAAGCGACATGGTGCAGCAGATCCTGCACCGCCTCGCCGCCGCGCCCGCCGAACCGATAAGCTTCGAACCCGGGGCAAAAGATGCAGTTGCGCGCTGAGGAGCTGAAACGCCAGCTCTCGCGCAGCCTGGCAAACCGCTACGTCATCCACGGCGACGAGCCGCTGCAATCACTCGAGGCGGCCGACGCGATCCGCGCCCAAGCCCGCGCGCAGGGATTTGCCGAGCGCGAGGTGCTGGCCGTAGAGCGCGGCTTCGACTGGAGCCTGCTCGCGGCGAGCGGCGCCAACCTGTCGCTGTTCTCATCGAAGAAACTGATCGAGCTGCGCATCCCCGGCGGCAAACCCGGCACCGAGGGTGCGGCCGCGATCGTGCAATACTGCTCCGCGCCCGTCCCGGACCTGCTCACCATCGTGACCCTGCCCAAGCTGGACCGCAGAACCCAGGACACGGCCTGGTTCAAGGCGCTGACGCGCAACGGCGTGCTGATCAACACTTTCCAGGTGGAGCGCGCGCAATTGCCGCAGTGGATCGCGGCGCGTCTGGCGCGGCAAAAACAGAAGGCCGACCGCGAGACGCTGCAATTCCTCGCCGACAGCGTCGAAGGCAATCTGCTCGCCGCGCACCAGGAAATCCAGAAGCTGGGCCTGCTGTTTGCGCCTGGCGAGCTGGTTTTCGACGCGGTGTGCGGCGCCGTGCTCAATGTCGCGCGCTACGACGCGTTCAAGCTGAACGAGGCGATGCTCGCGGGCGACAAGGCGCGACTCGCGCGCATGCTCGATGGCCTGAAAAACGAAGGCGAGGCCCCGCCGAAGATACTGTGGGTGCTGTCCGAGGAGATCCGTGCCGTGGCCAAGGTGCAGGCCGGGCTGGCCCAGGGCGAGGACCTGCAGCAGCTCTACCGCAACAACCGCGTCTGGGGCGGCGTGCACCAGCAGTTGGTGAACGAAGCCGCGCGCCGGCTCAAGTCCGCGGCGCTGGCCCAGGCGCTGCGCCACGCCGCGCGCATCGACCGCACGGTCAAGGGCCTGGCCCGCGGCGACGTCTGGGACGAGTTGCTGCAGCTCTGCCTGCGCTTTGCGCGCTGACTTATAGCGCGGTTTGCGCCCCCGGGCAGCGTCTTGCCGCCGAATCAGGCGAGCGCGGCAGCCGAAGTACATGGATTTCATGCGGGTGCGCCGCCCAAACTCGGCCTTGTTATTTGACTTCAGTGACTTGGATAAACGCGGCCGTGCCTGTTTTTCGCATGCACGGCGTATTCGCGGGGAATAAGACTTTCGTCAAGTGGGTGGCGAAACTAAAGCACAAAATAAGTCCCGAGGTGCAAGGTCGGATTTCCCGCCACGCGCACAAGGAAACAATCATGTCTGCGCCAGAATTCGCTGCCGCCGCTATACCCTGGGCTTCTGCCGCCGCGTTCGGCCCGCTGGCATATCACAATATAATGTCGTATAGCCATTTAAGAAGGCGCAGCGCCGCTGCGGCGCGCGACAGCAAATCATGACTGTTCTGATTCTTGGCCTGATAGTTTTTCTGGGCGCGCACTCGACGCGCATTGTCGCCGAAGACTGGCGCACGGCGCAGCGAAAGCGCCTCGGCGAGGGCGCATGGAAAGGCATCTACTCCGTGGTGTCGATCGCGGGTTTCGCACTGATCGTCTGGGGTTTCGGCCTGGCGCGGCAGCAGCCGGTCGTGCTCTGGTCCCCGCCCGTCGCCATGCGGCATGTGGCGGCGCTGCTGACCCTGATCGCGTTCGTCCTGCTCGCGGCAGCCTATGTGCCGCGCAACGCGATCAAGTCGCGCCTGCACCACCCGATGGTGCTCAGCGTGAAAGTCTGGGCCTTTGCCCACCTGCTGGCGAACGGCAGGCTCGCCGACGTCGTTTTGTTTGGCGCTTTCCTAAGCTGGGCGATTGTCTGTTTCATCGCGGCGAAAAAGCGCGACCGCGCCGCGGGTACGCAATATCCTGCCGGCACCGCCGGCGCCACGGCAGCCACCGTGGCTGCGGGCGCAGTGCTCTGGGCGCTGTTTGCTTTCTGGCTGCACGGCGTGTTGATCGGAGTGCGGCCGTTCGGTTGAGCTGGAACACCATCATGAACGCAGCAAGAAGAAGAACAGGGATAAAGAGGCTGACGCCGGGATTCGCCCTTGGCCTGCTCCTGCTCGCAGGCTGCAGCAGCTTGTTGCCGCGCGGGGAAACCATTGCCGACAGTCCCTGGGAAAGTTTCCAGGAAGCGCAACAGACCTTCGATCGCATCGTTGCGCACCAGACTACCGTCGAGGATCTTAAGACGCTCAAGCTCGACCCTCTGCTCAACCCGAACATCACTCTGCTGAACTATTCGGATGTGTTGCGCCGTTTCATTCCGAGCCCATCGACCAATGCGCAGGACCTGGATTCCGGGGTGCAGGAATGCATCAACGCCAAGAACGCGTGCATAGGCTACGAAGTCGACCAGAAGTCGCTGAAGCGCAGTCGCTACGGCAACTTCTGGGCCGATTTCCTGAACTTCAAACGCAAGGTGGATATCGTCGGATGGCGCTTCAACGGCGTCATCCTGATCAAGGGCGATGTCGTCGTCTATAAGCTGACCGGCGGGCAGCCCGTCATCCACGAACATGAGGAAAACAGGAATCCGCTGGGCCCGCTCCAGGGGATAGGCGAGTCAAGACTGCTCGGCCGCTGAACGCAGGCGGATCGCCAGGCTTTGCGTCGCGCGGCCGATGAGCCCCTGCTCATCGAAAATGCGCGCCTCGGCCAGGCCGCCTCCGTCGGGTCCCAACAGCGTGCGCGCGTCGATGCAGATCCATTCGCCTTCGGCCTTGCGCAGCAGGTTGATGGTGAGATCCGAGTTCACGAAGATATAGCGCTGGAAGTCGAGGATGGCGCTGATGCCGTTGCCCGAATCCGCCGCGACCGCGACGCGCTGCAGCCCGGTCGGCGCCTCGCCTGCGACCAGCGCATGGCGCAGGCGGAACCATGCCGCTGACGGGCCGCGAAAAGCGACGCCCTGCGCGATCCGGCCTTCGATCAGTTCATGGTAGCCGGTCGTCTTGCTCGCAAACAGGAACGGGGCCGGCGGCGAATGTTCCAGCGAACGCGGCGCCTGCGGCAGCGGATGCCCCGGAAGATCGGCTGGGATGTCCAACCCGGCTTCGCGCTGCGCGACTGCGGTGAAGCGGGCGACGTCCTTGCCGCCGGCAATCATCCGCGCGGAAAAATGCGCGACGTTGCGCCCGGCGTAATCGGTCTGCACCTCGAGCGCGAGTTCGGCGATCGGGATCGGGCGCAGCAAATTGGCCGTCAGCCGCGCAAGGTGCGTGAGCTGCAGCGCCGCCGCGGCGCGCTCGATGCAGCGCGCGGCGAGCGCGATCGGCGGGCCGCCGTGCTGATGATCCGGATGCCAGGGGCCGCGGGTCAGGTCGGTCGAGGCATAGTTGCCGCTCGCCAGCGCGACGTAGGCACTGCAGGGCGGCGCTGGCGATTCCCGCTCGCCGTTTGGGGAAGAATGCGCCATGGCCGCCTAGATCAGCAGCTCGCGCGCCGCGCCGCGCACATCCATCTCGTATTCGAGACCGATCACCGGCGGCCGCGCGTAATGCCAGGCGAGGCCGCCGGCCGCCGCGCCGCGCGCCGCGATCTCCGCGCCGACGAGAGCGCCGATGTCCTGCACCGTATAGGCCTGGGTGCTCAGCGCATCCTTCCAGGAAAAACCGAGCGCCGCCAGGCGCCGCTCCATTTCCGCCACGACAAAACGCACCTTCTCGCACATCGCCTCGGGCGAGGTCTCGCCGGCGCACGGTGCGCTCGGCGAAGCTGCCAGCGCCGTCGCGCGCCTCGCCGCCGCCCGCGATGATGAAGCTGCCGCGCTGCGCCTGCGGCGCGGGCACGGTGTAGGAGAAGGCGTAGAGCGCAGGCTGGGCGGGCGCGTCGTACTCGGGGCAGACGTTGGTGCGCGCCACCGGGTTGAGCTCGTCCTTGTAGATGCCCCAGCGCGCCAGGGTCTGCACGTACTCGCGGTTGAAGTCACGGAAACCCTGCTCGCTGAACGGCGCCGCCGAGCGCAGCTCGCACGCGGCGAACGCGGTGCTCGGGCGGCCGAGCGCGTTGAGGTGCGCCTCGACCGCGGCAAAGCCCGCGGCGAGCGGCAATGGCCGCCCCAGGCGCGCGCGCTCGATCTCGAACCCGGGTTCGGCCGCCACTCCGCCCGAGTACTGAAACACCGCTTTGATGTAGCGGTAGCCGCCCTCCCTGAATACGCGCACTTCGGACATTTCGTCTCTCCCGACGACAGGATAAGCGACCGTAACACAGCGCGCGGCGTGCTGGCAACGGTAGCGGTCGGCGCGCGCGCCAGGCGCAACTCACACGCGAAGAGCGCGGCGCTCGCGGCGCTCGCGGCGGAAATGTGCGACCGCCAGCAGCAGCGCCACCGCCTGC
>JBQMQE010000194.1:0-8818 GCA_052172655.1 Burkholderiales bacterium
ACAGGAAAAGGGCTCGACCCCGAACGGAGACACACACCTGGCTGCTGGTGGCGATCTGCACCAGATTGCTGGTGGAGAGCACCCTGCGCTCACCACGAACCAGGGCCTTGCACTTTCCGACAATCAAAACTCGCTCAGGGCCAATCCGCGCGGCCCTGCGCTTCTGGAGGACTTCATCCTCCGCGAAAAAATCACCCATTTCGATCACGAGCGTATTCCCGAGCGTATCGTGCACGCGCGTGCGACGGGCGCGCATGGATTCTTCGAGCTGACCGTCTCGCTGAAGCGGTACACCACCGCCAGAATACTCACCGAAGTAGGCGAGAAGACACCCCTGTTTACTCGCATATCGACGGTCGCAGGCGGTGCGGGTTCGGTCGACACCCCGCGTGACGTACGCGGGTTCGCCGTCAAGTTTTACACCAAGGAAGGCAACTGGGACCTGGTCGGCAACAACATCCCGGTGTTCTTCATCCAGGATGCCATCAAATTTCCGGACCTCATCCATGCCGTAAAGATGGAACCCGACCGCGGTTTTCCGCAATCTGCGACCGCGCACGACACGTTCTGGGACTACATGTCGCTCACGCCAGAGGCCATGCACATGGTGATGTGGATCATGTCTGATCGCACTCTGCCGCGTTCGCTGCGCATGATCGAAGGCTTTGGCATACATAGTTTCCGGCTGATTAACAAGGATGGGGAATCGACCTTCGTCAAATTCCACTGGCGTCCGAAGCTCGGCCTGCAATCCACCATTTGGGATGAGACCGTCAAGATTTGCGGCGCCGATCAAGACTTCCATCGTCGCGATATGTTCGAGGCCATCGCAGCCGGCAATTTCCCCGAGTGGGAATTCGCGGTTCAGCTTTTCACGCAGGAGCAAGCGGACAAATTCCCGTTCGATCATCTGGACGCGACCAAGCTGATCCCGGAAGAGCTGGTGCCTTTGAAAGTGATCGGCCGCATGGTGCTGGATCGCTGGCCGGACAATTTCTTTGCTGAAACCGAGCAGGTTGCCTTCTGTCCCTCGCATGTAGTGCCAGGCATCGATTTCTCCAATGATCCGTTGTTGCAAGGCCGCCTGTTCTCCTATCTCGATACGCAGCTTTCGCGTCTGGGTTCACCCAATTTTCACCAGATCCCGGTCAACGCGCCCAAGTGCCCCTTTGCCAATCAGCAGCGGGACGGACACATGCAGATGGCGCAACCGATGGGCCGTGTTGCGTATGAGCCCAACACCTTGTCTGACAACTCGCCACGCGAAGCGCCCAAGGGCTTTCATAGCGCCGCAGTAACGGAAACCGGCGACAAGGGCCGCATCCGTGCCGAGAGCTTCGCCGACCACTACAGCCAGGCGCGGCAGTTCTATCTCAGCCAATCCGCCTATGAGCAGGCGCATATCGCCTCGGCGCTGGTGTTCGAGCTTTCCAAGGTCGAACATCTGCACATACGCGAGGCGATGGTCGGTCACCTGCGACATATCGAGGAAAACCTCGCGAACCGGGTCGGCGCGGGCCTGGGGTTCGACAAAATGCCCGATGCGCCGGAGGCAGCAGCGCCCGTGCAGGAGATGCAGCCTTCGCCCGCATTGCAGATTATCGGCAAGATGAAAGACACGCTCATGGGGCGCGCAATTGCCATCCTGATCACGGATGGCTCCGACGGCGCTGCCATCAAAAAGATCAAGAAGGCCGCGATCCGCGCCGGTGCCAGCGTGAAGATCGTCGCACCTAAAGTGGGCGGAGCTAAGCTAGCCGATGGCTCGATGCTGGCGGCTGACGGACAACTGGCTGGTACGCCCTCGGTGCTGTTTGACGCAGTCGCCGTCATCCTTTCCGAAAAAGGCGCAAAGGCACTGTCGTCGGAAGGCGCTGCGATCGATTTCGTGCGCGATGCTTTCGGTCATCTCAAGGCAATCGCCGCCGACAAGGGCGGTCGGGCGCTCTTGAAAATGGCGAATGTCGGACAAGACGCGGGTGTCGTGGATGCCAGCGATGAAGAAGCATTTATTGCGGCGGCAAAGACGCGCCAATGGGATCGGGAAAAGTCCATTCGAACATTGGCATAAGCGATCGTCGGCGGAGCCGTGGCGGCTCAGTCAAAAGAGCACCAACGTCATTCGCGTTTACGGTCATTGGCCTATCGGTGGAGACTGTCAAGATCTTCCCTGCCACCCAATAAATTCCCGATGCCGTTTGCCATCAATCTCGCAGGTGACCGGGTAGCGCGTTGGATTATTGTCCATGTTGTAAAAGCAGTCAGCGATGAAGTTATACGCGCGTGATCGCTGCCGAAGTGGAAAAGTGGAGAAAAGCGGTCGCGGCACCAAGGTTAAAGCTGACAACGGCGTTCCGGTTTCATCAGGGCGGGAGAGATACCGTGTGCCAGCGCACATACAACTGAGGATTTTTACTGTAATTTCCTTCAATGTCGTAGTGAGGTCGCCTTGAAACGCGCCGCGTACGTCATGGCGCGGGCGGAAACACCTTTGTTCGCGCCAATCTTCTATTAAGAAGGAGTTGCACATGATCTCTTGGGCCGTAACATTCTTCGTCATCGCGCTGATCGCCGCCGTTCTCGGCTTCAGTGGTATTGCCGGCACCGCGGTAAATCTAGCCTGGATTTGCGCCGTCATCGGCATCATTTTCGCCGTCGTCTTTGGTGTAATGGGGCGTCGACCGGGCGTATAAGTTCGAAGGATCTACCGCCGACCGTCTGCGCAATAAACAGCGGTCGGCGGTGCCCCACGAACGCGGGGAAATGTCAAATAGCCAGCGGTCACCGCTAAGGGCCGATAGGCGACTGACGGCGAGAAAACGTTCACTCAACCAGTGAGGGATACGCAACGGCACGCGCGCCCATGAAACTGCACTTGAAGAAAAATCAACTTCACAAGGACGTCGGTAAGGCCCCCGGGGTCAAGCTCACCACGGCCGACATCGCGAAGGAAAAATCGAAGGGCGGCATCTACGCCAAGCGCGCGCAGTTCGCCGAGAACGCCAAGAAGTGGAATCACCCTGGAGCGGGGGAACGGTAGTGGAAGACTTGGCTCGCTGCGCCCAAACTCCAAGCCACGTCCGGCTCAATTCTCCGCAAAGCCGGACGTCGGTGTCCGCCCGGAAATCCTGCGATAAGTGCGCGGATCGGCCCGTTGCGCCAGAATCAAACGGTTGACCCGCATGACCGAACCCGCAATACTCAAGCGTGCGTAATTAAAATGCCTACTGGAGGCAATTCAAGGGCATCATCGAGCGACAGTGGGGCAAGCTGATCGACGATCAACTAACTGTGGTTGCGGGCGAACGCGATTACCTGGACGGCAAGTTCCAGGCAAGGTACGGCGTCTCCAGGGAAGGAGCGCAGAAGCGGCTTGCCGAATGGCAGACGCAGCATAGAAAAATCGTCTTATACTTCCACGCATACTTTGCCGCCCAAGGTTCGCGATGAGCAGCCTGCCGATGTCGAATTGGGACGCTGACGCAACACCGTGATGAGGAAGGCGTCGTCATGAATATCGGCAATCCTTGCGCGAGAATGCAGCGCTGGAAGGCGGCTGCATCGGTTTCATCGGTCTGTGTCGCCGCGCTGATGCTCGTTGGTTGCAGCGGCGACACCCATCTGAGCTTTCTCGATCCGCAGGGTCCGGTGGCGTCGGCCCAGCGCTGGCATTTTGTTGAAGCGCTGGCAGTGCTGGTAGTGTTTGTCGCCATCCCGGTGTTTGTGCTCACCCCCTGGTTCCTCTGGCGTTACCGGTACGGGGCCAAGTCATCGCGCTACACGCCCAAGTGGAATGTTTCCGGACCCTTGGAGATTGCTTCCTGGGCCGGTCCGGTGGTGATCGTGGTGCTGTTGGCGATCATCGTCTGGCGCGACACGCACGCGCTCGATCCATACAAGCCGCTGGCCTCCGACCAACCCGCTCTGCGCGTGCAGGTCATCGGCTACGACTGGAAATGGCTGTTCATTTATCCCGACCAGGGTATCGCCAGCATCGGCGTGTTTGCCCTGCCCGTGGGGCGGCCGGTGGCCATGCAGTTGACCTCGGCCACCGTGATGCAGTCGTTGCACATACCTGCGCTGGGCAGCCAGATCTACGCCATGGGCGGCATGGTGACTCAGCTTCATCTGCAGGCCGACAGGCCCGGGCGGTCCCTGGGCGAGAACAACATGTACAACGGCAACGGCTTTTACCAGCAGCGGTTCACCGCGGTCGCGATGACACCCGAGGGGTTCAACGCATGGGCCAGCGAGGTCCGCTCGAACGGCATTGCGCTCGATGAGCAGAGCTTGAAAGTCATCTCGCAACGCAGCACCCGGGCCGAGTTGATCGCCGCGCTGTCCCAACCCAGGTCGCCCGATGGCAACGTCTACTTTAGGGGCGCGACAGCGGCGTTGTTTCCCGCGGTGGTCAAGGCCACCATGGGCGGCACGATGGTCGCGTCGGTGAATGCCCCCCAGGAACCCGCCAACACCACGGCTCCCGCAGCACGGAAACCCGCCGAACCTGCGACGGAGAAAGTGCGATGAATCTTGCCGATATCGTTCAGCACCCACTGGGGCGGCTAAGTCGGGAATCACTGCCGTTCTGGCAAATGCTGCACGATCCCACCGAAGGGAACGTGATCAATGGCGTCATCGCCACCGGCGCGGCCTCGATGGTGGTCATCGGCGCGATCGTAACCATCGCGCTGGTCACCAAATATCGGAAATGGGGCGTGCTGTGGTCGGAGTGGCTGACCAGCCCCGATCACAAGAAGATCGGCATCATGTATGTGGTGCTGGCCTTCGTGATGCTGACACGGGCACTGATCGAGGCGGCGCTGATGCGGGCGCAGCAGGCCTTCGGCCTCGACGGCGGCTTCCTGTCGCCCGACCATTTTGCACAGCTGTTCAGTACCCACGGGACGATCATGATTTTCTTCGTGGTCATGCCGTTTCTCACCGGTGTCATCAACTACGCGATGCCGCTGCAGATCGGCGCGCGTGATGTCTCCTTCCCCGTACTCAATTCCATCAGCCTCGGGCTGACGGCGGCCGGCGCCGCGCTGGTGATGATCTCGCTGTGCATCGGCAAGTTCTCGACCGGCGGCTGGTTCGGTTACCCGCCGTACACCGAAGCGAGCTTCAGCCCCGGCGTGGGACCGGACTACTGGATCTGGGCCCTTACGCTGGCTTCGCTGGCATCGACGCTCAGCGGCATCAACTTCGCTGTCACCATCTACAAGGAACGCGCGCCCGGCATGAAGCTGCTGTACATGCCCTTGTTCACCTGGACTGCCCTATGCGCCAGCATCATTATGATCTTCGCGATGCCGCCGCTGACCGTCGCCACGGCGCAGCTGGCGCTGGATCGGTATCTGGGGTTCCACTATTTCACCAATGAGCTTGGCGGCAACATGATGAATTTCGTCAACCTGTTCTGGCTGTTCGGTCATCCCGAGGTCTACATCCTGGTCCTGCCGTCGTTCGGCGTGTATTCGGAGGTCATTTCGACGTTTTCCACCAAGGCGCTGTTCGGCTACAGGTCGATGGTGATGGCGACCATGGCCATCGCGACCCTGTCCTTCGCGGTGTGGGTGCATCACTTTTTCACGATGGGCCAGAACGCCAACATCAATGCTGCTTTCGGTATCGCCACCATGTTGATCGGCATCCCCACCGGGGTGAAGATCTATGACTGGATGTGGACGATGTTCCGCGGCCGCGTGCGATTCACCGTACCAATGATCTATTCGATCGGCTTCATCTACCTGTTCGTGCTGGGCGGCATTACCGGCATTCTGCTGGCCAGCCCCACCATTGACTATCAGGTGCACAACACCGTGTTCCTGGTGGCGCATTTCCACAACGTGGCGATTCCCGGCGCGCTGTTCGGCTTGCTTGCCGGATACCACTTCTGGTTTCCCAAGGCGTTCGGCTTTCGCCTCAATGAACGCTTGGGCATGGTTTCCGCGCTTTGCTGGATCTTCGGCTTCATGCTGGCGTTCTTTCCGCTTTACGCGCTCGGCCTGATGGGCCTGCCCCGCCGTAGCGTCGCCTACACCGAGCCGTCCTACGTGCCGCTGGAAATTGCGGCTTTCTTCGGCGCTATCCTGCTCACCGTGGCCCTGGTAACGCTGGTCGTTCAGCTTTGGGTGTCGATCAAACACCGTGACGAGAACCGTGTGTTCGCGGGCGATCCGTGGGATGGCCGCAGCCTGGAATGGTCGGTATCGGCACCGCCGCCGGAATACAACTTTGCGGTGATTCCGGTGGTCACCGGACGCGATGCGTTCACGATCGCCAAGGAGGCCGGCAAAGCCTATCAGCTGCCGGATACGTATGCTGATATCGAGGTGCCCAAGAACAGCGCGATGGGCCCGGTGCTGGGCGCCATCGGCTTCGCCCTCGCGTTCGGGCTGGTCTGGCATATCTGGTGGATGGTGATTCTGTTCTTCGTCGCTGCCGTGGTGACGATGATCGTGCACGGCTTCGCGCGTGGCACCACCCGCATCGTCCCTGCGCAGCAAGTGCGGCAGGAACATCGTCGCTGGCTCGACGCCGTCGCCGCTGCAAAAGCCATATCACGCGAGGATGAACGCAAGTCCGCCAATCAGGGGCTGGCCGAACTGGCGCTCCCCGGGGTTCCAGCATGAGTTCTGAAGCCATCAAGCATCCCGGCCTGAATCTAGGCTCCGCCCACGGCCGGGACCACGATGCCGCCGAAGCCATGGTGTTCGGCTTCTGGATCTTCCTGATGAGCGACGCCATCCTTTTCAGCATGGTGTTCGCGACCTACGTGACATCGGTAAACGCCACCGCCGGCGGTCCCGGGCCGCACGAGCTTTACGACATCAAGAGCGTCTTCATCGAAACTCTGCTGCTACTGGCCAGCAGCTTCACTTTCGGCATGGCATCGCTGGCGCTCAAGTACAAGCACGGCACGGCGCGGCTGATCGGATGGTTGGCGGTGACGCTGGTGCTGGGTGTGGCTTTTCTCGGCTTTGAACTTCACGACATCGCATCGATGTTCGCCAAAGGCGGGGTACCGAGCCGCAGCGGCTTCCTGTCCGCCTTCTTCGACCTGGTGCCGCTGCATGGCCTTCACGTCACGGGCGGCTGCATCTGGCTGATCTGCCTGGTCGGCCAGATTGCGATGTACGGCGTGGACACCCAGGTCAAGCTCGGCGTAATGCGGCTCGCGCTGTTCTGGCACTTTCTGGACATCGTCTGGATTGCGATTTTTTCGGTGGTTTATCTGGCGGGGCTGTCATGATCGAACAAACGCGCGACGACGGGGATGCAGCAACCCGCAAACTCGAGGAGCGAAACGAGTTCAATTCCTACGTCTGGGGCATCGCACTGGCGCTGGTGCTGACGCTGGTGCCCTTCGCGCTGGTGCATTGGGTCGCGATGCCGGGCTTGTCGCTGCTGAGCGTGATCGGCGCGTTTGCGCTGGCGCAGATGGTCGTCCATTTCCGCTTCTTCCTGCACATCGGCTTCCGGCAGAAGCGCGAAGACCTGCAGCTGATCCTGTTCTCGACGCTGCTATTGGTCATCATGGTGGCGGGCACCATCTGGATCATGGCCAGCTTGGCGATACGCATGACCCTGCCGGCGCAGCCCTGAAAATCCGTGTGTCGGTGGTTCAATTCCGCCCTTGGCCACCACTTTCTTTTGATGCACTTAGGCTGGCCTTCAGGCTGGCCTTTTGCATTTTTGGGGGGGCGCTATACCGAAAGTCCGCGGGTCGGTATTCCACCGAAATGTTTTCACACTACTTCAACACAAACGCACGTCCAATTGCTTTTGGTCGTCCCCGCTATTGAACTGAAAGCGACACCTGGCTGGAATCCACTGTAGAACAGTCTCAATGCCGATCTCTTACGTTCCCAATCACGATCTCTAGCGTTACCACCAACGCTTCGATGTTGAGTTTCGGGTGTGCCTGCTGCAGGAGTTCCGTAGTTTGAATCCGTCGGCTAGATAAATATCTTTTCCGCGTAAAACCGATGCCCGGATCGATTACCACTAAGCCGTTGGCAATGCTATGTGTGCCAAAAAGGAACCTAATTGTGCTTGCAAGCTTCATGATTGAGTCACACTATAAACAAGTTAACAACAATGAAAACAATATAAACGATGAAGTTATTCACGGGATTGAAAAAAATTAGGGAGTTTGAAAGGCAGCAACTACCTTTTCTCAGGTCCATCGTTGACTTCGATATCATCATTGAAATCGGATATGCGGAAGAGCAGGGGCAACCACTAACGCTGAAACAGCTCTTTCTGCTGGATATCCGCGCGCGCTCGACAGTACGCCGCAAATTAGCCAGACTTATTGAGCAAGGAATCGTAATTCGGCGCAAACAGACGAATGATCATCGCTCCAGCCTCCTGATCATTTCTCATTCCACTATCAAACTGCTAGGCAAGTACGGCGGCACAATTACATCTATTTCGGCCTCGCATTTCAAATAGGCGGTAGAAAGCCTGTTCGACGGGGCGGGCAGACAGAACCTCAAAAAAGAGTATTCATATAGAGCAGACTTTATAGGATTAATCTTCGTAGTTGCGTATTGCGCTTTATTGATATCGGTAACATATCCGTGAAGGAAGGAAGCGGCCACCATGTCTTCCCCGCATACTCCAAAACAAAACCACATTCTCGCGGCCCTTCCTGCGGAGGACTACACGCGCCTCCTCCCCCATCTGGAACTCGTCCCAATGCCGCTCGGATGGGCAGTCTACGAATCCGGCGGCCACATGAACTACCTTTATTTCCCGACCACCAGCCTGGTTTCGCTGCTCTACGTCATGGAAGACGGCGCCTCTG
>JBQMQE010000195.1:0-1538 GCA_052172655.1 Burkholderiales bacterium
GTCGTGGACCTGCTCAAGTTGCAGCCACTACAGGAAATTTGATGCTCCAGCCCTGTCTTTACATCGTAGCCGTTGCCGCGGAACAAAAGCGCGAACCCCGCGACTGGAATCTTATCCACCGGCGTCAAAGGAGGGATTTCGCCAACAGCGGTTTTATAAGCGAACTCGGCCCACATCAGAATCCGCTTCTTGGTGTCCGCCATGCTTTCCCCATCCCATGAAGCCATGGAATGAAGGAACTGCATGTCGCCGAAGTGCACCCGGTAGATGAGAGCCTTGCCGCTTCTGCGGTCGTAGCGCACCGTCCCGCGCGATTTTTGTTCGGCATCATAGAACAGACGAAGCCAGCATTCGGGCTGCCGGTCCGGCAAGCGGATGGTCTCGCTGACGCGGCAATGTTCATCGCTGGTCGCGGTGATCGCGAACGGCGGATTGTCGTTCCATTGAACGCCGTAGATGAGCGGCATCACCCGGCCGCCCCAGGAGACACACGCGCCCTGCTCAGAAAAAACGGCGTTGCAGCCCCAGATGCGATTAGTCAGTTCCTGGTGGACGGGATTGGTAAAATGATCCAGCGCCCATCGCGCGGTTTTGCTTTTAAGCCAGGCGGGAGTTCCCCCCTCCAGCCTGACGACACGGGACTCGTCTTCTGTTCCTGTTGGACGCAGCTTGTATGCCCATGCCTCGTTTGACAGCGGCGACAGCATGACGCCGATCAGAACGCCAAGTAAGGCAGCGCCGCAGGCAATCGCGCTGCGCCGCGGGCGAGAATCGCCATAAATCCTGCTCATACCCGGGCCCCCACTTCTTTCTTGGGTTTGCCTGCGCCACTGCCGCGGCGCCACCGGCTCGCGATCAGCTCATTTCAGGGTCGCGGCGATTTGCCGGATCTGCTCCGGCGTGTGCTCGCCTGCAAGCGGCGTTCCCGGGATCAGGTATTTGCCCATGGCGAGCGGACCGATCACGACCGGCTCCAAGCCGATCTCGCGCACCAGCCTCGACGCCAGCGCAATGGCATTCGCATCGTCGCCTGCCATCGGCATCCCGATACGCTCGCCCTGGCGATGCGCCGCCTCCGGCAGCCTGGCGTAGCTGATCGCATTGAAAGCGCGAACGAGCCGCGCCCCGGGCAACAGCTCCGCCGAAGCCAGACCCGCACCCTTCTCCCGCGCCCAAGTCGCAATCTCGCCGTCACGCGCGGGAAAGGGGTTGCACGCATCGAGCACTGTCTTGCCTTTGATCAGGTCCGCCAGATCCCGGCCGAGCTGCGGCAGCGCGCCATAAGGAACCGCCATCAGCAGCACTTCGCCGAATGCGGCAGCCTCGCGCGGCGATCCAGCCCGCGCCTTGGGTCCGAGGCTTGCTGCCAGTGCTTTGTCATGCTCCAGGTCGAGCGACGAGAACATGACTTCGTGCCCGGCTTTCACCCAAAGCCCGCCTAGTGTCCCGCCGATCCTGCCCGAACCGACGATACCGATCTTCATTTTTTCGGTCGCGTCGCTCGCGGCGAACGACAGACGACCCAAGGCGAAAGTCGC
>JBQMQE010000195.1:1548-8795 GCA_052172655.1 Burkholderiales bacterium
CTTCATGGCATCATCTGTTTTCATCACAAATCTCCCGAAAATGATTGTCCGGCTGGAATCTGCATTGGCCGGAAACACCTTTGCAAAGATCAGGATTAACTCGCGCTCTCCGGAAAGTCCGCGCCCAGTGTCGTCGCTTCCCAGGTATCGAAATCGTTGCGCATGAAATCGAGCTTCTTGCGCGCCAAATTGAGCGCGGCTTTGCCGAGCAGCAGGCGCAGTGGCGGGGCGTCAGACAGGGCCGCGTCGATAATGGCCTGTGCCGCCCGCGCCGGATCGCCGGCCTGGTTGCCGCTGCGGCTTTCGATTTGCCTGCGGCGCGCGCCGGCGGTCGCGGCGTACGCATCGATGCGCGTCGCCGACTGCTTGATCGACGCACCCGCCCAGTTGGTGCGGAACGCACTCGGCTCGACGATCAGCACGTCGATGCCCAGCGGCCTCACCTCTGTCGCGAGCGATTCGGCGAGGCCTTCCACGGCATATTTCGTGGCGTGATAGTAGCCCGTCGCTGCCTGACTCGTCAGGCCGCCTATCGACGAGATGTTGACGATCAGTCCGCCGCGTTGCTCGCGCATGATCGGCAGCACCGCCTTCGTCATGTCAATGAGCCCGAACACGTTGGCCTCGAACATCGCACGCACGGCCTCGTCCTCGCCCTCCTCGATTGCGGCAAGATAGCCGTACCCTGCGTTATTGACGAGCGCATCGATGCGCCCAAACCTGCGCTTCGTCGCGGCGATGACTGCGTCGATCTGCGCGTGCCGGGTGACATCGAGCGGCATGACGAGCGCCCGGGCAGCGTGACCTTCGGCAATATCCGCCGCTTTCGACGGATCACGCGCGGTGACGACGGCGCGCCAGCCGCGTGCCAGCACCAGTTTTGCAAGTTCGCGACCGAAGCCGCTGGAACAGCCGGTAATCAGCCACACGGGATTGTCTCGATTCATCATTCTGAAAACTCCGCTGCAGGTTGAAAAGACAAATGGCGTGGAAATGCAAGACGGTGTTCGCCTCGCCGATATGCGTTCCCAACGACCGCGGGATTGCGTGCCCAGTCTGCCCCGGTTGGCACAGGTGCTCGATTATGCAGACCCATCGGAGCGCGGCCGGTGGCCTCGGGTATTGCAATCAAACGCGCGGCATGAAGATGGTAGCATTTTCCATGAAGTTCGACCTTCCGTCACAGCGGGGCGTCGAGGCGTCGGCCGGCGCAGGCAAGAGGCGGCTGTTCCTGCGCGGCGCAGGTTGCCCGGCCTGCGCGCCATGCAGTGAGCAGGGAGAAGCATCTGCGAACGCTCGTCCAGACTGGGAATTTGCTTGGTCAGAGCTGATCCGCGCTAGTCGCGCGCGACGCTCTTGGCTGAGCGCGCCGCGGCGAGCGCTTACAGATTGAAACAATTGCTTACCACTATCGCCGCGCGAACTTGCTAGCCTGAACTCCTGTGCAGCGGCTATAGCGATAGATCATGAAAGTGGAATCCCGGGCGCAACGAGCGGCGCCAACGACGAGGGTGGATAGGCGCCCGCGCCTGACAGGCGCCTTCGAGCTACAAGTTGCATGGCGTCGTATTTTTCGCTATCCCATGGCAGCAGTGGAACGCAAAGGGGGTGAAGCGTGAACAATCTGAAAGTGCTGGTCTTTGCTGCGGCAATGCTCGCGCTTCCGGTTGCGGCAAATGCCCAGGTGGCTTACACCGCCAAGACCGTCCACCTGCGCGCCGGACCGGCGAGAGACTATCCCGTGGTGGCGATCCTGGGCAGCGGGCTCGCGGTGACGATTCAGGGGTGCATGCGGGATTACAGTTGGTGCGATGTTATCGCCGGCGAATACAGGGGCTGGGTGTATGCCGGTAACATCGTCCATTCCTACCAGGGGGCGAATGTCCCCGTGATCGACTACGGCGGCGCCATCGGTATCGGCGTCGTCACATTCGTCATCGGCAGTTCCTGGCATGACCACTACATCGGCCGGCCATGGTACAGGCAGACGCCGCAATGGAGTCACCGGCTACCGCGCGCAGCCATCAATCCGAGACCGCCACACGGGACGGTGCACCCAGGAGGCGCGCAGCGTCCTGTGCCGGCGCAGCGCAACCCCCGACGGCCACCGAGCGCCGGTGTTGCTCCGCGACAGCCACAAGCCGGGGCGCGCCCGCAAGGAGGGCGGCGTCCTGCGCCGGCGTACCGTCCCGCCCAACGGCCAGCAGGTGCAGGCGCAAATCCGCGGCCACCCCAAGGGGCGACACACGCGGGAAGAGAGCGACGTCCAACCCACGGTCCTGCGCAGGGGGCTCGTCCCAGACAGTAGCGCCATCACCTGTTCGAGCCCTCGTGTTGGCGCGCGAGTCCGGCCGATCGCCCGTTTTCAGCCCGTTTGCCAGTCTTGTACCTGCGCGCAGCAGATTGACCAGCCTGCGCGTTATGCAGCGCTCAGGGAGAAACTTCTGCAAGCGCTGATACGGACAAGGAATCGATGAGCGGGCCTTGATGACGACGTTGCTGACCCAGCGCCGATCGGTTTACACATATTGAGGCAGGATCCGGGAGCGGTAACTGTGGCGGATCGACCTCTTCAGCACCGGATCCTCGATTTCCAGCTCGAACGAATCCCCGTACACCAGACCGCTCTTGGTGGCGACGGTCCCGGAGAACAGGACCACTCCATCCTCTTTTGCCTCGCCGAGGGCAGGCATTTTCTCCAGCACTTCCTGCGGGCCGAGTATGGAGGCCAGGGGGGCTTCCTGATACAGAGCCCGCTCCGCCCCCTTGTAGACCCAGCAGCGCAGGATCAACCGGTCCCAGTGGTCTGCCACGTCGGCAAAGAGCCAGCATTCCGGGGCCAGCACCTTGGCATACATCTGTTTGGATCCGGGGATGGATTTGGTCTCCACGTCACGGTCGGTGTGATCGCTGCCGACGGTCACCCACATCTCGCCGCCTTTGCGCAGCAGCACGTATTCGATCTCGCCAGAGGAGAGCTCGCTCACCACCGTAATCTCGTCCTCGGTGGTGAGCAGGTAGGTCGAAAGATTCATGTAGATGGGCACCCGGGTAGGCGCCGGGATTCCCAGTTCGGCCAGCTCGTCGATGTGCGCCTGGAGCGCTTTGGGGTCTCTTCCGACCCAGCCGCTGCAGACCAGGTGATGCGCGGTAAAAGCCAGGTCCTGCGAGCCCTGGCGGAGGTTGACTTTCAGGAAAAGCTGCTTCGGTGTAATCATGTTTTCTTTGCCCCTTTTCTGGTTAAAAACTTCTGTAATCATGCTTTCTTCACGTCTGTGTTGGTGGTTCGCCCTAAGTCCCGCAACGCGCGTCGCGCTCCGGACCGGGGGGCGGAAGGGCTACCTCAGGAGCTTGGGAATGAACATGACCAGGCCCGGCCAGTAGGTGACGAGGGCAAGGACCCCGGCGAGCAGCGCGATCATCGGCATGAGGTCGCGCATCATCTCGCGGATGCTCAGCTTGGCGATGGCCGCGGTGACAAACAGCACCACTCCCACGGGGGGCGTGACCATGCCGATGGTGAGGTTCACCGTGATGATGATGCCGAAGTGAATCGGATCGACCCCGACGGCCATGGCCAGCGGCAGCAGCAGCGGCGTGAAAATGAGCAGGGCGCTGATGGTGTCGATGAAGGTGCCCACGACCAGGAGGATGATGTTGATCAGGAGCAGCGTCCCCACCCAACCCAGCTTCAGTCCGGAGACCGCGTCGGTGACCTGCTGGGGAACGCCCTGCACCGTGAGGATCCAGGAAAAGATGGAAGCCGTGCCCAGAATGAAGAGGATCTTGCCGGTGAGCAGGGCGCTGTCGTAGAAGATCGGCAGGAGATCGCGCCACGCGAGTTCGCGGTAGACGAAGAGTCCGAGGAGGAGCGCGTACACCACCGCCACGACCCCCGATTCGGTGGGGGTGAAGATGCCGCTGACGATCCCGCCGATGATGATGCCGGGCATGAACATGGCGAGGAGCGCGTTCATGAATCCGCGGAAAACCTCCGCTGCGGGAGCCCTGTGCTCGCGCCCCTTGTAGCCGCGCCGCCTGCCCACGTAATAGCAGTAGGCCATCAGGCTCGCGCCCATCAATACGCCGGGGACAAACCCGCCGGCGAAGAGCATCGCGATGGAGGTGTTGGTCATGGCCCCATACAGGACCATGGGGATGCTGGGGGGGATGACGGGACCGATGGTCCCGGCGGCCGATATGAGCGACGCGGAGAAGGCGGGATGGTAACGGTTGGCGATCATGCTGGGGATGAGCAGCCCGCCGATGGCCGCCGCATCGGCAATCGCGGAGCCGGAGACGGCGGCGAAGAACATGCAGGCGACCACCGCCACCATGGCCAGCCCCGAGGTCAAATGGCCGACCAAGGCTTGGGCGAAGTCCACCAGCCGACGGGATATGCCGCCGCGCGACATGAGGTCTCCGGCCAGGATGAACAGGGGAACGGCCACCAGCGTGAAGGTGTCCACCGCCGTCCACAGGCGCTGGGCGATGACCACCAGCGGAACGTCCATCAGAAGAAGCCCCACCAGGGAAGCCACCCCCAGGCTGAAGGTGATGGGAACGCCCAGCAGGAACAAGCCGAACAGCAGAACGATCATCAGCCAGGCGATCATTCCTCGCGCCTCCCGCGGATGAGCGCCAGCATGTTGGACGCCAGGTAGAGGAGCATGAGAGCCCCGCTGACCGGCAGGATGAGATAGAGGTACTTGAAGGGCACCTGCATCACCGGCGTCATTTGCACGCCGGTGGCGCGAACGAGGACGATCCCCTGCCAGGTGACGAAAACCAGGAACACCCCCACCAGAAGCATGCCGACGAAGACGAGCGCGCGGGCGACCTTCTTGGGCAGGACCACCAGGAGGGCGTCCACGTGGAGGTGGCTGTTCTCGCGCACCGCAATGGTGGCCCCGATGAAAATGCAGTAGACGAAGGCGATGCGCGCAACCTCTTCCGTCCAGGGCAGGGGGTACTTGAAGACGAAGCGGATCAGCACCTGGAGAAAGACGCTGACCGTGAGGATGACGCAGAGCAGCGTGAGCGCGTACTTGAGGGCCCGATCCAGAACGGCCAGCACGATGACTTCCCCCTGCGAGCGCCCGGCCTGGGGCGGAAGAAAATTCCCGCCCCCGGCCGGCGACACGATGTTATTTAGTGTCGCGGATCCGCTGCACGAATTCCAGAGGCACCTGGTCCGCGGTCAGTTTGGGGACGTCCTTGGTGGCCTCCATGAATTTCGCCTTGTCCACCGTGTTGACGGTGACCCCCTGGGTCTTGAGGAATTTGATCCCCTCGTCAACCTGCCCGCCGACCGCCTTGCGCTGCAGCGGTACGGATTCCCTGACGGAGGCGGCTATGACCTCCCGCTGGCTGGGCTTGAGCGTGTCCCACCACTTCTTGCTCGCCAATACCGGCAAGGCAGTGTAGGTATGCTCGGTCAGGCCGACCTGCTTCTGCACCTCGTAGAATTTCATGGAGGTGATGGTGACAATGGGATTCTCCTCGCCGTCCACCACCCCCTGCTGCAGGGCGTTGTACAGCTCGCCGAAGGGGATCGGAGTGGGGATCGCGCCCAGGGCGCGCATCAGGCCCAGCCAGACCTTGGCCTCCTGCACGCGCATCTTGAGCCCCTTCAAGTCGTCGGGCGTCCGGATCGGCTTATCTTTGGTGGTCATGTTGCGGAAACCCAACTCCCACCAGCCAAGAACCACGAACCCCTGCGCGTTCAGCTTGCTCTCCAGCTCCTTGCCCACCGGACCGTCCAGTACCTTGTAGATATGGTCGCGGTCGCGGATGATGAAAGGAAGGCCGAATGCCTGTAGCTCCGGAACCCAGGCAGGCAGCGCGCCTTCGGCGGCGACCGAAGTCATGTTGATCGTGCCCAGACGCACGCCCTCGGCCAACTCACGCTCGGAACCGAGCTGGGCGCAGCAAAAGACCTGCAGTTTGATCGCCCCGCCGGATTTCTTCTCCAAAATCGGAGTCAGCAGGTTAATGCCAACGGAATAGGGGTGGGTGGACGATCCCGCATGGGCGAATTTGATCGTGAGCGGATCCGCCTTGGCCTGCGCCCAGGCGGTTGCGGGTGCAACGGAAAAGGACAGCGCAGCGACGAGTACCAGGATTGCCGTATGCATGGTTTGCCTTCCTTTGGTTGTGGGGACGCCGCGAATGCTGCATTCCCCTGTTTCGTGAACGCTCCCGGCGCGTTTCCGCCGCGGATTCCTTAACAGGGATTTCTTTTTCCCTTGCGGGATGTGGTTGTTCCGAAAATGAGTCATTGCATTGTTGTGAATTCACCGTCCGATGTCAATAGGATGGGAAGTCCGTTCCAATCGCGGCAAATCCGTTCTTCGTCACCATCAAGGCAGACGTATTTGCACGCGAAGTTCGGCTTCGAGATAGCGCGCCACGATGTTGGCTTCCCCAGTTACATCGAACGGCCTGGCGAGCGCGCCGGCGGACACGATCTCGCCCTTGCGCAAGATCAATCCGCGTTCGCGCGCATGCGCCATGAGCCCTGCCAGGGAAGAAAATGGATCCGTCAGCTCCTCCCCGGTCAAGCCGCCGGCGCGCACCTCGCCGTCCGCGCTGACGCTCACGCTGCCGATGATGTCGCCGATCCTGCCCGGATCTACAGCGCCCCCGATAACCGACGCTTCAAATCCGGAGTTGTCCGCAACAAAACTCGGCCATCCGACCGCGCGCCGATCGACATAACGTGAGAGGACCAGTTCGAACGCGGCATGCGCTGCGCAAACGGCGTCCTCGGGGGCAATCGGTACGTCGCCGGGCAGGATGTCGCGGGCGAGAGTCAACGCAATCTCGAATTCAATGGTAACCGCGGCGCGGTTGGGCAACTGAACGATGTCGCCGGAGCGGTGCAAATGCGATTTCAGAATGCGGCCGGCGAGGGGGCGTTCGATGCCCGCCTTGCGCATGGCCTGCGGACTGCCGAGGCCAAGCTTCCAGCCCGCTGAGCTCTCGCCCAATCGGGCAATCAGGTCGTCCTGCACGGCATAGCCTTCGCTCAGCGTGCGCGGCCGCACTGCCGCCGGCAACTCATTCAACTGATTGCCGCTGCGCCATGCCGCGGCCAGCAGCGCTGCGGCCGCAGCGGTGGAAAAAGCCTCAGCCATTATATTGACTCCCCTGCGAGAACGACGAATTCAAAAGCCCGTGGCAATAAGCTCTAAGCCGAATGGCACTTACTTAAGCCTCAACGGCATAGGCGTATGAGGCGAAGG
>JBQMQE010000196.1:0-8094 GCA_052172655.1 Burkholderiales bacterium
GACTTACGTCGTCATGGACAACCATGTGTACGGCATGACCAAGGGCCAGCCTTCGCCCACCACCGAGCCCGACTGGGATTCCAAACTTTCCCCCGGGGGCACCGGCTTGCGCACGTTCAATCCGCTGGTGATCGCGCTCGCCGCGGGCGCAAATTTTATCGCGCGCGCATTCGCCGGCGACCCCAACGGCACCGCCGAGATCATCGCCGAGGCGATACGCACGCCGGGGTTTTCCTTCGTCGAGATTCTCAGCCCGTGCGTGACGTTCCGCCCGGAGCAGCGCGAGTGGAAGCAACTGGCGCGGCCGGCACCGGTCACCTCCACCGAGGACGCGGCGCGCGCGGCGCGGCGTCTCATGACCGACGACGGCTTCAACATCGGCGTGCTGTACAAGGGCGATCGCAAGCCTTACCAGCCGCCGGTCGGCAAAGGCAAGAAACGTCCATCTGACCTGGAAGCGGAGTTCGCACTATGAGTACGAAAAAGAGCGTGAAAAAGAGTGTGAAGAAGAGCGCGAAAAAAGTAAGCAAGGCAAGCAGCAAAGTGACCAAGGCCGCTGTCGTGCAGAAGAGAACAAAGGCGCCGAAGCGCGCTGTTGCCAAGGCTGCGCAGGCGCCGAAACGCACTGCCGCCAAGCGCACGGAGAAGAAGGCAACGGTAGCCAGCGCGGCCGATTTCATGGCGCATGCCTATGCCATGGAAGCGGAGGCGGCCGAGCGTTACGCCGAATTTGCCGATTCGATGGAAATGCACAACAACCTCGAAGTGGCCGAGTTGTTCCGCAAGCTCTCGCGCATCGAGCAGCGCCACGCCGACCAGATCCTGGAGCAGATGGGCTGGAAGCAATCGCCCGTGAGTTCCGCCAATGTACGTTGGGAAGGCATGGAAGGGCCCGAGACCGCCGACCCGACCGAACTGCATTACCTGATGCAACCGTATCACGCGCTGCAGATTGCCCTGCATAACGAGAAGCGCGCGCGCGATTTCTTCGCGCATCTGGCAAGAGTGACCAAGGACGCCGGCGTGCGCAAGGGCGCGCTGGAGATGGAGGAAGACGAGGCCGAGCACGTACGCCTGATCGAGGATTGGCTCAAGCGCACGCCGAAGCCCGATCCCAATTGGGAAACGGATCAGGATCCGCCGGTGTTGTCGGATTGAGGAACTAATCGAATTTGCGGGCAAGCTCGATCCTGCGCTAAGGGGACAAACATGGAAGTGCTGTTACCGCAGGGCTGGGCGCCGCCTGTAGGCTATGCCAACGGAATAGCCGTGGCGCCGGGGCGCGTCGTGTTCATCGCCGGACAGGTGGGCTGGGATGCGCAGCAGAAATTTCATTCCACCGAAATAGCACCCCAGTTCGACCAGGCCCTGCAAAACATACTGGCGGTGCTGGCCGAGGCCGGCGGCCGTCCCGAGCACATCTGCCGCATTACCGCGTTCTGCTGCGACAAGCCGGCTTATCTCGCGGCGCGAGCGCAACTGGGCGCGATCTGGAAGCGTTTGATGGGGCGGCATTATCCGTGCATGAGCATGATCTTCGTCTCCGACCTGCTCGACAGCCCGGGCAAGATCGAGCTAGAGGCGACCGCCGTCGTTCCGACGAGCTGAACGGCCTGCCCATGTAGGGTTGCGAGGCGGATTGATTTTTCTATCGCTTATTGGTCTCAGTCTCTTCGCTGACGCCGAGCCATCTGCTAAGATAAACAGGCCGATCATTTTTGGAGCATGACATGTCCGCTGCAACCATTGCGCTGCCGACCCGGCTTTCCCGGCGCATCGAGAAGCTCGCCCGCGAAGCCGGGCACACGCCGGACGAAATGCTGAAATTCGTGATCCGCGACGGACTCGAATACTGCGAATATGCCGTCAGGACGGCCAACGAAGGGCTGGCCGATCTCGATGCCGGCCGCCGCGTGACGGCCGATGAGATGCGGGCGCACTTCGAAAAACGCCGGATAGCGCGCCGTGCCCGGAAAGCGGCTTGAATACGCCGTTCGCGCCCGGCGCGATCTCGAAGCCATAGAGAAGTACCACCTCGAAGTTGCGGGGGACGTCGTCGCCGATCGCATCATCGACGCCATCCTGTCCCAGGCCGAGAAGATCGCCGCGCTTGGTCTCGCGTTCCGGCCGGGTATCCGCCAGGGGACGCGCGAATGCGTAATGAACCGCTATCCCTACACCATCGTCTATCGCATCGGCCCGCGCCGCGTCGAAATCGCCCGGGTTGTTCATCAACGGGCGGAATACTTTCAGCGCGGGCGGCAAAGCCGCGGAGACATACGGTGGAGTGAGCGGGTAGAGCAGAAAACGTGATCCACAATTGCCTCTTTGAATTTGGGTTTAATTCGAGCCTGCTTCCAATGGCACCATTCGGCCTACGTGTAAACACTCCTGCCCTCGCCCTGATAGCTCTCGTACACATGCTCGAACAACACCTCGCATTTGGTGTTGTAGATCTCTTTCGTATACGTGCGAGGAAGCCCCTCGTCGAGAGTATCCTCGATGGCGAGACGTATCTGGGCGCGTGCCGATGATCGCTTGCGCCAGTCGAGCACCAGCAGGGCGTGCAGGCGTTCGAGTAATTGCCGCGCAACCTTCTTCACCTCGTCGCGCTCCGCCTTGCTCAGATCGGGCCCGGGGCGCGTGAGGATGTCGAAGACGGTCAGCTCTTCCTCGCTCAGATGCTCGCGCACGTGCCGATCCTGCTCTTCGGTCAGCACCTGCGTCAGCGTGAGCAGGTCCTTGAAGATCTCCTCGATATTGCGGCTGCCGCTGTTGTAGGCCTCGATCAGTGCCTCGAATTTCTCCAGGTAGTCGGCGCGTGTTCGGTTCAAGCGCACCATGCGCTCCAGTTGTGCCTTCACCGCGGCTTTCAGTCGTTCCAGATCGCTGCTGGTCGGCTTCTTCTTCTCGAAACGCTTGGCCAGCGCGCCGAAGTCGATCTTCGATAAGTCGATGCCATAGTGCCCTATGGTCGCATCCCTGATCTTGAAGGGTTCTGCGCCGATGGACTGATCGAGCAGCTCCTTGATACCTTGCATCACGTGGGCAATATCGGGCGGATCGGTGCGGCTGCGAATATAGTCGGCCAGGGCCTTGAGGCAGGCGCAGCGCGTTGAGAATTCGACTGCGACCGGATCGGGCTTCACCGCCCGGAACAGGGCGTCCACCAGCCGGGCGTGCGCCATGAAATCCCGTTTCACGGTCTCGGGGGCGAGCAGACGATTGGCCGCGTTCTCCACCGCCTGCGCCCGCTCGAAGTTTTCCGCCGAGGTAGTTTCGATCCTGGCGAGGTCCGCGCCGTGCACCTGGCAATAGGCCGTCGCCTGCGCAACCGCAAGTCGCAATTCCCCGACCAGCGCCTTTTTGTCGCGCAGCGGCAGCTCGCCGCCGCGGCCCTGGGCATAGATTGCCAGCGCGCGCTCCAGCGAGGCAAATACGTTGGCGTAGTCCACGATCACGCCGCTGTGCTTGCCCGGATACACGCGGTTGGCGCGCGCGATCGTTTGCATCAGCGTGTGGTTGCGCATCGGTTTGTCGAGGTAGATGGTCGAACAGCTCGGCGCGTCGAACCCGGTCAGCCACATGGCGCACAGGAACACCAGGCGCAACGGGTCGTCCGGGTCCTTGAACTTCTCGTCCAGCGCCTGCTCGTTCATGCGCCTGCGGTGCGGCACGATGTCGAGGCCGAGTGCTTTCATACGTTCGATCTCGTTCTGACCCGGCGATACCACCACTGCCATGTCGGTGCTGTCCAGCATTGGCCAGTACTTGCGTACCTTTTCGTACATGCGCAGAGCGGTGGTCTTGTCGATCGAGACCACCATGGCCTTGCCCTGGAAGCCCCTGCCGGTGAAATGCCGCACGATGTCCTTCGCCACCGTGTCGAGGCGGTCGTCGCGGGTAATGAGGTGGTACTGGCGCGACAGCTCCTGTTCCAGTCGCGCCTCCTGCTCCGGGTCCAGTTCCGCTTGTTCAATGAGGTTGTAGATGTCTTCGTTCAGGTCCGGGTTGACGAGTTGCAGCTCGGGCGTGCGGTTCTCGTAGTAGAGCGGCACCGTGGCGCCGTCTTCGATCGACTGCTGGAAGTCGTAGATCGAAACGTAGTCGCCGAAAACCTCCTTCGTCCTTTCCTCGCCCACGATCAGCGGCGTGCCGGTGAAGGCGAGGAACAGCGCCTTGGGCAGCGCCGCGCGCATGTTCATCGCCAACGTGTCGTACTGGCTGCGGTGCGCCTCGTCGGTGAGCACGATCACGTCCGGCCGGTCGCACAGCATTTCTGGAGTCTGGAACTTGTGGATCAGCGTGAACACATAGCGGTGGTTCTCCGACAGGAGCCGGCGCAGCTCCGCACCGCTCTGCGCGTGGCAGGCGTCGCCCTCGGCCTGGGTGACCGCGCCGCAGGCCTTGAAGGTTTTGGCGATCTGCTCGTCCAGCTCCACGCGGTCGGTGACCACGACGAAGGTCCAGTTGCCCGGCAGCTTGCGCAGGATCTTTTGGGCGTAAAACACCATGGAGAAGCTCTTGCCGCTGCCCTGTGTCTGCCAGAACACCCCGCCGCGGCCGTGGCCGGCCTCGCGCGCCGCGAGCGTCGCGGCAATGGCGTTGTTCACCCCGAGATACTGGTGGTTCTGCGCCATCGCCTTCACCAGGCCGCTCTTGTGTTCCGAGAAGAGGGTGAAGTTCTCGGCGATGTCGAGCAGCCGTACAGGTGTACAGGTGCCGCGCAGCATCACCTCCAGCGACACCCGGCGCGGCTCGTCCTCGCGCTCGATGCGCTTCCAATCGGAGAAGCGCTCCCACTCCGCCGTTATCGTCCCGACCCGGCTGTCCGTGCCGTTCGACGCGATGAGAAAGGCGTTGTAGCAGAAGAGTTGCGGGATGCCGTTCTGCGGATGCTTGTAGCTGGTCAGGTTGTCGTCGAAACCCTGGCGCGCCGCAACGCCGGGTTTCTTTAGCTCGATCACCACCCAGGGGAGGCCGTTGACGAAGCCGATCAGGTCCGGCCGGCAGGTATAGAGCTGCCCGGTGACCGTCATCTGTGAAACGAGCAGAAAATCGTTCGCCGCTGGATTTTCCCAATCCACTACCCGCACCCGTTCTTCCCGGAACCCGCCGCGCTCCCGGTCAGGCACCGCCACCTTCACGCCGTCCTTGAGCAGACCGCAGACTTCCCGGTTCGCCGCCGCGAGACTCATCGCCGAGCGGTCGCGCGTCAGTTCATCCACGGCGCTCTCAATCGCCTCTTGCGGCAACTGCGGATTCAGCCGCTCCAGCGCCGCGCGCAAACGGGGGATCAGCACCACCTCGCCAGATGTCTCGCGTCCGAGGGTGCCGCCTGGCCCAAACACTTCATCCATCGCCGACAGCGTCTGCCAGCCAAGCTCCGCGAACAGCGCTATAGCGGGCTGCTCGACAAGCTGGTCTTCGGTGTAGGCGTGGCCAGTCACTTCACGATTCCGAGCGCTGCGAGAAATGCCCGAACCTGCCGCTTATCGCTTCGACTCGTGTTCTGCCTCCCACCCTTTGCAGGCTAGGGCGATATAACGCGGCACAGGACGGCTGCCAGAGCCATAGGCGCTCATGGTGCGCGGGGTCATTCCGAGCGCCTTCGCCGCTTCCGTCAGTGAAAGCCCATGGCGGGCGCGCCATTGGGCAAACAGGCGCGTATTTTCGTCGGGCGCATTCTGCGCCTGGGCGTCGAGCCAGAGCGTGTCTGCCCCGATCTGGATGTCGAGGGCAGGCCACTCCACCGTCCAGCCCTCGCCCTCGATTACGACTGCTTTTGCGAACGCCTTGGGATCGCGCAGGGGTGCAAGGCCCGGGAACTTGTCGAACTCGCCGGCCAGCGCCACGGTATAGACGCTGCCGTCGATAAAGGTCAGCTTCAGCCGGTGGCCGGACAGCGCCTTGACGGCGGCAAGCCGGGGACGCCTCATCGTTGCCATGATTTCTACTCCTCAATCAGTTCCGGCTGGCGCACATGTAGCCAAGCCATCACTCTATAGAAATAATTTCACATTTCAAACGAAAAAGAGATTTGCTGGCGTAGCCATATTGATGGCCTCGCGACTCCGACTATTTTATCTACTACTAGAAGAAAGTCGCGACTTTTGTACAGTATGAACTATAATAGTCGAAATGAAACGCTATCTCGACGATCTCGTCGCCACCGATCTTCAACGCAAGATGGTCATGCTCACCGGCCCACGGCAGGTGGGCAAGACCACGCTATGCCGCCATTTGATGGAGCGTTTTCCGTCCGCCCAGTACCTTAACTGGGATGTGGCCGCTGACCGGACCATCCTGCAACGTCAGACCTGGGGGGCGCGAACACGCCTTCTGGTGATGGACGAGATTCACAAGATGCCGGACTGGAAGAACTGGCTCAAGGGTGTTGTCGATGGCCGATCGCCGGAGCAGACGTTGTTGGTGACCGGCAGCGCGCGCATGGAAACCTGGCGCCAGAGCGGCGATTCGCTGGCCGGGCGTTATCTGCCCTTCCGCCTGCACCCGATTTCGGTGCGCGAATGGTGCGAGCAGCAGGGCGGTACACCCGCCGAAGCACTGACGCGGCTGGTGGAACGCGGCGGCTTTCCCGAGCCCTGTCTGGCCGAAAACGTGGAGGACGCCGAGCGCTGGCGGCGGCAATACTTCACCGACCTGATTCGCGAGGACGTGGTCGAGTTCTCCCGCCTGCACGAAATTACCGCCATGCGGTTGTTCGTGGACGTCTTGCGCGAGCGCGTCGGCTCGCCGCTGTCGCTCGCCTCCATCGCCCGCGACCTCGCCGTTTCGCCCACCAAGCTAAAGCGTTATCTCGACATTCTGCAAGCGCTATACATCGTGTTCGCTATTCAGCCCTGGCACCACAATATCGCCCGCGCCATCCTGCAAACGCCGAAGGTCTATTTCTTCGATACCGGGCTGGTCCGCGGCGACGCGGGCGTGCGCTTCGAGAATGCCGTGGCTGCGATGCTGCTCAAGCACGCGCATTTCCGGCAGGACGCGCAAGGCAAGAACATCGGCCTGCACTACATCCGCACCAAGGATGGCGCCGAGGTCGATTTCGCGCTGAGCGAGGAGAACCGGCTGACACATCTGATCGAGTGCAAACTGTCGGACAAAGTCCCGCATCGCGCGCTTACTCGTTTCGCCAGCCATTTTGCCGACGCGGAAGCGGTGCAGATCGTCTATGAGCTGAGGCAGGAGGAATATCGGGCGCCGGTGCACATTCTCGATGCCGCGAACTGGCTCAGGGATTTAGCCGCATGATCGGCAGCCGGCGGATTCGATAGCGTGCATCCTCAACCAGGATCAGCACGCCCGACGCGAGCGCTTCGGCCTGCTCGGAGAGCACCCCTTCGAGCCGCCGGTTGACGGAGTCTGCACGCTCGTCCGACAGCCGGAAGATCGCGACACTCGGGCGGGCGATGACACCGAGCGCGAGAATTTCGCCAAAGTCGAGGTCGAAGGTGAGTAGGATTCGATCCTCCGCCCGCGCCAGCTCGACCAACAACCGGTCCGGAGCGCGCTGCATTTGAAGTTCGCGGACATGAACCGCCTCATGGCCCTGCCGGTGCAGGAAATCGACGGTCTTGGGCGAGATCCCCGCGTCGGCGAGGAACCGCATTACTTGCCCGCGGGGATGGGGTGGACCTGGTCCTCGGCGATCGCCGCCGCGTAGCCGAGCGCCTGGCGCACGTCCTCTTCCTCCAGATCGGGATGCTCGGAGACGATCTGCGCCGGCGTCATACCGTTGGCGACTAGATTGACCACATGGGCGACCGAGATCCGCAGGCCGCGCAGCGTTGCGCGCCCGGAGAGCACGTTGGGATCATGCGTGATGCGATCGAACATGTGTAGGCCTCCGGTTGGCAGTTGCGAAAGAATAGCATGCTGAACCTTCGGCCGCATCCCGCCGCAAGGTCGCCCGCGCCAAGCCCGCGGTCAAGCGCTCCGGAGGCAATTTTTCAGCGAAAAGCTGAATCACGCCGCGCGCGGCTTGGCGTGCTGCGCCGAATCCCTCTTCGCATGTGCTTCGCCGGGATTTCGGTCTTTAAGATGCAAAGCGATGGCCTCACTATCCTTAAG
>JBQMQE010000196.1:8104-8771 GCA_052172655.1 Burkholderiales bacterium
GTCGTACCGTTCACGCCCTGGCGCGCCGCGTGAACGATCGCCGCACCCTCGAAACTCCACGTCTTCATCTCGCCGTTCGCATCGGCGTTCTCGAACGCCTTCCCCTGGTGGCTCAGGTTCTTGAGCTTGCCGAAAGACATCTTGCCGTATTTCCGGGCAGCATCGAGCAGACAGGCCATGTCGGACTCACTGAGAAGCCCGGTGTCGACAGCTCCCCTGGCGCTCACATGAATATCATTCACGTCGAGCAATTCAAAGGCCTCGTGAAGTTGGAGGTCCCACTTCGCACGCCCATTCGCGTACTTGATGATCTCGTAGGCCGCGCTCGGAACCGGACCGTGCTCGATCGCATAGAACGTCTCGCCGTAAATCTGGCGCCCGTATTCCTGCAAGTGCTTCCGGTCGGCGTAATACAGGCACTTGAGAACGTTGCACACGTTCGCCGGTTTCGGAAGGTGCGCCACCACGAAAAGCATCGCGTGGAGCGCTTTGCGCTGATCGAATTTAGGCTTGGGCATGTTCAATGGGGAGAGCAGTTGGACGTTCTACGCCCGAATGGTCGGGTCATGTGGCTTCAACTCCCTTTGGTTTGCGTCACCAGCTCGTTGCTGGCTCTGGCTGGCTGCGAAATACGTTCAATCTGCCCCGAAAGCAGACGCGGCAGCAG
>JBQMQE010000197.1:0-8659 GCA_052172655.1 Burkholderiales bacterium
TACCTCCCCTCGCGCTCCCCTAAATCGGCCGGTGGCAAAATGACTTTTGCTACCGGTTCTTAGCCGACTTCACGCCCGTCGCGGTAGCGGTAGACCAGCAGCATCAGCGGCGACAACTCGCGCACGATACCCTGCAACGGAATCGGCGTCGGCTGCGTGAACGGCAACGCGAGCTCGCCCTCCGCAGTGCCGCGAACCGCTTTCGCCAGCTCCCGCCCTGCCGCCAGCGCCAGCGCGACCCCGCGGCCGTTGCACCCGGCCCATGCATAGGCGTCGGGTCCGAGACGATGGAAGCGCGGCGTGTAGTCCGGCGTCATGCCGATATAGCCGTTCCAGACATAGTCGAACGCCACCTCGCCGATTTGCGGAAACAGCCTGACGATCCGCTTCGCTATCATCTGCTTCATGCGCCGCGCCTTGTCGAAGGGGGCGATCAGCGCGCCGCCGGTCACCAGGCGATGGCGCGCGTCGTAGCGGCAGAAATAAAGTTCGCCGTGCGTGTCGGACATCGCCTGCCGGCCGGGCAGGACGCTGCGGCGCACCGCATCCGGCAGCGGCTGAGTCGCCATCTGCCAGGAGAATGCTGGAATCAATTCGCGCGCGATTCGGGGCGCAAGCGCCTTCGAGAACTCGCCCGTGTATGCATTGCTCGCGAGCACCAGCGCGCGCGCCGAGAACACGCCCATCGGCGTATGCACGACCCAGCGGCCGCCTTCCCGGGCGTAACGCAGGGCGGGCGAGCGCGCATAGATGCGCCCGCCGGTGTCGATCACTGCCTGCGCCAGGCCGCGCGCCAAAGCCAGTGGGTTTATATGCCCGCCCGTCGGGTTCCACCAGCCGCCGTGCCAGGCGTCAGAGCCCAACAGCTCACGCATCCTTGCTGCCGAAAGCAGTTCCGCCGGCGCTCCCAGTCGCGACCATTGCGCGACGCGGCGCTCGGCGATCTTCATCCGGCCCGGCGTATGCACCGGTTGGATCCACCCGGTCTGCTCCGCCTCGGCCGCGATACCATGCTCGCGCACTGTGTCGAACAGCAGCGCCGCGCTGTCGCGGATAAGCCCGGCGAAGCGCTCACCGGCCGCCCCGTAGCGTTTGATCAGTTCATCCGGGTCGACGCGCGACAGCGTCGGTATCACCTGGCCATTGTTGCTGCCCGACGCCCCCCACCCCGGCTCCATCGCCTCGACCACGGCAACGTCTACGCCGGCCTTGCGCAAATGCAAGGCGGTCGACAGGCCGGTAAATCCGGCGCCGATCACAACCACATCCGCCTTCAACGCACCCTGCACGCTCGGCAGCGCCGGGCCCTCAGGCGTGACGGCGGCCCAAAGCGAGCGCGGCCACACAATCTCCTCGGTGTTCATAAGTACGCCCCTGCTTTGAGTTTCACGTCTGCGCTGCAGCCTAGCCCTCCGTCATGGTAGCGAGGCGTTCGCGCAACAGCAAACTTTTCAACCAACGCCGGCTTGTGGCCCGACTCTGCGACCTTTGTTCCTGTGACCTTTCTGCGACCTTTCTGCGACCTTTCTGCGACCTTTGTTTCTTGTCAGGGAAAATACAATCAGTCATACTGTTTCCGCTGCCGGTCTATCGGTTGCCGGTCTGTCGGGCGCTGCCGATCCATCGGGCGTCCGGTGAAACGATTATCGGGGAGGGATTCGCTTGTCACTCAGCCAGGTAATAGGAATGGATCACGCCGTTGTCGCCGTGCGCGATCTGGATGCCGCCGCCGAAAAGTGGCGCCGCCTCGGCTTCACCGTATCGCCGCGCGGCACCCATAGCCCGCAGCTCGGCTCCGGCAACTACACCATTGTCTTCGATATCGATTACATCGAGCTCCTCGGCGTTCTGGCCGAGACGCCGCACAACGCGCCGACCCGCGCTTTTCTCGCCGAACGCGAGGGCCTTGAGCGCGTCGCGTTTACGGCGCGCGATGCGGCAGCCGGCGTGGCGGAGCTCAAGGCCCGCGGCATTGCCGCGCTCGGCCCGGTCAACTTCGGCCGCCCGGTCGATCTGCCGGACGGCGGCAAGTCGGAGGCCCGGTTCAGTGTAATGCAATGGCCAGTGGACGAGAGACCGGGAGGCTTGCGCATTTTCGCCTGCCAGCACCTGACGCGCGAAGCGGTCTGGATCAAAACGCTGCAGACCCACGCGAACACGGCGCAGCGGCTGATGCAGGTTGAAATGCTCACTGCCGACCCGAAGGCCGCGGGGGCGCACATGACACGCCTGATCGATCAGCCGGCCGAAGCGCTCGCCGACGGTGCCGTGCGCGTCAGCTCGGGCGCGAACCGGGCGGATTTCATTTTTTTCGATCAGGCCGCGCTGGCAAAGCGGCATCCCGGCGTCTCACTCGCCGGATTGCCCGCAGAGGGCGCCGTCGGCCTCCGAATCGGCGTTGCGGATGCGGCCGCGGCCGCGAAGGTGGTCGGTTCTGCGGGCATAGCCGGTGAAGGCAGCGTGACCGTGCCGGCCTCCGCCGCGACCGGCGTCATGATTACTTTCGACGCGACGTGACGCCCCGGCTGCAACGCTATCCCACCTGAGTTCGACTTTCCCCCACAAATCGTGAGGTGTTCCCATGTTTTCTAGCCCCCGCCTTCGCATCGCCCGCCGCCTGATCCGCCAATGCTGCAGCGTGCTTGCGCTCGCCATGGTCCTGTCGGGCGCGGTCGGCGCCGCCGAGCCGCAGCGTGGCGGCGTGGTCAACGTGCTGATGAGTTCGGAACAGCGCATCCTGAACCCCGCGCTGCGGGCCTCGACCGGCGTCTACCTCATAACCTCCAAGATCATGGAGCCGCTGGTCGACCTGGATGCAAACGGCACGCCCGAGCCGATGCTGGCGACGAGCTGGTCGACGACACCCGACGGCAAGACGATTACATTCAAGCTGAGGCAGGGCGTGAAATGGCACGACGGCAAGCCGTTCACCTCGGCCGATGTGCAGTTCACCGCGATGCAGATGTGGAAAAAGCATCTCAACTACGGCTCGACTTTGCAACTGCATCTCGAGGCGGTGGATACGCCCGATGCGCATACGGCGGTGTTCCGCTACTCCCGCCCGATGCCGCTGGATCTCCTGCTGCGCGCACTGCCGGACCTCGGCTACATCGCGCCGCGCCATGTGTTCGAGGGCACCGACATTCTGAAGAATCCGGCGAACACGGCACCCATCGGCACCGGACCGTTCAAGTTCGTCCAGTACGAGCGCGGACAGTTCATCATCGCCGGACGCAATCCCGACTACTGGAGGAAAGGCCTGCCTTATCTCGACCGCATCGTTTGACGCATCATCACCGACAAGTCGGCGGCAAGCGCGGGAATCGAGTCCGGGCAGTTGCAAGTCGCACCCTACTCCTCGCTGCCGCTCGCCGATCTCGACCGATTGAAGAAAGACCCACGCTTCGTGGTAACCACGCGCGGCAACGAAGGCAATGGCGTCACCAACACGCTGGAATTCAATCACCGCCGCAAGGAGCTCGCGGACGTCCGCGTACGGCGTGCGATCGTGCACGCGCTCGATATTGACTTCTTCTGCAAGAACTTCCTCTACGGTTTCGGCAAACGCGGCACCGGGCCGATCCCGACTTCGTCGCCCGAGTTCTATCCGCAGGGCATGCCGCAATATCCGTTTGACAAGGCGAAAGCCGAGGCCCTGCTCGACGCCGCGGGCTACAAGCGCGGCGCCGACGGCAAGCGCTTCTCCGTGCGCCTGCTGCCTGCGCCCTGGGGCGAAGACATCAGCCTTTGGGCCACGTTCGTGCAGCAATCGCTGGGCGCGGTGGGCATCGGGGTCGAGATCGTGCGCTACGACGCCGCCGGCTATCTTACCAACGTCTACAAGGACTGGAACTTCGACATTGCCACCGGCTGGCATCAGTACCGCAACGATCCGGCAGTGTCGACCACGGTCTGGTACCGATCGGGCAGCCCCAAGGGCTCGCCCTGGACCAACCAGTGGGGCTGGGAGTCGGCAGCGATCGACAAGATCATCGACGACGCAGCCAGCGAGCTCGACCCGAAGAAGCGCAAGGCGCTCTATGTCGACTTCGTCAGGGCGGTGAACACCGAGATCCCGATCTGGATGGCGATCGAGCGCCAATTCGTCACGGTCGTCAACAAGTCGCTGCACAACCACTCCAATACAACCCGTTGGCCGTCCAGCCACTGGGCGGACCTGTGGATCGAGAGGTGAACAATGCGCGTTCTGGCGCTCGCGGGGCGTCGGCTGCTGTCGAGCGTGCCGACGCTGCTGATCATCCTCGTCGGACTGTTCCTCCTGCTGCAACTCGCGCCCGGGGATACCGTCGACGCGCTGGTTGCGCAAATGGGGGGCGGCGACCAGAAGATGGTGGAGGAATTGCGCCGATTCTACGGTCTGGATGCGCCGGTCGCGGTGCAGCTCGGGCGCTACATGTGGCGCCTGGTGCAGCTCGATCTGGGCTACTCGGCGATCTACGGCAAGCCGGTCGCGAGCGTGATCCTGGAGCGGCTGCCGGCGACGCTGCTGCTGATGGGTTCGGCGCTCTCGTTCGCGTTCTTCGCCGGCATCGCGCTGGGGATTGTCGCCGCGCGCAAGGTCAATCAGTGGCCCGATACGCTGATCTCCATGCTCGGCCTCGTCTTCTATGCGACGCCCTCGTTCTGGTTCGGCCTGATGGGGATCGTCGTATTCGCGATTAAGCTCGCCTGGCTGCCGGCGGGGGGATTCGAAACGGTAGGTGCCGGCTACGCCGGGTTCATGCGCGTGCTCGACATCGCGCGCTACCTCGTTCTGCCGACGCTGACGCTGGCGCTTATTTTTCTTGCGATCTACCTGCGCATCATGCGCGCCTCCATGCTGGAGGTGCTCACGCTCGATTTTGTGCGCACGGCGCGCGCAAAAGGGGTCGCGGAGCAGGCCGTCATCGTACGCCACGTGCTGCGCAATGCGCTGTTGCCGGTGGTGACGCTGATCGGATTGCAGGCGGGCACCATGCTCGGCGGCTCGGTTGTGGTAGAGAGCGTGTTCGCGCTGCCGGGTCTAGGCCGGCTCGCCTACGAGAGCGTGGTGCAGCGCGACCTCAATACGCTGCTCGGCATCGTCTTCGTCTCGGCCTTGCTCGTGATCGCAGTGAACTTCATCGTCGATCTCATCTATGCGCGGCTCGACCCGCGCATCGGCTGACGCGCAGCCGCAAGGGAAACGGGGGCTGTCACGACATTCTGGCGACTTTATGCACGCAGCCCGGCTGCGCTGGTCGGCCTTGCGCTGCTGATCCTCGTCATCTTTATGGCAATGACTGCCGGCCTCTTGTTTCCAAAAGATCCGCTCGGGCTTGCCGGACCTCCGCTGATCTGGCCTTTCCACGACGCGCGCTTTGCGCTCGGCACCGACAGCTCGGGGCGCGACATTGCCGCCCAGATTTTCCACGGCGCGCGTATTTCGCTGTTGATCGGCCTCGCCGCAATGGCGCTGGCGATCACCATCGGCGTCGTCCTGGGCGCACTGGCCGGGTTCTATGGCGGCCTCGCCGACGACATCCTGATGCGCATCACCGAGGCGTTCCAGACGCTGCCTAACTTTCTACTCCTGCTGGTGCTCGTCGCCGTGTTCGGCTCGACGCTGACTACGGTGACGATCGCCATCGGTCTGGTCTCCTGGCAGGCGCCGGCTCGTCTCACGCGGGCCGAATTCCTGACGCTGCGCACGCGCGAGTTCGTACAAGCCGGCCGCACCATCGGGCTCAGCGACGCGACGCTGATCTTTCGCGAAATCCTGCCCAACGCGCTGCCGCCCGTCATCGTTTATGCCAGCGTGGTGATGGCCGTCGCCATCCTGCTCGAGAGCGCGCTCGCCTTTCTCAATCTTTCCGATCCCAACGTGGCCTCGTGGGGCAATCTGATCGGCCTGGGACGCGGCGTGCTCCGCTCCGAGTGGTACGTCTGCGCCATCCCTGGCGTCGCGATCCTTATCACCGTGCTCGCCGTCTCGCTGGTCGGCCAGGGTTTGAACGACGCCTTGAACCCGAGACTGCGCGGACGATGAGCACTACCCTCGCGCTGGAGAATCTGTCCGTCGCGCTGCCGCAAGGTGCAGACCGGGCGCTGGCCCTGGGCGGCGTCTCGCTCGACTTGCGCGAGGGGGAGATACTCTGCGTCGTCGGCGAGAGCGGCTCGGGCAAGTCGATGACGGCGAATGCGATCATGCGGCTGCTGCCAGTCGGCGTCGGCGTCTGCGGCGGCGCCATCCGCTTCGAGGGCCGCGACATCCTCGCCCTGCCCGAGGCTGAAATGCGACACCTGCGCGGGCGGCGCATCGCCATGGTGTTCCAGGAGCCGATGACCGCGCTCAATCCGCTGCGCCCGATCGGCGACCAGATCGGCGAGATGTTCCGCACCCACACCGGCTTCGGCCGGTCCGAAATCGACGCGCGCATACTCGGGCTGCTGGACGAGGTTCGCCTGCCGCATCCGCGCTCCGTCGCCCGCGCCTATCCGCACGAGCTCTCAGGGGGACAGCGCCAGCGCGCGATGATCGCCATGGCGCTCGCGCTGGAACCGACGGTTCTGATCGCGGACGAGCCGACGACCGCGCTCGATGTGACGACGCAGGCGCAGATCCTGCACCTGATCCGCGACCTGCAGCGCAAGAAAGGCACTGCCGTGCTGTTCATTACGCACGACTTCGGCGTCGTCGGCGAGATCGCCGACCGCGTGGCGGTCATGCAGAATGGTCAAATGGTGGAGGAAGGCCGCGCCGCCGATGTCCTCGACCGGCCGAGCCATCCCTACACGCGGATGTTGCTCGCCGCCGTTCCCCCGCTCGCCGCGCCGCCGGCAAGGCCGGTCTCTACCGAGACCGTCCTCAGCATCGACCAGGTTTCCAAGACTTATCTGACGCGGGGCTCGGGACTGCGCAAACGCAGCACCCTGGCGCTGGACCGGGTATCGCTGGCGCTGCCCAAAGGGTCGACGCTGGGCATCGTCGGCGAAAGCGGCTCCGGAAAATCGACGCTGGCAAAGTGCCTGGTCCGGCTGATCGCCCCCGACGCCGGCGCCATACGCATGGGCGATGTCGATCTTGCCCATCTATCGCGCCGCGAGGCAAAGCACGCGACGGCGCGCATTCAGATGGTGTTTCAGGATCCGTACGGCTCGCTCAACCCGCGCCGGCGGGCCGGAGACCTCGTGGCCCAGGGCCCGATCGCGCATGGCGTGGCACCAAAGGAAGCGCGCGCCCGCGCGAAAGCATTATTCGCGCTCGTCGGCCTCGATCCGACGGCGACCGACCGTTTTCCGCACGAATTCTCGGGCGGACAGCGCCAGCGGATCGGCCTCGCGCGCGCGCTGGCGCTCGAGCCGGAGATCCTGGTCGCCGACGAGCCCGTCTCTTCGCTCGATGTCTCGGTGCAGGCGCAGGTGCTGGAGCTGTTGGCGCAGTTGCGCGCCCGGCTCGGCCTGTCGATGGTATTCATCACGCACGACTTGCGCGTTGCCGCGCAGATCTGCGATCGGGTGGCGGTGATGAAAGACGGCCGCGTGGTTGAAGAAGGGCTCGCGGCGGAGGTGTTCAGCGTACCGCGCAACGCCTACACCCAGGCCCTGATCGAGGCGATCCCGCGGCGGCGTCAGCCCACGCCTTGAGCGCACGCATTTTTCCGGAGACAACATGAGCGATCGATCGATTTTTGCGGCGAGCTACAGCGAAGCGCGGAGCAGGTTCCTCGATGCGGCGCGCGCAAGCGGCGCGCAATTGGCCCATTACCCTCATCCCGGCGCGCGCGGCGCACAAGGCGAAGCGCTGTTTCTGGACGTGGCCACGCTCGGCCGTCCCGATGCACCGAACGTAATGGTGATCGGCTGCGGCACCCATGGCATCGAAGGCTATGCCGGCTCGGCGGCGCAAAGCGCGTGGATGCTGGATGGCGGCGCAAAGCGCATCCCGGCCGGCACTGCGCTGGTACTGCTGCACGCGCACAATCCTTGGGGCTTCGCCCACGGGCAGCGCGTCACCGAGGAGAATGTCGATCTCAATCGGAATTTCGTCGATCACACCAAGCCCTATCCGGCGAACCCGGGCTACGGCGAACTGCATGCCGCAATTTCACCCGAGGGCTGGGATGAGGCATCGATCCGGAGCGTTTTCGCCGCGCTCGATGCGTTCCGCGACAGCCGCGGTGAACAAGCGTTTTCCGACGCCTTCAACGGCGGACAATACGCGCATCCGGACGGGCTGTTCTTCGGCGGCCATCGCGCGCAATGGGCGAACGCGGCATTTCGCAACGCGGTGCGCACGCATGCAGGCCACGCGCGGCGCGCCGCCATCATCGATCTGCACACCGGCATCGGGTCGTTTCTCGACCACGTATTCCTGTGCTTTCACGAGCCGGGCTCACCCGCCTACGACAGGGCGCGCGCATGGTGGGGCGAGCGCGCGGTCAACCGCCAGGGCTCTACGCACAAGGCGCTGGCGCATTACAGCGGTCTATTGGTCGACGCCTTCCAGGCGGAACTGGCGCAAGCCGAAACTACGGCGGTAGTGATCGAATTCGGCACGCGCACGCGCATTGAGATGCAACGCGCCACCATTTCGCTCGGCTGGCTGCGCCATCACGCGGCACACGACCCGGAGCTTGCCCGCGCAGTGCGCGCCGACTACGTGGAGGCCTTCTATCCG
>JBQMQE010000198.1:0-458 GCA_052172655.1 Burkholderiales bacterium
TTTTAGCAGGGCGATCCTCGCGCTCGTTGTCGCTGTCTGACGGATCGCGATCACCTCTACGAACAAGGCCCTCGTATTTAGGCCGAACCTAGGCTCAATTCCGTTCAGATCCATCTTGACGACCGATTCCGGCAGGTTCTTCTGAACATCGTCGAGGCCACGCTGGTTCAAAGGGAATACGATGGAATAACCGAGCAATTCCTCTCCCTCTAAAACAATCCGAAAGGCCTGAGGACACCGCTCAAAAAATCTCCTGATATTGTCGCGATGAAATACCGGAAAAGAGTCTCCAAAAATCGCGGCCTCTAGCTGCACAATTTGATCGAGGTCTCCTTCGTACGCAAATCTAAGAAATCTCCTCTCAAGGCCGCGCCCGGACGGCAGATCAGCAGTAAAACCTCCTGTATGCTCCTTCTCGACTTTCTGAATGTCCGGTGGCGGCGAGCGCTTCGGTGAGG
>JBQMQE010000198.1:468-8643 GCA_052172655.1 Burkholderiales bacterium
GGCTTCCATGCGGGTGAGGATCTGCCCGGCCAGCTTGCCGCCGCCGATGGCATCAAAGGCGAGGGTCGCTCCGGTGGCGGCGAGCGCTTCGGTGAGGTCTTGCATGAAGGTCGGGGTGCTGGAGTTGCAGACATGGCGCGCGCCCAGGGCCTTGAGCAAATCCGCCTGCTGTTGCGAGCGCACGATGTTCACCAGGCTGACCCCGTCGGCTATGCATATCTTGTTGAGCATCTGGCCCAGGTTGGACGCCGCCGCAGTGTGTACCAAAGCCTTGTGGTCTTCGAGCCGCATGGTTTCTACCATGCCCTGTGAAGTGAGCGGGTTGACGAAGCAGGAGGCGCCGTCGGCCGCGGTCGTGCCTGCCGGAAGCACGAGACATTGCTTGACCTTCGCGCTGCGGTACTGGGCGTACATGGCGCCGCCGACGATGGCCACCATCTTTCCGAGCAGCGCTTGCGCTTCGTCGGACGCGCCGGCGTCCACAACCACGCCCGCCCCCTCGTTGCCGACGGGCATGGATTGGTCAAGGCGGCCGGCCATCCCCTTCATCAGGGCATCGGGAATGCTCGCCGTAATCACCGGCAGCGCGGCCGAGCCGGAGCGCCGTGCCGCGCTCATGTCGGCTGCGCTAAAGTGGAAACAAAAGGGGTCAGAGCCTGGCCCCTTTTCGCTACGCCTTGGGCCAGCAGCTTGGTTTCATCCAGATGATCGGCCGAGTCTTCTTGGTATTCGGCCTTGGTGGAGGGCGCTAAAGTTTTTCACCCTCATGCCGCTAATATGCAGAGGTGGGGCGGAAAAACATAGCGCCTTCAACCAGACCGGACCACCAGACAATGGATGTTCAACGACCATGAGCAAGCCCATCGCTCATACACCACTTACCTTCCTGCAAATCCACATCGATGCAGTACGAAACTCATCGGATGATTTCAATCTGTTTCATGACAGGGAAAAGTGGGGAAGGATTCGTGGCAATCCATTTGGTGGAGCGATTGCACTTGGCTTCCAGCTGGACTGTTTGATCGAAGATCAGCTGCGTCTTTATCGCGAACAGCACAACGAAACTGCGATGATTAAAGACAGAAAGTTGCATTTCAGCAACTATCAACTCACCTTCGCCAACGTGGTGAAACCCGGCGAGACCCTTCAGGTCGAAATTAAGAAATCGCAAATCAAAGCGGGCGAGAACACCACTCTCAGCAACCGGATTGCAGTCAGGAATGAAGGCGGCATTGTCATCTTCGGCTTCAAGAAAGAATCGCAGACCCCACTTTTCCTTAGCGACGCCAACCTTTCATCCCTGCCCGACTTAACTCATCAATCCGACCGAAGCTACATTCAGGGTACTGGTCTTTTCTATAAACGGAAGTACTTGAACACCGGCAATGCCAAAAACTTTCTCTCGGGTTCACTGGCCGATCAGTCGGCCTATTTCGACGAACTAGAAGGTCGGGTCAGATTCCCGGAGATCTACCCAGCCGGCCTGATCTCCTGTGCCCTGCTGGAGCGTGCACTCAAGAACCACCATGATTTTGAAAATGAGCCGATGGTCTATACCGCTCACAACATCTCGATCGACCGCGAATTGACAAAAGCGCTGCGCAGTAATGATGTTCTGCACATGCTCGTCAATGAATCAACGGCGACCAGAGCGGGTAAAGACGCTGCTGGCGTCACCCAATATCAAACCCACTGTTATGGTGTTCTGCAAAATGGTGCGATCCTGTTTCGAGCCGAGGTCACCATGATGCCATTGGCGGCGATTCTGAAAGCCACACAATAGAGCCATAAGGTATGGGAAACCGGCGTGAGAGTTTAAGGTCATCGGAACATTGACTAAGATTTAGAGCGAATCCTCGCTGACTACACCACACGCCTGGCAAACCAGATAATGTGCTGCGGCCCCTTTTTGCCATGGGCATGTCCGCATCGGCGATCAAGGGCGTGTTCGTCCCCTGCGCAAGCGCGCTCGCCCGGTTGGCCATGTCGGTGTAGCTCGCCAGGCCGGCAGAGCCTTAAGGGTCGGGGTCGAATTCTCTCCAGGCTAGCGGATCAGAACACATGTCGCCAAAAGCGCCAATTCGCGACACGTTCTCTTGACCTGTCGCCGGCGGCGACATAAGCTGCGGACATGGCGCAAAAAGCGAATTCCGGCGACATGTCCCGCCCTGCCGGCTGGCAGCCGCACCGGCCCTACAACGACCTGCCGCGTCTTCCTCCCACCGCTGAGCTGGAGACGAAAACGGTGTTGAAGCAGTGCGTGACAGCGCGCGCGGCGCTGGCCGAATTGAAGCAGGCGGCGGAACTGATCCCGAACCCGGCGATGCTGATCAACACCCTTCCCCTGCTCGAAGCCCGGGCAAGTTCGGAAATCGAGAACATCGTCACCACCGCCGACCAACTGTTCCGGCACCTTCAAGCCGACACTGGCGCGGACTCCGCGACGCGCGAGGCGCTGCGCTACCGGCACGCCCTGCTCGAAGGCGTCAAGGCGCTGAAGACGCGGCCATTGACGACCGGCACGGCGGAGACTATCTGCACGCGGATCAAAGGCGTCCAGATGAGCGTGCGCAAGGCGGCGGGCACTGCGCTTGCAAACGACGCCACCGGCGTAGTGGTGTACACGCCGCCCGAGGGCGAAGCGCGCATCCGGAGTCTCCTCGCCAACTGGGAGCGCTTTCTGCACGAGGAGGAAACGCTCGACCCGCTGGTGCGGATGGCGGCGGCGCATTATCAGTTCGAAGCGATCCATCCCTTCACCGACGGCAACGGACGCACTGGGCGCGTGTTGAACAGCCTGTTCCTGGTCGAGCAGGGCCTGCTGCCATTACCTATCCTCTACCTCAGCCGCTACATCATCGCGCACAAGGCCGATTATTACCGCCTGCTGCTCGCAGTCACGCGCGAAGCGCAATGGGAGCCGTGGCTGCTCTACATGCTGCGCGCGGTCGAAGACACGGCGGGGTGGACCACGGCCAAGATCGGCGCCGTGCGCAAACTCGCCGGCGGCACCGCGGAGTACGTGCGCGCGACGCTGCCGAAGATCTACAGCCGCGAACTGGTGGATGTGATCTTCGAGCAGCCGTATTGCCGCATCGCGAATCTGGTCGAAGCCGGGATCGCCGGACGCCAAGCTGCGTCGCGCTATCTCAAGGCCCTCGCAGCGATAGGCGTGCTGCGCGAGCAGACCTTTGGCAAGGAGAAGCTCTTTGTCCATCCGAGGCTGATGACGCTCCTCACGCGCGAGAACAACGCATTCCAGTCCTATCGATGATGCGACCGGCGTGCCTGGGCGGCGCGGCCCCGCGGTGAGATTTTTCACGCCACGCGCATGACAGGCCTAACCCAGGTTCCTACGAGACCCGCGCCTCCACAAGAAAACAAAAGAAAACAAAAGAAGAAAAAAAGGGGTCAGAAACGAATTTTCCCGGAGCGCGCGACCGATTTGGGGTCGGAGTGCGCGCGTCCGCCAGGCCGGGGGGAGCTCAATTCGACAGCAGCACCGGTACCGTCATCGCATCCATTATGGTGCGGCTGGCGCCGCCCAGCACCATTTCCCTGAACCGCGAATGCCCGTAGGCGCCCATGACTATCAGGTCCGCCCCGAAGTCAGCGGCGCGCGACAAGATCTCGTTGCCTACGTCGTTTCGGGCCGCGCGGTCCACATGCACCTCGACGTTCACCCCGTGCCGCGCCAGGTAGGGTGCTATGTCCACGTCGGGCATCGCGCCGTGTTCGCCAGCTTTCGGGTCGATCACCAGGACCCGAATGGCTTCGGCCTGATGCAGGAATGGAATCGCATCGGTAACCGCCCGAATCGCCTCGCGGGTTGCCTTCCAGCCGATGAGGATACGCTTGCCGATGCTTTCGAAAGCGCCCACGTAGGGAACCATCAGCACCGGGCGGCCCGCTTCGCGCACCACATGCTCAGCGAAGCCGCTGCCGACGCCGGAATAATCCTCCGCCCCAGGCTGGCCGAGGACGATCAGGTCGGCATAGTGCGCATGCAGCGTGACCGCGTCCACGGCGTTCAGCGCGCTCGTGCGCCACTCTGCGCTTGTGAGTCCGGCGGCGGACAGCGCCTTGTCGAAGGCCGCCTGCGCACGCTCCACCTGTTCAGCGGCGTGGCGCTTCTTGAGTTCGATGACAGGCATACCCCCCGCCTGCACGTAACCCGGCAGCTCGACCAAGGTCAGGGCGTTCAGCCCAATCAGATGCGCATCATATTGACGCGCAAGGCCGATTGCGACCTCAACGCGTGCCGGGTACCGTTTGCCGGCGTCGATGTGAACCAGGATAGTCTTGTAAGACATGGCACAGTCCTCCGCGAAATTGGTTCAGGCGCCTTTCGGCGACACCAGCCAAAGCGAAGAACCCTATCAGCCATTCATGCCGCTTCGCAATCGGCGCAGAAGCAGAAGTGAGTATTTGCTCCGTCAAGTCTCCACGTAGATCGCAAACAGCACCAGCAGAATAGCGATGGCCTGAAAGGCAACGCGCCATTCCATCCAGTGAGCGCTGTCCAGATGCCCGACTTCATGGTCGGTGGCCATGGAAGAAATCCCCGATGCCAGCGCGACGACGGTCGCGAGCACGGCCGCCAAAACCACCACGGTAAAGAAGCTCATCATCTCCTCCTTTTCGGTGACTGCAGAACCTGATCACGCGCCAGTTGCGTTTGAATTATAGGTTCTGGTCAACAAATGTCAGGAAAATGAAGACCGGAGCAAACAATGTCGCGCAGCACCCCCCGGTGCATCTGCCAGATCGAGGCGGCGGCGCTTGCCGCTGCTGCGCGCGCAGGACGCCGGTCACTTCGGGCGGGAGCAGCGAGTCCTGCAGGCTCAGCATCTGGCCGACCTTCATGACGATAGGGGTCTACCATCGAAATCATTGCGAGTTTGGTGGACAGTTAACGGTTTGATGCGCAATCGCAAGAGCGCAACAAAACCGCGCCCCGGGTCGATACTTGTTACACCAAGCGCAGCAGCGGCGCCAGCGGCGAGCTCGCCGGGACGCTGGCCGCCAGTCGGTCTGGCTTATTAGGGTCGAAGCGTTGAACCACTGGCGCTTCCTTGGACGGGAGCTTGAGTCGGTGTGCTGACAGGCTATCGCTTGTAGTCGTCGTCGCCCGAATGGATAACAATGTTGCAAGCTGTCCAGGTTTCATCCATCATTGCATTACATATGCAATGCACGAGGTGCCCATGAAAACTGCCGCCATTCCCGCAGTCCGCGTTTCGCCTGAACTGCGCCAGGCCGCCGAGGCGGTGCTTGAGTCCGGCGAGACCCTGTCCGGATTTGTCGAGGACGCGGTGCGCCGCAATGTCGAGTTCCGTTATGCCCAGAAGGCGTTCATCGAGCGCGGGCTGGCTTCGGGCGCAGCCGCCAGGAAGTCGGGCAAATATGTCTCGGCGGCGACGGTGCTCGGCAAACTTGGGCGCCGGTTGGACAAGGCGCGTAAGGGTCGCACCGTCGCGCCGTGACCCGATTCAAGGTCCGCTTCACCCCTGAAGCGGAGGCGGACCTGCTGCGCCTGTTCGATTTCCTGCTTGAACAGGACTTCGCCGCGGCCGAAAGCGCGCGCGAGGCGATCGCCAAGGCGATTGAACTGCTCGAGGTATTCCCGTTTTCCTGCCGCAAGGCCTTGGGTGGCGACGGCAACCCGTTCCTGCGCGAACTTATCATTCCCTTCGGTTCCTCCGGCTATGTCGCGCTGTTCGAGATCGAGAACCGGGAGACCGTCACGCTTTTGGCCGTACGCCACCAGAGGGAAGAGGACTACCACTGACAGGTACCGAAGCGCGTCGCCGTACATGGCGCCGAAATCGACAATCCGCGACATGTTCTCCACGCAGACAAAAGGGGGGCAGACCGACCCCCATGATTCCTGGAAATTGCCTCCGCACGGACTAAGCTTAAAGAGCCGCATCAGCGGTTATCGAACAAGGAGGGTTGCCATGACCATCCGACACCTGCCCACAGTCCGGGAATTCATGGACAAGTACGTGGATACCTTGTCGCCCGAGACCGACATCTGGGACGCCGTGGACTTCCTGCTGGAGAAGCGGGTTACCGGCGCGCCCGTCGCCAACAAGGGCAAGCTCGTGGGCATTCTGACCGAGTCCGACTGCCTCAAGCTGCTCACGCTGGGCGGCCCCGACCACGATGCGCCAAAGGGGAAAGTAAAGGATTTCATGACTGCGGCGGTGGAATCCGTACCGCCGACCATGGACATCTATTACGTCGCCGGCGACGCACGCCGCCGTCGACAATTCTGCACCTTCCGCAATCTGCCTGGAGTCCACTAATAAATCGGGGAAAGTTGTTCAATCAAACGAAGCCACTTCTTCCTCAAGTCCTTCCAGAAATCCGCTCAATCCGTCGCTGAGTTGATGCGCAAAATCTGCTTGCGTAATCGCCTCGTCTTCGACTGCTTGCGGATGACGAAAAACTCACCAACCGGGTCTCGCGGTCCTTGAGAACAAATTTACCGTGGGTGGTTGTGGGCGCGGGTGGACCGGCGGGCCTCTTTTCCGGCATATTGTCGGGCTAGCTCGCGGGACGCAACCGCGCCGAGTTGCTACGGGTGACGAAAGTCGTCAAGTTACCGGGTTGTGATACAAAAAGGACCGTCAAAATGACCATCGCAACGATTAACCGTTTCATCAGTCTGTTTTCCGGCGCCTTTACGGATTTGTCGGTGCAGGTGCCGGTGGCCGACCTCGAACGGTTGGCCATGCTGATACACCATTCCATGGATCATGGGCGGCGCGCCTATCACACCTCCACGCATGTACTCGATATGTGCGAGGGCATGAACCCGCGGCAAGTGCTCGCGACCCTGTTTCACGACATCGTGTATTACCAGCTCGATGACGGTTTTCCGAAACTCGCCGAAGCTCTGCTCGAGCCCGTAGTACGCGTGGACCGTGACGTGCTGGAGGTGCGGCTGATCGATGGCAGCGACAAGGGCTACACTCTGTGCACGGGCCTGTTCGGATTCAAGGCCGGGCAGGCGCTGCCGCTGTATAACGGCATGAATGAGTTTCTGAGCGCAGTGGTTGCCACGCGCACGCTGGAACCGTATTTGCCGCTGAAGGACATCATCGCCATCGTGGCTTGCATCGAAGCGACGATACCGTTTCGGATGGCGAATGCCGCCGGCCGTGACATGCTCGATGTGCTGGCCGACCGCGTAAGCGAGGTCGGTCAGGCACTGGGGTTGCACCCCACGGCGGCGGAGATTGATCGTGTGGTCACCGATGCGGCGGTGATGTCAAACCGCGACGTGGCGAGTTTTTCCGAAGCGGATCCGGGCCGATTCCTGTCCATGACGTGGTTGCTGATCGAGGAATCGAATGCGCCACTCGCGGCGGTGGGCATTTGTTCCATACAAGAATACCGCGGTGCCTTGTCGCGCATGGAAAAGTTCCTGGGCTCGTTGAATCCCGACAGTATCTTTCAGAGCTACAGGGGCACGCCCGGAAAAGTCGAATTCGGCGTGTTGCGCGCCGCCGCGCGACGCAATGTCGAGTTCGCTTGCACGTACCTCGGCATGAAAATCGTGGGAATCGCGCTGGTGGAAGCACTGGCGCTAGCTACCGGTGGAGATTGTCCGGTATCCATGCTGCTGGGCGACATACGAAGCCGTTACGGCAAGCCGGACCGGGTGGAGGATTTCCTGCCACCAGTACCGGCGGACGAATCAAATCTCGACACGCAATTGCTGGAGGTTCTGGAAAAAGGCCGCGCGATAGAGTCTGCCAGCGACCTTACCGATTCGCCAACCGCCACATTTGTTTACCGTTCCTTGGGCGCTAAAGGCGCCGAAATTGCATTGGAACAGGCGAAGAAGATGTTCGTGGGGGAGCTGACGGCGCGCGCTTTCCTCGGCGGGTTCGATCGCGAAATGGTACGCGCACTCACCCAGGCCTGTGCGCGTATTGCGCTCTCGCGCACAGATGCGTTGCTCGCGCTGGGGGAATCGATTTAAGCGGTAGAGCAGTGCTGGCATTCTTCGGAAAACGCGATGGCGTGGAAACCCGGCTGCCCACTCGGCGATCTACTCAGTAGTCGATAAATAGGGCGACAAAATTTACCATTAAACTGGCACCGATCGCCCCCTCATTGGGGTGTCCACCCAGGGCCGGAGCACTAAAGCTCGTTAACTGT
>JBQMQE010000199.1:0-8622 GCA_052172655.1 Burkholderiales bacterium
CGATTTGCCCTCTCGTTTAACCGGACAGTAGTGGGAAGCCGTAGAAGTTGTCCGGCGTTTCAACGCCGCTGAAGCGGCGGCTTCTTCTGCCAAGCGTGATGCGCGAGAAGAAGAAACTCTTGCGATAGCCAAAGACGCTTTATCAATAGCCAACGACGCCAACCGCATTGCTTCCGAGGACTTGGCGGTAGCGCGATCCAGCGCTGCTAGTTCCGCAGAAGCAGCCGCCGCGGCGCGTGTGGCGGCGACAGCGGCAACATCGCAAGCGGCCAGTTCAGCCGCAGCAGCGGCGGCGGCGCGCGCCCAGGTCCGATGGGCCATGTGGGCGGCGATAATTGCTGTTATAGCCGCCGTAATCACAACCAAAGACCAAATACTTGCGCTCATATTTTCAACGTCCTAACCTTAGGTGCATCGGACCCTGCGCCAGCGTTCGCCGGCTTTGCGCCGCTGACCATGACGTTGGCACCTTATGGAAGCAGCATGATGAACTTTTGGCATGGGCAGCTAACCGGACAGAGGAGTAAAAATGTTTACGCCTAAGGTAATGTCCTTCATCGGTTACGCCATTCTGGCCCTCGTCATATACATGGTAGCCGATAGGTACATCATTTCGCCCGAATGGTACGCACAAGCCGATGCAGAAGCGTCTGAGCTACGCGCCAGGCGCAGCGCAGAGGAATTTGCGGCTGCCGCACGAGCCGATGGGGCGACCTATGTAGAGGCACAACGCCAAGCGCGTATCGGCTACAATTTATCGCGCTCACTTGACTCGCCTGCACCTGTCACCGCGACCGCGCCGACTCGCGCCGTTGCGCCGCCTAACCGCCCGCTAGTGTCGTCCAACACAGAAGACAGCCGCGAAATTGAAGTGAGTCGTCTCTGTAATCAAGGGACCGGTGTGTTCGGATTGGATGAATGTTCCCTGCCGTCCCCAGCGATTTTGGATCGAAACAGAAAGAAGTGGTTAGATGCGCGACACTATGTTTCGCAAGGATACGAATGTAAGCTTGGCCGTTTTGGTCGTAAGGGCGCTATCTCGGAATGGTACTGCTACAGAACTGATGGGAAAAAATGGGCAGGGGAACTGTAATGCACGCAATTTGTCCCGGTAAAAGCATGACGCGCATAACTTGTTTTGCTAACCAAAACATAGAATGATAATCCGCGATCCAGGGCATATACTCCCGCAAGAGGAACCACTTCGTCAGGCCATCACCCAACATCCGGTGCACCCGAACCTCGGTCAGTGGCTCGACGAAATCTGCGTTGCCGTTGCCCCGTCGGGCGCACAAATCGAGCATGACCCGAACAAGCGGTCTGCCACCCTCGGCCTGCCGAGAAACATGCCCCAGCTACCCGAGTACGAATATGTCTTGCTGCACGAGTTCACGCATGTTGGTGACCGAGTCGATCCGTCGTTCGAATACCGGGACGATGAAAAACGCGCCCTGGCGAGGCAGGCATACTTCAAGTTCGTGGAGTTGTGGAACGTCTACATTGACTCTCGTCTCCACCACCACGGCAAGTTCGTATTGGGGGAGCACGACAAAGATTCCTGCATGATCAATGGAAAAGCCCAGATACCTCCGTATAGCATCGAGGGTAAGCTTCTCCGTCACATCAGCGCTCTCAGCTCGGCGCGAATGCCCCAAGCGGAAGAAACCGTAAGAGAGATCTGGCGGTGCCCTGAGCGTAGAATTACATTCGGTGAATTAGTCGCCCTTGCGAAGAATGGAGATCGTCAACCAGATGCTACAGGGAACGGCTGATTGCAGCCCCTAAGCATTTTGTTAATCCAGGTCGACTTTAACCATCCAGTGGTGCCCACTTTTGCCCTGGTCGGGGAGCCACCCGACCACTCAACTGCAATGCGGGTAGAAATGCGGGTATCAAGCAACCGGCTGCGAGAGAAAACGCATATAGAACAATCCTCGTCCCCGGTCTTCGCCGCGTTGGGTGGAAAGGCGCTAATCGCGTCCGGAGGTTTGCAAGGATCCCTCGATTATCAGTCCGTATGTCCTGCGCACGGGTCCGGCGATCGCCAACCATGCCATTGTTATCCACGCCTAAAGCGGGTATCTTGAAAAGCTCAACATCTGAGGAGACCAGCCATGTTCAACGACACCCGCTTTCGCAATGCCACGAGAAAGGTGAAGCCGAATTTCCGCATTTCGCGAGCGGCCACCGTCGCGGTGGCCGTTGCCGCAACGTTTGCATTTCCTGTCGCCGGCATCGCCCAGGACAAGATCACCTGGCGCCTCCAGTCGCACTGGCCGAGCGCGAGCAGCTCGTTCAAGGACAGCCTCGGCCGGTTGCAAAGAGAGTTGGGCACCTGCACAAAAGGACGGATGGTCCTCGAATTGCACGAGGCCGGCGCGCTGTTCCCGGCGAAGGAGATATTCCCGGCCGTCAAGCGCGGCGTCATCCAGATGGGAACGATCTCGCCCGCCTACCTGCCTGAGACGGTCTCGACGGCGGGCATTGCCTCGGGCCTGGCCTTTGCATTCCGTAACGTCTGGGAAGTGGCCTACTTCCACAAGCATCTCGGTTTCGAGAAAATGATCCGCGACGAGGTCGCAGCGCAGGGCGTCTACTACTCGACCGACAAGGTGTACCCGACCGAGATGGTGGTGAAGTCCCCGATCAACTCGATGGATGATTTTCGCAAGCTGAAGATCCGCTCCTCCGGCGCACTGCAGCGCTTCCTGACCGCGGGCGGCGCCGCCGCGTCCTACCTGCCGGGCCCCGAGATCTATCCGGCGCTGTCGACCGGCGTGATCAACGGCGTGCACTGGGGCGCCGCGCAAGGCGCCAACAGCATGGGACTGTACGAGGTGGCGAAGTACCACGTGAAGCCGGCGCTGAACATCGCCGGCACCGATGCCTTCATCATCAACCAGAAGGAGCTCGACAAGCTGCCCGCCGACATCCGCAAGTGCATGATCGACACGCTGGACGAGCAGTTCTGGATGCGCACCAACGAGTATCTGTACCTGGAGCAGATTACCCTGGCGAAGGCGATCAAGGAAAAGGGGGTGAAGCTCAATCAACTGCCGCCCGCTGTCCTGGACCATCTGACCCAGGTGGCGGTCAAGCAGTGGGAAGAGGAAGGCAAGAAAGGGCCGGCCTCTCAAAAAGCGCTTGCGACGCTGAAGACGTTCCTCGCCGAACTCGGCTATATAAAGTAGGATCTGCCGATCCGGTCCGGCCGCGCGCCGGACCGGCCTTCGCATTTTTTTTCTGGGTGTTCGCCGATGCGTGCGTTGCATGCTGCCATGCGCGGAATCACGCGGTTCAATGACCGGCTCGGCAGTTGGGTGTCGCTGCTGCTGCTGGCGATTTTCGTGCTTCTGATAGCCGAGGTTTTTTTCCGTTACGTCGCTGGCGCACCGAAGGTGTGGACTAGCGAACTGACGCAGTTGCTGTTTGGTCTATACGCGGTGCTGTCGGGCGGCTATATCATGGCGCACGGCGGGCACGTCAACGTCGACATTCTGCATTCGCGCCTGTCGCCGCGAACACGCGCCATTCTAGACGTCTTCACCTCGTTCCTGTTCCTCGTCTTCGTCGGTGCGCTGCTGTACTTCGGCAGCGCGCTTGCCTGGGAGTCGATGTCTTTCTGGGAGCATTCGCAGTCGGCTTGGGATCCGCCGATCTGGCCGATCAAGCTGGCAATCCCTATCGGAGCCACGCTGCTGCTGCTGCAGGGCATGGTCAAGCTGCTGCAGGACATCATGACGGTGCTCGGGATCGAGGCGCCGGAGTCATTGCCCAGCGTCGATGACCTGGCGGAGCCTCGGCAATGAGCATCGGACTGCTTACCCTGCTGTTCTTCGGTTCGCTGCTGTTCTTCCTCGCTCTCGGGCTGCCGCTCGCCTTCGTGCTCGGCGGCGTCTCGGTGATCTTCCTGTACTTCACCTGGGGAATCAAGTCGTTCTACATGGTCGCCTCACAGGTTTGGGGCAGCATGAACAGCTTCACGCTGGTGGCCATTCCGCTGTTCGTGCTGATGGCAATGCTGCTCGAGAAGACCGGCGTGGCGCAGGCGCTCTACCGCATGATGCACCTGTGGTGGGGCGGTGTGCGCGGCGGGTTGGCAATAGGCACCGTCGCCATCTGCACCATCTTCGCCGCGATGGTCGGCATCAGCGGCGCAGCCGTCGTCACGATGGGAACGATCGCACTGCCGGCGATGCTCGAACGCGGCTATGACAAGCGGATGGCAATCGGGTGCATCAGCGCCGGAGGGGGGCTGGGCATCCTGATTCCGCCAAGCGTACTGATGATCCTGTACTCGCTGATTACCGGAGTCTCGGTCGGCAAACTGTTCGCCGCCGGGGTCGTGCCCGGAATCATGCTTTCGGTGATGATCTGCGCCTATATCTTCATCCGCTGCTGGCTGCAGCCCACGTTGGGCCCGGCGTTGCCGCTCGAGGAACGGGGCACCTGGCCGGAAAAGTTCGCCGCGCTGCGTGCCGTATTGCTGCCGCTGCTGATCGTGGCGATGGTGCTGGGCTCGATCCTTTTTGGTCTGGCGACGCCGACCGAAGCTGCCGCGGTGGGGGTGCTCGGTGCGATGATCTCGGCGGTCGTGCATCGCCAGATGAGCTGGGCGCTGCTGCGCGATTCGTGCATCCGCACGTTCCGGCTGACCGGCATGATCATGTGGATCCTGTTCGCCGCGCACGCATTCAGCTCGGCTTACCAGTCCATGGGCGCGCAGTCGCTGATCCAGGGGATGATGGCGTACATCCCAGGCGGGCCTTGGGGCACGATCATCTTCATCCAGTTAGTGCTGCTGCTGCTCGGCATGGTGCTCGATCCGGTCGGCATCATGCTGATCACGCTGCCGGTGTTCCTGCCAATTGTCAAGGCGCTCGGCTTCGACCCGATCTGGTTCGGCATCCTGTTCATCATCAACATGGAAATCGGCTACCAGACCCCGCCTTTCGGCTTCAACCTGTTCTACCTGAAGGGCATAGTGCCGCCCGGCATCACCATGGGCGATATCTACCAGTCGGTCACGCCCTATACGCTGATAATGATCTCCGGCCTCATCCTCATCATGCTGCTCCCGCGGCTCGCCATCTGGCTGCCGTCGCTGGTGCTGTGAAATAGCGTGCGCCAGTGAGCCTCAAGCGCACCCTCCTCTAGCTCCTCACGATTTTCGTGCCCGCCAGCCGGTCGTGCAGGAACTGCCGGTCGCGGTCGAATGGGGCGTAAAGGAGGCCGATTCCGCCTAGCGCCAGACTAGGCCAGGCGCAGGCATAGCGCAGCATCGCTTGCCGCAGGCTGATTCTGGCGCCGTTCGCGCCGACCAGACGCAGCTTCCAGGTTTTCATCGCCAGAGTTTGCCCGCCGCGGCGCCAGGATGCCGCGAAATACAGGCCGATCACCAGAAACAGATAGGCCTGGAACGCATGGCGCAGCCACCCGCCTGTGGTGCCACCGGTTACGCCGAGGAACAGCAGGCCGGCAAAGAACGTGACGCCGGCGAGGAGCAGCGACTCATACACCATGCAGACGAGTCGCCGTTTGATGCTGGGATAGGGGCAGCGAGTGTGCGTGTCTGCGCCGGCTCGGGCCGGCACGTCAGCGCGTCAGGCCGGAAGGCGCTGGCGGCGGTGCAGCTATATCGCCGCCCGGCGCAGCAGGCGCGGGCAGCGCATTTTTTGGGCTTGCCTGCTTCGGCTTCTGGCGTTCGCGCCAGCTCCGCTTCACCACCTCGCGCTTTTCCGGAGGCTGCTTCGTCAGTTTCTTGTAGTTCTCGCGCGCGATACGGCGTTGCTCCGGGGTCAGCTTGGCCCAGTCCTGCATCTGCGTCTGCAAGCGTTGCTGCTGTTCCGGTTTCATCTTGGGATAGCGCTTGGCCGTCAGCAGCTATTTCTTGCGCCGCTTATTATCGAAACTATTCCAATCACTGGCCAGTGGGGCCAGAATCTGCTGCTGCTCGGGTGTGAGCTGCGACCAATCGGGCTGTTTTTTTTCAGCCGCGACGGCGAACGTGGAGAGGGCGATGCACAGCCCTAGTGTCAGTGCTGCGAGCGCTTTAGCCATGTATCGAAGCTTTTGTCCAGGTAGGCGTTGATCGGCAGGTCGCTGGTCAGGAGTGCGGCGTCGATTTCCTCGATTTCCTCCACCGTAGGCGTTCGCTGCCAGTATTGTATGCCGACGAGCGCAAGGATCAGGACGGCGCCTCCCAGGGCAATGCTTGCCGAGGCCGGATTGCCCGACAGGCGCCCGATAACGGCGTCCGCCCAAGCCAGGGCAAACGCGGGTTCGGTCATGCGCTGGCGCGTCAAAGCCTGCTCGCGCGCCGCCTTGAGCCGCTTCAGCGTCGCCGCGTCGAGATGGAGCGTCCGGTCGAGATGTTGCTTGATTTGCTTGCCGAATCTGTGTTCATTCATAGTGTTATCCCCTTGCGCTTGAGTGCGCTGGCCAAGGTATGCGCGGCGCGCGAGCAATGGGTCTTGACGCTGCCCGCCGAACAACCCATCGCCTGTGCGGTTTCGGCAACGTCGAATTCCTCCCAATAACGCAGCAGGAAGGCCTCGCGTTGACGTGGCGGCAGTTTTCTCAACTCGTCCTCAATCAAAACAATAAGTTGCGATTTTTCAAGATGATCTGGCGGCCCTAACGCTTGGTTCGAGTCCTCGGCGGGCGCGAAAGTTTCCAGCGGATCCGTCTCCTCTCCTCCGTCTTTGCCCGACAGCATCGATGACAGTTGCGTTGTCCATGTCGCGCGCACCTTGTAGCGACGGTAATAATCGCGGATGGTGTTCTGCAGGATACGCTGGAACAGCATCGGCAGTTCGGCCAGCGGCTTGGCTCCGTATTTCTCCGATAATTTGAGCATCGAGTCCTGCACTATATCCAACGCCGCCTGCTCATCGCGCACGGCATATCTCGCCTGCTTGTAGGCGCGCCGTTCGACCGTGACCAGAAACTCGGAAAATTCGTTGCGGGAAGCCAGGACGATATCCTCGAAATATTTCCGGATTCTAGTGCTTAAACCGAGGTTGCGCTGCTCAATCCTTGCGTTCGCGAAGTTGCGCCGCAGCAAAAAAATCTTGACCAAACGAGGGGCAGGCATTAGTGTTTAACGTTTTGGGAAAACCCAGCGAGAATCATGGAATTATCGGGCGCAGAAATCCTTATCAAGTGCCTGCAGGCGGAGAAAGTCGAGTATGTTTTCGGCTATCCCGGCGGTGCGGTCTTGTTCATCTACGACGAGTTGTTCAAACAGAACAAGGTCAAGCACGTGCTGGTACGGCATGAGCAAGGCGCCACGCACGCCGCCGACGGCTATTCGCGTTCGAGCCGCAAAGTGGGCGTCGCGCTGGTGACCTCGGGTCCCGGCGTCACCAACGCCGTGACCGGCATCGCCACCGCGTATATGGATTCGATCCCGATGGTGATCATCTCCGGCCAGGTGCCCACGCATGCGATCGGGCTGGATGCGTTTCAGGAATGCGATGCGGTCGGCATCACCCGCCCGTGCGTCAAGCACAATTTCCTGGTGAAAGACGTCAAAGATCTCGCGCTGACGATGAAGAAGGCTTTCTATCTCGCCACTAGCGGGCGGCCGGGGCCGGTGCTAGTCGATATCCCCAAGGATGTGACCGCCGCCAAGTGCAAATTCGACTATCCCGAAACGATCTCCATGCGCTCCTACAATCCGGTAGTGAAGGGACATTCGGGGCAGATCAAGAAGGCGGCGCAACTGCTGCTCGAAGCCAAGCGACCCATGATCTATGCCGGCGGCGGCGTGATCCTGTCCGACGCTTCGCCGCAGCTTACCAAGCTGGTAAGAATGCTGGGCTTTCCCTGCACCAATACCCTGATGGGTTTGGGCGGGTTTCCCGCAACAGACAAGCATTTTGTCGGCATGCTGGGCATGCACGGCACCTACGAAGCCAACATGGCGATGCAGAACTGCGACGTGCTGGTTGCCATCGGTGCGCGCTTCGACGACCGCGTCATCGGCGATCCGGCGCATTTCGGCCAGGTGCCACGCAAGATCATTCACATCGACATCGATCCGTCGTCGATCTCCAAGCGGGTGAAAGTGGACGTGCCCATCGTCGGCCATGTGCCGGACGTGCTCGATGACCTGATCAAGCTGATCGATGCGAGCAAGCAGCGCCCCGAGCCGAAGGCGCTCAGTGCCTGGTGGGACCAGATCAAGCAGTGGAAGACCAAGGACTGCCTGCGCTACGACCGCAAGAGTAAAATCATCAAGCCGCAATTCGTGCTGGAGAAGCTGTACGAAATCACCAAGGGCGACGCCATCGTCACTTCCGACGTCGGCCAGCACCAGATGTGGGCGGCGCAGTTCTACAAATTCGACAAGCCGCGCCGCTGGATCAACTCCGGCGGGCTGGGCACCATGGGCTTCGGGCTGCCCGCGGCGATGGGCGCGCAACTGGCCAACCCGGGCGCGTCGGTGGTGTGCGTCACCGGCGAGGCGAGTTTCCAGATGTGCATCCAGGAACTCTCGACCTGCAAGCAGTACCGCTTGCCGATCAAGATCGTCAATCTCAACAACCGCTACATGGGGATGGTGCGGCAGTGGCAGCAGTTTTTCCACGGCAACCGCTACTCCGAGTCCTACATGGA
>JBQMQE010000200.1:0-8576 GCA_052172655.1 Burkholderiales bacterium
ACCTCTTCGGGTGGTCCCGACCTTCGGTCTCCCACACCTCTTCGGGTGGTCCCGAGCTTCGGTCTCCCACACCTCTTCGAGTGGTCCCGACCTTTGTTCGCCCACTTTGGAGGATATCCCCTCGCTTCGTTACAGACCCCAAGAGCGTCTGCCGGCATCACCCGGGGTGCAGTAGAATGACGCCGACAGCGAGCTGAAGGAGTAGACCACATGCGAGGTACCGTCTTCGTAGCATTCGCGCCGGATCGCGAATACGAGTTGAGGATCACCGCAGGCGACAAGCCGCTGCCGACGGCGCAGGAAGGCGATCTGTGGTTGTCGCAGCAGTTCGAGGAATTGGGCTGCACCCCCAGAAGCCTGGTCGGAAAGGTGCTTGCCCTGGACAAAGTACTCGAAGTGGCGCGCGAGGCGGGCGAGAAACGCTACGCCGGCGACATCGCCTGGGCCGAGGCTTACGCCCGCGCCGTGCTCGCCACACTCAACCGTGACACCGTGCGCGTCGACATCGCGCAGAACACGGTAGGTTAAGCGGCTCTTTCAGAATTGCGGAAACGGCCCCGGCCTTAGGCAATCAGGATGGTAGCTGCGCGACCTGCTGTGCCAGTTGCTGCATGCGCAAGGCAATGGATTTCAGCAGCGAGGCCCCGAACGCAGGCTTGGCCTGGACCAGGTTGAGGAAGTCGGTCCGGTTGATAGGCAGCAGTTTGCAGTCGGTCTCCGCGGTCGCCGAGGCCGCGCGTGCGGAGCGGTCGACCAACGCCATTTCGCCGAACATCCCGCCGGATCCCACGCGTTCGACCACGCTATTTCCCACCGAAATCGCGACCCTGCCTTCCAATACGACATACATGAACGCGCCGACGGCGCCTGCGCTCATGATGCCCTTGCCCGCCGCAAATTGGGCTGGCGCAGGCGCGGCGAGCGCCCGCTGCAGGCCAGCCAGGGTCTTGCGCTCCAGAATGTCGCCGCGCTCGGCAGGGGCGCCAGCCGCCGACTTGGCCGCGCCCAGCTTGGCGATGCTCTGGCGCAAACGCTGGACCATGGAACTCATCAGCATCAGCGCGAATTCGGGTTTCTTTTCCAGCGCGGCGTAAAACTGTTTTTCATCCAGCGACAGCACGCGACAGTTGATCTTGGCCATCGCTGTCGCGCTGCGCGGCAGACCTGCGATCACCGCCAATTCGCCGAACACGTCGCCCGGTTTTACCACCCCGAAAAACTTGTTCCGGATCATCAGGCCGATTTCGCCCTCCAACAACAGGTACATCCTCGCGCCCTTGGAGAACAGGCCCCCGGCCTTTTCGTTTTCGGAGAAGATGGCCTTGCCGGCCGGTTTCTCCTCCAGCGTTCCGGCAGAGCGGAAAAACTCCAGCGCGAGGGCAGGCTGATAAAGCGGGCTTTGCGCGGCGACCTGCGCCGTGGCGCGCGCAACTGCCTCGGGTTGGGGCGCAGGCTTGGCCAAAAAATCGAGATCGTCCATGGGCGCAGATATTTTAGTCCTTATTTCAACTGCGGGCGACGGGTTGCGCCCGGCCCGGCCTAAGGCCGCCTGCAATTCTTTCGGGCGCGTCTAGGCCCTGTCTACGTCCTGGTATGCGGCGACGGGGCTACTTGCGGCAACCACGGCAAACGAACCCGACTTAGCCGAGCACCGGCGGTGCGAGCTTTGTGAGCGCTTGCTTATGCACTGTTGCAGCGCCTACAAGCGCGAAGCCGAGCAGCTTGCCGCTGGGATCATCGAACCTGGCCTCGATTCCGCCCGCGTCCTGCTGCAGCTTCCAGGTGCCGGGAAGGGCGGGTGGCGGGCACACGACCACCGGCATCGCGGGCGTCTTCACTACCACCGGCATCGCCGGATAGACGACCGGCGTCGCCGTCCCGGCCAGCGTTTTCGCCAGCGCGCGCGCTGCCTGCATCAGCGGCAGCACGTAGGGCAGCGACTGGCCATCGACCTCGGCGCAATCGCCCAGGGCGTAGACATCCGCGGCACTGGTCTGCAGCAGCCGGTCAGTGACAATGCCGCGCTTGATCCTCAGTCCGGCGCGCTGCGCCAGTTGCGTGCGCGGCCGCAGGCCGACCGCTGAAAGCACTGCGTCGGCCACCAGCACGGTTCCGTCCTCGAGTTCGACGCGCAATCCCGAAGCGGTGCGTGAAACGGCGCGCGCCGTATTCCCCAGATGCCAGACTACGCCCATGGCTGCCAGCGCAAGCTGCACCCGTTCCGCCGCAGCATCAGGCAACAGCCGGCCCAGCGGCCGCGGCGCGGGGTCGACCACCCGGACGCCATAGCCGACCGCTGCGAGATCGTTGGCGAACTCGCTACCGATCAATCCCGCGCCTAGCAGCGCCACTGTTTTCTTTCCCTCGATCCCCGCGCGAAAGCGTGCATAGGCGGCAAGGTCGTTGACCCGCATCACTTCGTGCGCGGCATCGCCCTGCAGCGGCAGCGCAATCGGATCGGCCCCGAGCGCGAGCACCAGTTTCGAGTAGCGGATCGCCGCGCCGCCCGCATGCAGCGTGCGGCTCGCGGCAGCCGAGGACCTCGCCGCGCTCGCCGCCGCGTCGGCCGAACCGATGACGGGCGAGCTGCGCTTGGGCGCGATTCCGACGGTCGCGCCGTTCCTGCTGCCGCGCATCCTCCCCGGGCTGCGCGCGAAGTACCCGCGGCTGAAACTGCTGCTGCGCGAAGACGTCAGTGCCAATCTGCTGCAACGGCTTGCGAGCGGACAGCTCGATTTCGCGTTGCTTGCCTTGCCCTACGACACCGCGGACATGCTGGTGCGGCAACTGTTCGACGACGAGTTCTGGCTGGTCGGCCGCGAGGACGACCCGGCGCTCAAGGCCAAGCGCGTAACGGTCACCGCGCCGGTGGCGGAGAAGCTGGTATTGCTGGAGGAGGGCCATTGCCTGCGAGAGCACACGCTCGCGGCCTGCGCCCGCGCCGAGTCGCCCAACGCATCCGGCGTGGAGGCGACCAGTCTGCTTACGCTGGTGCAGATGGTCGAGGCGGGCATCGGCCTGGCGTTGGTGCCCGAACTCGCTCTGAACGGCGGCTTGCTCAACGGAACGGGGTTGGTGGCGCGTCCGCTGACGCCGCCGGCGCCCAAGCGCAGCATCGCACTGCTGGCGCGGCGCTCGAGTGCGAGACAAACGGAGTGGGCAGCGCTGGGCGATTTCATCGTGGCCGCGCGCAAGCGCGAGCGTTACGCAGTGACCACCTCGCGCGGGCGGCAGCGCTCAAGCTGAACCGCGCGCACGCGCCTGCCGGATCTAGCGGCGAGGGTCCTGCTGCGATCGCGCGAGCAATGAACGGACGAATGCGCGCGTATGCGCGCCGAAATTTCTGAGCAAACCGGCGACCATGCCGGTCATCGCTTCCCGAGCTGGTGGCGAGGACTGGTTCAGGACGCCGTATAAATCGAGCCCCGGCTCGGTTTCACCCAGGACATAGCCTGCGTCGGAGACATACTTGCCAGGCAGGCTCTGCTCCAGCACCCTGTCGGTAGCGCCGGCCAGCGTATTCGATTCCCGGCTGACCAGCGCGCGCGCAGCGCCGTGCGCAAAAGCCGCCCGGCCGGCGTCGGTCGAGATGTCTTCGAGGGCACGAACCAGGGCGTCATCGCCATCACCACGCAAATGGGCTTTTCTCATGCGCTGGTACTGATAGTTCTCCAGCGCCAGATGCCGGTTCGAAATCAGCGTGATCGCCTGCTTTTTCGGTTGGTGCAAGCCCAATAAATCAAGCGTATTGATCCACAGCATGCGCGCCACGCCCACCCCCGGCAGCACGGTCGCGTGATAGGGCTGGGTCAGGTCCTCAATATAATGCAGCGCCCAGCCGGCGAAACGCCAACCCCAGTAAGGATGCGCGGTTTGCAGCGCGTACGCAGCCAGGGATTGCCACAAATGGATGCGGTATTCCGGGTAGGTCCGCCGCAGGAAACCCGCAGCCTTGTACACGATATCCGCCTCGTGGAAAAAGCCCATGTGAAACGGTGCCTGGCTCGAGAACTCCAGTGCCGGATTGCCGAACGGCTGTTTGCCGAAGCCGTAGGTTTTTCCGTAAGCGCTTCCATTGTCAGCCCATAGACCGATGTCCATGCCGTAATCCGGCTCATCGGTGGCGCTGGCGACGACCTCGAGCGGCGCCACCCGGTCCCTCGCGCGAAGCTGCAGGAATGTGCTCTCCTGTGCCGTGCTCGCGCGCCGCCGGGTGGTGACTTCGGTCCAGGGCAGCGTGGCTTTCCCCGACACGTTTTCTCCGGGCCGCGCCTGCACGAACAAGTTCAGTTTCATTTCGGGGTTGATGCGCAGCGCCGCTACGAAGCGCTGCCTGAGTTCGGCCGGCGTCCCGCCCGCTCTGAATGCCAGCGCGTCGGGACGTGGCGGATACAGTGGAACGTTCATCCGGGCCCAGGCTTCCTCGCGCTGCAGCAGTTGTTCCAGCCCAAGCGCCTCGGCGGCGAGAAAGGCGTCCAGGGTTTCGACCTCGATTGCGGGCGCTGCTTTCATTGCAGGCATCGCCGCCAATGCCTGCCATGCGCCCAGGGTGTGGTTGCTCCAGGCCGCTGCCGGGCCGGCTGCGCACGTCAGCGCTAGCGCAAGGACGATGCACTCGAGTTTTCGCTTCATCCGCCACTCCCGTGATCAATTGCGTTCAAGTTCAATATAGTCGCGCTAGTCCAGCCGAGGATAACCGGTAATTTTTTGAATTTCGAGATACAGCGGTTTCAGCCGTGCATACATTTTCCGGTATACGCGGTGATACAGCTGATCGTAAATTTCCCTGTGCTGCGGCTGCGGCTCGAATACGCGCCCGATGCGCGTCATGGCGGCGACCGCACTGGCGAAATCCGGGTGCAGCCGCAGTCCGACCGCGGCGTCGATGGCCGCCCCCAGGGCGGAAGTTTCATAAATGTGCGGCCGCGCCGTAGGCAGACCGAAGATGTCCGCAGTCAACTGCATCGCCGCGTCGCTTTGCGAGCCGCCGCCGGAAACGCGCAGCGCAGTGACCGGCACGCCACTGCGTTTTTCGATGCGCTCCTTGCCCTCGCGCAACGCATAGGCCAAGCCTTCGAGGATCGCGCGATACAGATGCGAGCGGGCGTGGACATCGCCGAAACCGATGATCGCGCCTTTGGCCTCCGGGCCGGGCTGTTTGATGCCGGGCGTCCAATACGGCTGCAGCATCAATCCCATGGCGCCGGGCGGCACAGCGTCCACCAGTTCGTCGAACAATTCTTCCGCGGCCACGCCCCGGTCCGCCGCCTGCAGTTTCTCGTGATGGCCAAACTGCTCCTTGAACCAATTGACCATCCAGTAGCCGCGGAATATTTGCACCTCGATACTGTAAGCGCCGGGAATGGCCGAGGGATAAGGCGGGATGAACGGCGTCACCTCGAGATACTTCGCGCTGGTGGTATTGATGGTCGCGGTGGTGCCATAGCTGAGGCAGCCTATATGCGGCGCGAGGCAGCCGGCGCCCAGGACTTCGCAGGCCTTGTCGGCGGCGGCGGCAACAAGCGGCGTGCCGGCGCGTATGCCGGTGGCGGCGGAAGCGGCAGCGTCGATCTCACCGATCACGCTGCCGGGCGCCACCAGTTCGGGCAGCATCCCGGGCTCTAGCGCCAACGCCTGCCATTTCCAGTCGCCCTGGGCAGCCCATTTCAGCCGCTTGTAATCGAAAGGGATATAGGCAACCTGCGAACCGGCCGAATCGACGAAGCGGCCGCACAGCCGGTAATTCAGATAGCCGGAGAGCAACAGGTATTTATCGGTCTGCTCCCATATCTCCGGCTGCTTGGCCCTGATCCAGTTTATTTCCGCTTCGCCGCGGAAAAAGTTGATCGTGCCGTCCACCCGCGCCAGTTTGAAAGCCAAGGTCCACCATGGGCTCATCGCCGGCACATTGTCGGTGCGCCGCTGATCGAGCCAGGTGATCGCGGGACGCAGCGGCTTGCCATGTTTGTCCAGATTGATCACCGTCCCGCGCTGGGTGGTGACGGCGACACCCTTTACCGCGCTGGTCGCGATCCCGCTTTGCGCCCACAGCCGCTGGCAGGCAGCGCACACGGCGTGCCAGTAGTCCTCGGGATCATGCTCGGCCCAGCCGGGGTGTTCGGAAAAATACGCTTCCAGATGCACCTGCGCTTTGGCGACAATATTGCCGTGCAGGTCGAACAACAGCGCGCGCACGCTCTGCGTGCCGTTATCGATGGCCAGAATATAGTCGCCGGACATAGCGCATCCTGACAGGAAAAGCGGATTGTCGCTGTCAGCTTGGCGCTGCCGCGCGCCAGTCCGGTATGGATGCGCGCGGCGGCAGGCTGTAGCGCCGCTGCCATAAATCGAGATAAGCGGCTTCTTCCGCCAGCCAGCGCTGATCCTCCCAGCCGAGTTCCGCCTGGCAAATGGCGCGGATGCGCGGCAGCAGTTCCGCGCCGCCCTGGCGCAGTTGCAGGCCGAGACGGGTGCGACGCAACAGCAGATCTTCCAGGTGCACCACTGCCTCTGCACGCGCCGCCCAGCGCAGTTCGACCCACAGGGTTTCGCTGCCGGCGATGGTCGCAAGCTCACAGTCGCGCGCCGCCGCCAGCAGTTCTGCCGCGTGCATGCCGTAACGGCCCTGCAACCTCTGTGCCTGCGCTGTCGTCAGCGCTGCGCTTGGCGGCAGCGGCTCGGCCTGCCGGAAAATTCGCGACGCGTGCGCGCGCGCGTGCCGGCCCGGCAACAGCGGCGCGCAATGCGCGAGCGCATCCAGCGCGATCAGGCGGAAGGTGGTCAGCTTGCCGCCGGTGACGGTCAGCAGGCCCTGTTCCAGCCAGACCGCGTGATCGCGTGACTCCCTGGATGGATCAGGCTCGCCGCTGTCGATCACTGGGCGCACGCCGGCGAAGGTGGCGATGATGTCGTCCAGGCCGAGACCGAGTTGCGGAAACTGGAATTCAAGCGCCTGCATCAGATAGGCGACTTCATCCGGCGTAATCGAGGCCTCCACTTTCATGCTTTCGCCGTGATCGACATCGGTGGTGCCAACCAGGGTCACGCCTTCCCATGGAAACGCGAACACCGGACGGCCGTCGCGCGGATGCATCAGGCTCACCGCCTGCGCAACTGGCAGTCGCCAGGCCGGCAGCAGCAGATGGCTGCCGCGCAAGGGGCGCAGTTTAGGTCCGGCCGCGGCGTTCTGCCGCAGCCCATCGGCCCAGGCGCCGGTGGCGCTAATCACGACTTTGGCCTTGGCCGTGTAGGTCGCGCCGCTGAGCGCATCCAGCAACTCCACCGCGTCTGCCTTGCCCGCGGTACGCAGCACCTGCGTCGCGGCGAGGTAATTGACGGCGACTCCGCCGGCTGCGCGCGCTTCCTGCAGCACGCGCAGCACCAGCCGCGCATCGTCGGTCTTGGCATCGGCATAGCACATGCCGCCTTTCAGCCCGGCACGCGCTATGTGCGGCGCCAGCAGCAGAAACTCATCTGCCGGATAGTAACGGCGCGAGCGCTGCCCGGCCATCCAGTCGTACAAGGCCAGCGCTAGCGAGAACAGCCAGCGCCCCGGCTTGCGCCCGCGGTAGTCGGCGAAAGCAAAACTCTGCGGCGCCACCAGGCCGGCGGCATCGCGCAGCAGGTTTTTGCGCTCCCGCACCGACGCGCGCGTCAGCCGCAGCTTGCCTTCCTTCAGATAGCGCAGGCCGCCGTGAACGAGTTTGGACGAACGGCTGGAGGTGCCCCAGGCGAAATCGCGCTGCTCGACCAGCAATGCGCGCAGACCCTGGCGCGCCGCTTCGAGCAGTATGCCCGCGCCGGTGATGCCGCCGCCGATGATGACCATGTCCCAGTCGCCGGCCAGGGTGGCCGGCAGTTGCGCGCGCCAGTTCCTTGGCCACATGGCGTTCAGCTCCCGGGCGGCAGCAGCTTGCCCGGATTCATCATGCCCTGCGGATCGAAGTGGCGAAACAGCGCGCGCATCGCGCCTATGCCGAGTTCCCCCTTTTCCGCGGCCAGATAGGGCGCGTGATCGGTGCCTACGCCGTGTTGATGGCTGATGCTGCCGCGGTTGACCACCACAGCTTCGCACACGGCGGCTTTCAGCGCGCGCCAGCGCGCAAGGTCGGCGTCGTAGTCGCCCGCCAGGCGCCAGACGAAGGTGCTGTAGACGCTCGCCCCCTGCGCATACAGGTGCGACAGATGGGTATAGGTGTGCAGCCGCTCGCCGTCCGCGGCCAATGCGCTGCTCGCCGCCTGTTCGATCGCCTGCATCATGGCGCCCACCCGGGGCCAGTCGACGGCGGTCTCGGCGGTATCCACCGCGTAGCCGTTCTGCCACAACGCGTTGCGCAGATAGACGCTGCGAAAGCGGTTCTGTTTCCATTTCTCACCCAGCGCGCGACCGATATGCACGCCTCGCCCGCTGCGCGCGATGGCCAGCGCCTGCGCCAGCGTGCGGGTGACATCCGCTCGCCGGCCGCTTGCGCCCAGCAGCAGCAGGCATTTGCCGTTCTTGCAGCCGCGCCAGGCGAGGTAGCGTTGCAGCAGTCCGAGCAGCGTCTTGTGGCCGGCCAGAGTCAGCGTGGTCAGCG
>JBQMQE010000201.1:0-8569 GCA_052172655.1 Burkholderiales bacterium
GGTCGTCGCACAGGCCCTGTGCAAGCTTGGCGAGGAAATCGGCGCTGGCCGGAGCTACCACGATGGCATCGCATCCGCGCGACAATTCGATGTGCGCCATATTGTTAGGCACACTTGCGTCCCACAGGTCGGTATGGACCGGATTTCCGGAAAGCGCCTGCATCGTGACCGGTGTAATGAAACGGCAGGCCGCCGCCGTCATCACCACCTGTACTTCTGCACCCGCCTGCGCGAGCAACCGGGTCAACTCGGCGGCCTTGTAGGCGGCGATCCCGCCGCTTAACCCGAGCAGAATGCGCTTGCCTTTGATATCGGTCATCGAAATCAGCAACTACGCGTTAAATCGGAAAGCGGATTTTACGCCAATTGAAGGGGGAGCATATGGCGATCACCGACTGGCCGGAACTCGAGCGGCCGAGGGAGAAGCTGCTGCAACTGGGTCCGGCGAGCTTGTCCGACGCCGAGTTGCTCGCAATTTTTCTGCGCACCGGCGTGCGCGGCAAGAGCGCCGTCGACCTGGCGCGCGAACTGCTCGTGCGCTGCGGCAGCCTGGCCGCCTTGTTCGCTGCCAAGCGCACCGAACTGGACGGCCTGCCAGGGTTGGGCGACGCCAAATTTTCCCAGTTGCAGGCGGTGCTGGAAATGGCCCGCCGCGCCCTGGCCGAAACGCTGCGCGCGGGCGACGCCCTGGGCTCGCCCGCAGCCGTGCGCGACTTTCTGCGGCTGACACTGGCCAGACGCGAGCACGAGGTGTTTCTGGCGGTGCTGCTGGACGCCCAGAACCGGGTTCTCGTTTGCGAAGAACTGTTCCGCGGCACGCTCACCCAGACCAGCGTCTATCCGCGCGAAGTGGTCAAATGCGCCCTGGAGCGTAACGCCGCCGCGGTGATTTTCGCGCATAACCATCCATCCGGCGTGGCCGAGCCCAGCCACGCCGACCAAGTGCTGACGCAGTCGCTCAAGCAGGCCCTGGCTCTGGTGGACGTCAAGGTCCTGGACCATTTCATCGTTGCCGGGAGTTCCGCGCTTTCCTTCGCCGAACGCGGTTTGCTCTGAATTCGGCCCAATTTCTTGACTGCGAAGGACGCGCAGGACCGATTTCGCCCGCTGGTGCCGAAAGAAATTCCGGTGCGGATCCTGAAGCGCTTGCGAAACAGCCGGTTGAAGCGTGCCCTGCGCACTGCGCGCCCTGCGCCTGGCGGAACTTCCGCTTGAAATTCCGCGAGATAGTGGCGTATAATTCGCGTCTTTCCGAATTCGGAGTACCATCATGGCGCGCGTATGCCAAGTAACCGGCAAAAAGCCTATGGCTGGACACAATGTGTCCCACGCCAACAACCGGACCAATCGCCGCTTTCTGCCCAATTTGCACTATCGCCGTTTCTGGGTCGAGAGCGAAAACCGCTGGATCAGTCTGCGCGTTTCCGCCAATGGACTGCGCACCATCGACAAGAAGGGCATAGACGCAGTTTTGAAAGAACTGCGCGCCAAGGGGGAAATTTAATCATGCGCGACAAAATCAAACTGGAATCGACCGCCGGCACCGGCCATTTCTACACCACGACCAAGAACAAACGCACCATGCCGGACAAGCTGGAAATCATGAAATTCGATCCGAAGGTGCGCAGGCATGTGATCTACAAAGAGACCAAGCTGAAGTAGCCGTGCCGGGATTCAAGTGAAACAGGCCGCTGATGCGGCCTGTTTCATTTCAGGTGTAGCAGCGCAGCCTAAAAGAGAACTCCTCCAGTTGCCGGATGCCGCTCGCCTCGGCGCGCCGGCACCAGTCCTGCAACTGCTTCAGCAACTGCTCGCGCGAGGCGTTGGAGCGCTCCCATAGGGCCGCCAGTTCCCGACGCATCGCATAGACCGTCGACAGTTTCTCGCTCCTGGCCAGTGCCTCGGCCAGCCTCGCGCGCTCTTCAACGCGCAACTGCCTCTCATCGCGATTGAGCCAGCGCTTCAGCCCCTTCAGCGATTGGGCATCCCGCGGCGCAAAGCGGCGCAGGGCGCGCGATTCCTCGGCGTAGGTGTTCTTGAGCGATTTGGCGTACTTCGCCAGCACGTCATAGCGGCAGGCGATGACGGCCTGCAGCGTGTCAAAATCGGCGACCGGCTTGGCCCGGGTGAATCGCGGCTTGGGCGCGATCTTCTTGACTTCGGCCAGGCGCAGCATCTCGAGAATGCGGATATACACCCAGCCGATATCGAACTCGTACCATCTGTTGGACAGCTTGGCCGACGAGCCGAAGGCGTGGTGATTGTTGTGCAACTCCTCGCCGCCGATGAGTATGCCCAAGGGAAAAATATTGGTGCTGGCGTCGGCAGTGGACCAATTGCGGTAGCCCCAATAGTGGCCGATGCCGTTGATCACGCCCGCGGCCCAGAACGGGATCCATGCTATCTGCACCGCGAGAATCAACAGGCCCGGCACGAGCCCGAACAGGGCGATGTTGATCAGGCCCATGAGCACCAGCCCGAGCTTGGCGCGGTTGCTGTAAACATTGCGCTCCAGCCAGTCGTCCGGCGTGCCGCGGCCGTAGCGCTCCAGGGTCTGGCCGTTGTGGGCTTCCTTGACGTAGAGAAACACCCCGCCCCAGAGCACGCGGTTGAGGCCGTAAATCTGCGGGCTGTGCGGATCATCCCGGGTCTCGCATTTGGCGTGGTGCTTGCGATGGACGGCGGCCCACTCCTTGGTCACCATGCCGGTCGTGATGCACAGCCAGAATCGGAAGAAATGGCTCGCCAGCGGGTGCAGCTCCAGCGCGCGATGTGCCTGGTGACGATGCAGGTAAATAGTCACGGCGGCAATGCTGACATGGGTCAAAATCAGCGTCACGATGATCAGGCCCCACCAAGGCAGATCGAAAACTCCCGAAAAAAGCATTAAATCTCCATCGAATTCACAAGGCGGGCCGCGGTTCTGCTACGGCTCAAGTATACCCCAACGGGCGTCTGCCCGGCGCCGTCCAGGCTTGCAGCACACCGAATCAGCCGGGAGCGCCGCCTGTGTTGGGCAGAATCCGCACTTCCCGCTGCGGATAGGGAATCTCGATGCCGGCCTCCTGGAAAGAACGCCAGATGTCCAGATACAGCTCGGAGCGGATGCCGAGCACACCGTTCTCCGGATCGTCGATCCAGACTCCCAGTTCGAGGTCGATGCCGCTGTCGGCAAAGCGCAGCAGGAACGCCTTCGGTGACGGGTCGACGAGCACGCGCACATGCTTGCGCGCCGCTTCCTCCATCAGTTGCATGGCGCGCTGCAGATCGCTCCGATACGCGATCTGCAGGTCCAGCGCAATGCGGATGTGGCGGTTGGAGTAGGAGTGGTTGAGGACCGTGGTCGCGATCAGCAGCTCGTTGGGTATGATGGCCTCGCGCCCGTCGAGCGCGCGCACCACCACGTAGCGCGTGGTGATGTTCTTTACTTCGCCGTAGAAATTGTCCACGGTGATCAGGTCGCCGATGCGGATCGAGCGATCGAGCAAGATGATAAAGCCGCTGACGTAATTGCTGGCGATCTTCTGCAGCCCGAAACCCAGGCCCACGCCGATGGCCCCGCCGAATACCGACAACACTGTGAGGTCGATGCCCAGCAGCGGCAGGACCATGAGCACGGCGAGCAGCACCAGCAGCGCCGTGGCCAGTCGCGAAAACACCACGCGCAAGCTTGTATGCAGCGATTCGGCGCGCATCAGCCGCGCCTCGATGGTGCCGGAAAGCCACATCGCCGCGAGCAAGGTGATCACCACCCAGAACAATCCCTGCAGCACCAGCCACAGCGTGAGCTTCTGCGTACCGAGATGAAACGTGACATCGTCGAGAAGATCGATTGCGTCCGGCAGCAAGCCGGAGATGTGGAGCACCAATCCCCCCCACACCAAAACCGCGATGGCGCGCTCGAACGTGCGCACGATGCTGCCGCGTGCGAACACGTGACGCAGCAAGTAAAAGAACAGGCGCACCAGCAGCAGCGACACCAGCAGCGGCACGAACAGCCGCAGCAGATCGACCTCGATCCAGTGCTTGAGCAGGCCGATGCCGAGCGTCAGCGGAATCAGCGCAACAATCGGGAACAGGATGCGGCGCAAGCCGCCGACGCCGAATTTCCAGATGCCGTCGGCCTCGACGTTGCCCAGGCGCAGCGCCCGGCCCGCGGCCCAGGCCAGCACGAAGCAGGACAGCAGGAAAGCGATCTGCCAAGCGACGAGCGGACTTTGCAGATCGATCCATGCCTTTTGCAGCAGATTAGTGAGGGGCTCCTTCATTGCTCGGCATAAGGCAAGGCGTCGGCGTGGTGCCGTCTCCAGTTGGCGGCGTAGGCGTTCACGATATCAGGGTTGCCGCGCATAATCAGCACGTTCTCGGCGTTCTTGTTTTGCGCGGCATAGGTCCAATTGTAACTGCCGGTGATCACCGCGGCGACCGCGGTGCCGGCATCCATCACCATCACCTTGTTGTGCGCGCTTTGATAACGCAGCTCCAGCGTCACCGGGATGCCCGCCTTCGCCAGGTCGGGGATGCGGCTGGCCTCGCCGCTGAAAGTCTGTTCACGGTCCGCCATGACTTGCACCTCCACGCCGCGCCGTTTGGCGGCGATCAGCGCATGCGCCAGGGCGCGGCTGGTGAAGCTGAAAGCCTGCACCAGAATCTGCTGCTTCGCCTCGCGTATGGCCTCGACGATCATCGCCTCGGCGTTGTCCCAGGGCGTGAACGCGAGCTGTACCGTGCCCCGCGCCGGGAATACCGGCGGGGATCCACTGTCCAGCAATGCCGGCGGTGTTCCACTGCCCGGGAATACCGGCGGCGTTTGGCGCGGCGCGGGAGCCTGGAGCCCCTGCTCCGGCGCCTGCGCGCCGACCGCGCAGGCACTCAGCAGAGCGAGAATTACCAGTGCCCGTCTCATTGTTTTTTCTTTGCGAGCAATGCGGCAAAGAATCCGTCGGTGGCATGCAGATGCGGCGCAAGGCGCAGGTATTCTCCGGTATCGAGTGCAATGCGCTGCTGCGCCAGGGCCGCGTTGGCCGGCCGCAACTCGAACTGGTCGTGGGTCGCCAGAAAGGACTGCACCGGCGCGGCGTTCTCTTCGTCGAGCAGGCTGCAGGTCGCATACAACATCAGGCCGCCCGGCTTCACCAGCTTGGCTGCCGCGGCCAGGATGAGATCCTGCTTTGCATGGTACCCGACCAGTGTTTGTTCGTCCTGGCGCCACTTGAGATCGGGATTGCGCCGCAGCGTCCCCAAGCCGGTGCAGGGTGCGTCCACCAGCACACGGTCGAGCTTGCCCGCAAGACGCTTCAGGCGCGCGTCGTGTTCGCTCGCGAGCCACTGCGGATGCACGTTGGAAAGTCCCGAGCGCGCAAGGCGCGGCTTCAGGCCTGCGAGGCGTTTTTCCGAAATGTCGAACGCGTACAGCCTGCCGCTCCCGCGCATCAGCGCCCCCAGCGCCAGGGTCTTGCCGCCGGCGCCGGCGCAGAAATCCGCCACCATCTCGCCGCGGCGCGGCGCGAGCAACTGGCACAGCAGCTGGCTGCCCTCGTCCTGGATTTCGATCGCCCCCTCTAGAAATAGCGCGTGCCGGTTGATCTGCGGCTTTCCTTCCAGACGCACGCCCAACTGCGAATAGGGCGTCGCGCGCGCGCCGATACCGTCGGCCGCCAGGCGCGCGAGCACCGCCTCGCGCTCGGCCTTAAGCACGTTGACGCGCAGATCGAGCGGCGCGCTCTTGTGCAGGCTGTGCGCAAGCGCCAGCAGTTCCTCTTCGCCGTATTGCCGCTGCAGCCTGACGAGCAGCCAATCGGGGAAATCGCAGCGCACGGCAAGCGAATTGTCTTCGGCGCGCGCCTTGAGTTCGGCGAGCCAGTCGCGTTCCCTGGTCTTCACCGCCGCGTCCAACTCGCGCAGGCTCAGGCCGCGCAGCCGCGTCAACGCCGCCAGCACCAGGCGGCGCGGATCGCGGCCTCCGGTCAGGGTTTCCAGCAGCCGCAAGCGCCGCAGGGCGGCGAACACCGTCTCGGCGACGAAGGCGCGATCCTGCTGGCCAAGTACAGGATGTGCGCGCAAATAGCGCGATACGACCGCATCCGCCGGATGCTTGAATTCCAGCACTACGGCCAGCGCGGCGACGGTGTGATCCAACAGGGGGCGTGGCAGAGGCATAGTTTCGAATGTCTGCGCGCTAATGCGAGGACTAATCGCCGATACGCGTCAGCACCTGGTCGATGCGAACGCCGTCATTTTCGACGACCAGGATGCGCACCGGCAAGTAATCGCGACCGCTCGCAAACCAGATCTCCGTGCCCTTGTCGTCCTTGTTCTCGCGCTGCTTTACCAGGCGCACCGTTTCCAGTTCGCCCGCCGGGGTGTTCAGCATTTCCCGTCCGGCGACGTTGTATTGAAACCGCGTCAGGCCCTTGCCGTCCGTCAGAGTAACCTTGATCACCTTGCCCGGCTTAAGATCAGGCGAGGACTGGAACGCATAGTTGTAAAGAAAGCTCAGCCGGTCCTGCAGCGCCGGCACCATGTTCGTGGTCTCGCTCTTGCCGTCGTGCTCCAGCGTCAGCGTCCTCCTGACCCAATCGAATTTGGCCACTGCAGCCGGCTTGTCGCCGCGCTGGTCGCGGTATTCCAGCGGGCGCAGGCCCGTGCTCTCAATCTCGCCGCGGCACCAGCGCCTGGCGGCGCCGCGGTAGAGCAGCGCACCTATGCCCTTGCCGCGGCCCTCGGAGCTAAGCGAAAAGGTCTTACCGTCATGCTCCAGCACCTCGGTCAGCTCGGCCGCGACGATGCCGTTGTAACTGACGTCGTAAGTCAGGCTCACTTTGTGCGGCGGCTGCGCCGCGCACGCCCCGGCGTAGAGGCAAGCGCAAACAAAGGTGAGGACTTTGATCAAGGCGCGTACAACTGTTGGGGTTGATCCCCCTTAACGCGCACCACCCCGCTTTCGATGACCAGTTCCCCTTCGAGGAACCAGCGCGCCGCCTGCGGGTAAATGCGATGCTCCTCGGCCAGCACGCGCGCGGCGAGCGTCGCTTCATCGTCGTGCGGCAGCACCGGCACCGCAGCCTGGATGACGATGGGCCCATGATCGAGCTGCGCGGTGACGAAATGCACCGTGCAGCCGTGCAGCTTCACCCCCGCATTAATCGCCTTGGCATGAGTATCCAGGCCCGGGAAGGCGGGCAGCAGCGAAGGATGGATGTTGAGCATCCGGCCGTGGTAGCGCAGCACGAAGCCATCGCCAAGTATGCGCATGAAACCGGCCAGCGCCACCAGGTCGGGGCGAAAACCGTCGATCGCCTGCGCCAGCGCCGCGTCGAACGCCTCGCGCGTGGCATAGTCGCGGTGCGGCACGATGGCCGTGGCGACGGCGCGGCTGGCGGCGTACGCGAGTCCCGCCGCGTCGGCGCGGTTGCTGATCACCGCCGCCACCGGCAGGCCGGCTTCAATCATGGCCTGCATGTTGCTGCCGCGGCCGGAAATCAAGACGACCATGCTTTTCATCCCGGCATTCTAAAGCCAAACGGCCATTCGTCCGGGGGAAACAGGCAGTAGACGATTCAAGCCCGGCGCGAATCGCCCGCCGCGGCCACCCGCGGAAAATCGGCCAGCGGCCCGACGTTGTCCGCTTCGAACAGCTCGCGCAATTGCTCGGCCGCCTGCTTCGCGCTCTGGATCAGCAGCGCCTCGTCGTGCTTCACCGCATATTGCGCCTCGAGCTGGTCCTCGTCGTGCTGGCGAAACAGCGCGATCGCGTGCTCGGTCGCGGCGGCGCGAAAACCGAGCCGCAGCAGTGCCTGGCGCGCCACATCGAGGCTCGCCGGAAAGGTTTCGCGATGTATCGCCTTGATGCCGAGATCGCGCAGCCGGAAGTAATGCACGCGGTTGCGCGCGCGCGCGAGAATCGGCAGCTCGGGAAAGTGCTTGCGCACCACCGCCGCGGTCTTGACCGAGGCCTCCACGTCGTCGATGGCCAGAACGAACAGCTTGGCCTCGCCGGCCCTGGCTGCGTGCAGCAGCTCCAGCCGCGAAGCATCGCCGTAATAGACCTTGTTATTGCCGAAGCGGCGCACGAAATCCACCTGCTGGTAGCTCGCCTCCAGGGCGGTGAACGGCAGGCCGCACATGCGCAGCACGCGCGAGACGATCTGGCCGAAGCGGCCGTAGCCGGCGATGATCACCGGGTTGCCGGGCCCGTCTATGGTGTCGTATTCGGGCTGCGCGCGCCGCGCCAGCCAGCGCTGGAGCGCTCGCTCGTGCAGCGCAAAGAAAGGGGGCGCGAGCAGCATCGACAGCGTCACCACCATCACCAGCAACTGCGCGGTGGCTGCGGCGAACACGCCCAGGCCCGCCGCCGCGGCGAACAGCACGAACGCGAACTCGCCGCCCTGGGCGAGCGCCGCCGCCAGCCGCTGCGCCGTTTCGTTGGACGTACCGCCGGCGCGCGCGACTACGTACATCAGGACGAATTTCACCGCCATCAGGCCCAGCGCCAGTCCGAACACCGCCGCCGGCCGTTGCCACGCGAGATCGAGATTGGCGCCCATGCCCACGGCGATGAAAAACAAAC
>JBQMQE010000202.1:0-8526 GCA_052172655.1 Burkholderiales bacterium
GCAGACTGCGGTGTGCAACCGGCACCATGCGCTGGACCAGCAACTATGCCGTTGGCTGCTGTTGAGTCTGGACCGCCTGCAAGGCGACGAGTTAGTGATGACGCAAGAGCTGATAGCGAATATGCTGGGCGTGCGCCGGGAGGGCGTCACCGAGGCCGCCGGCAGATTGCAGGCGGACGGATTGATTCGGTACAGCCGCGGCCACATCAAGGTACTGAATCGCGCAAAACTGGAAAAGCGCGTGTGCGAATGCTACGCGGTGGTGAAAAAAGAATACGATCGCTTGCTGCCATATGAAATCCCTGGCCCGCCGAACAAAAGCACCGGGCCATTGCGCGCAAGCTGATGATCAGCGCGGGCCAATGAAAGGCAACCATGCCACATGGCTGATGGCTGATGGCTCAAGGTAAACAAAAAAATATTCCAAAGATCATGCTGAACATTGAGCCGGTGCAAATTCCCACGGCGCTGCCATGCTGATCGGCCGGAGCATGATCCCGTTCAAACGAGCCGCGCATCCTCGGCGTAGAATGATCGCTGCGTCACGATCAATCGAATGCGCAAAAGGGGCCAGTGTTGCGCTTGACCGCAGTTCTGTTGACCTTGGTACTAACCGCCTGCGCGTCCTACAGCGGGGCCGGCCTTCGACCCGGTGAGGCACGGCTCGAAGACGTGGTACGGTTGATGGGACAGCCGGCGATGCGCTGGCAGAACCCCGACGGTTCAATGCAACTGGCGTATCCGCGCGGGCCGGCCGGAATCCACACCTTCATGGTGAAGCTTGGGCCGGACGGACGGCTGCAAAGTAACGTAAATGTGCTGGATGAAGCAGGGCTTGCCCGGATCCGCCCGGGCATGACGCAGGAACAGGTGCTGCGTGTGCTTGGTCCGCCGGACTACGGCCGCACGGCCTATTTCAAGGCGCGCGATGAATTGGTCTGGGACTGGCGCGCTTGCACCTATAACCTGTACATCCAACGCGTCTATGTTCTGTTCGATGCAACTGCCGGCACCGTGCGCAGCACCATGTCCCAGGATGAATTGTTCGGCCACGAGGGGATCACGATAGCGTGCGTCCGCTGATTGCCTGGTTTGCCTGAGGCGGGGCGCCAACTCGCGCGGCTGAAGCGCGCAGGCTGGTCAATCGGCTTTGCGCAGGAACATATGATGCTACAATCATCGACGTACAAGCTCTGCGTTCCGTCCCGCATGCAAATCCCCGAACGTCGTCATGCGAAACGGCGCTGCTCTGCGTTCGCCTCGCCGCTTTGGCGGGCGTTCGCGATTCAATGCGTTACCAAGTGGCGCCCTGTCGCCAGCCACGGCGCGTAGGAGAGAGTTGATGATCGTTTCGAAGAACGCCGACGTCGCGAGCTTGGTTGTCACTTCGATTGAAGACAAACCGGTGAGTGGCAGTCTCGTCCTCAAGCCACTCATCCGGGGCGATCAAATGACCTTGCTGGAACTACACTATCAGCCCGGTACAAGTGCTCCGATTCACGTCCACGCGCACGAGTCCTTGGTCTACGTCGTCAAGGGCCTCGTCAAAACGACGGTTGGAAACGAAGTCTACGTTCTCGGTGCCGGCGATGTCGGCTGCCATCCGCAGGGTGTAGCGCACACCGTCGAAGCCATTGAAGAATCGGTTGTGATCGAGATCAAGTCGCCGGCACCGGAACTCGCGCAGTTTTTGGGAACTCATGCGAACGCATAGTAGCTGCAGACGATTCGTACAAGATGACGCCGCTTGGGCGCAGATAAGGACCGGGATCTAGCCGGCCCCGCCCCCCGGACATGTGCGTTCGCACCGGGCGGCTGACAAAGAAAGAGATCGAACTTATGCAAGCCACCACCGGCGCAAAGCTGTTTTCGCCCGGAAAGATCGGACACATGGAATTGCGCAACCGGGTGGTGATGGCGCCCATGGTGGTGCAACTTGCGGCCGAGAACGGGGCAGTGACGGCGCGCAGCATCGATTATTACGCGCGCCGTGCCAAAGGAGGCGCAGGTCTGGTCATCGTCGAGGCGACCTTTATTGCGCCCGGGGGCAAGGCTTTTGGCTGCCAGGTCGGGCTGGATCGCGATGCGCTCATACCCGGCCACTTCGATCTGGTAGAGGCGATCCACCGCCATGGAGCGAAGGCCGCGTGCCAGATCCATCATGGCGGCGCGCGCGCCGATCCGGCGCTTACCGGTGGAATCCTCGTGGCGCCATCGGCCGTTGCCGGTTACTACATCGACAATTCGCGCAGCCCGAAAAATCCCGGCGCTACCACCGTGGCGCCGCCGGCAATTGCCGAGTCGGGAATCCCCGCGCTCCCGCGCGAACTGACGCAGCAGGAGATCGTGGCCTTGGCGGAGGCTTATGCCCGCGCGGCGGGGCGCGCGCAGCGCGCAGGCTACGACGCGGTGGAGATCCATGGGGCGCACGGTTACCTGATACACGAATTCCTCTCGCCGGCCTCGAATCGGCGTACCGACGACTATGGCGGAAACGGGGAGAAGCGCATGCGCTTTGCGGCGCTGGTGATCCGCCGGGTGCGCGAGGTGGTGGGCGCGCATTTCCCCATACTGTTTCGCTTGAGCGCCGCGAGCGGCTACGGCATCGACGAGGCGGTCGAGATCGCGCGTGGCGTGGAGGCCTGCGGCGTGGATGCAATTCATGTTTCCATAGGCGGAATTGATCCAATTACGCTGGTTGCGCCCGATACCAGTCCGATGGCCCGTCCCGAGGGCTGGCTCACCGGATATGCTGAAATCATCAAGAAGCGCGTTGCAGTGCCGGTCATCGTTGTCGGCGAGATTCGACATCCGCGTTTTGCAGAAGACGTGCTGGCGCAAGGCAAGGCGGACTTCATTGCCCTTGCGCGACCGCTGCTCGCCGATCCGGACTGGCCGGCAAAGGCGCTTGCCGGCAGGGAAGACGAGATCCGCCACTGCATCTCCTGCGACTATTGCCGACTTGCGCTGCTGCACACCCGGCCCATTCGCTGCCTGGTGAATCCGGAGGTGGGACGCGAGCGCGAGTTCGCAAGCATCGGACCGGCAGCCGGAGCCAAGCGCGTCATCATCATCGGCGGAGGTCCTGCCGGTTTGGAGGCGGCGCGGGCCGCCGCCGCGCGCGGTCACCATGTCCGCCTGTTCGAGCGCGCCGCAGAGCTGGGCGGGCAGCTTCGTCTGGCGCTGCTGCCTCCGCAAAAGGAGAAGATCGAGTGGCTGCGACTATGCCTCATTACCCAGGCGCAGAAAGCCGGGGTCGAGTTGTTTACCTCGACGCCGTTCCAGCCCGAAGCATTGGTGCAGGGCGAGGCCGACGCCGTGGTGATCGCTACAGGCGCCCGGCCGCGCGAGGAGAAGGTAGCCGGCGCGCGCGCGGATCAGGTGGTTGCGGCATGGGACGTGCTGGACGGCCGTCCATCCGCGAGAGATCTCGCAGTGCTGGTATTGGGCGGAAGGCAGATGGGTTGCGAGACGGCGGAGTTCCTGGCCGGACGCGGCAACAGGGTCACCCTGGTTTCGCGCTCACCGGCTGCGGATCTGGCGGGCGACGTGGTGGCAAGCTACCGTGCGCCGCTTCTCGCCCGTCTGCGCAAGCTGGGCGTAGCGTTGCACACACGATGCGATGTGCGCGAGTTGAGGGACGGCAAGGCGACCATAGTGGATGCGCATGGAGGTGAAGAGGCAGTGGTCGCTGCCGATCTCGTGGTGCTCGCGCGCGGATCGCTGTCCCAGCCGACCTGGGTGGATGCGTTGCGCGAGAAGGTGCCTGAACTGTACGTCGTCGGGGACTGCGTCGAGCCGCGCGATATCGCCAGCGCGCTCTACGAGGGTGCGTGGGCTGGCAGCCGGATATAGCGCGCGCATCGAGTTTGACCGGGTTCCCGGACGCGGGTACACTTTTGCACGTGTAATTCGATTTACCACGCCTAGTTGCCAGATAACTGAGGCTCGCCTCAAATCGTTACCTGTGTGCATGTCGCCCTATCCTGATGCCGATCCCGCCCTCTTCGACGGAGATATCGGCGCGACGCCAGCAGATCTAGTTCCCCGCCTCGATCAAACCGCAGGAGTACCAAGAAATGCCTCTAGCCGGTAAGGGAATGCTCATCACCTCGATGGACGTCGACGCCGCCGACGAGCAGGAGTTCAACATCTGGTACGACCGCGAGCATCTCTCCGAGCGTGTCGCCATCGACGGCTTCCTCGAGGCGCGGCGCTGGCTCGCCGCCAAGGCGAGCCCGAAGTATTTCTGCACCTACTCGACCGACACTTTCGAGGCGTTGAGCAGCCCGGCCTACAAGCAGGCGCTGGCCAACCAGACCGACTGGTCGAAGAAGAACATCTCCCGCTTCAAGAACATGATCCGGGCGGTGGGGCGCATTACCTTGAGCCGCGGCCAAGGCCGCGGTGGGGCCCTCGGCGTGGTTCGCCTGCGCCCCAAGCCCGAGGGCAGGGACGCCCTGCGCGCCAGGATTCGTGAACTGCTCGATCCCGGCACCCGCGCCGGGATCATCTCGATGCACCTCGTCGAAAGCGACCCGCAACTGTCGACCTCGATCACCGAGCCGGATAAGCCGAATCCGGGCGCGGGTGACTGGTTTGTACTGATTGACGGCACCGATATTTCGGCCATCGGAGCGCTGATCGACCAGCGCTTGCGCAACACCGGTGCCGAAGTCATCTCGATCGGCAGCTACACGCTGATGTGGGATCTCGCCAAAAGCGATCTGTAGCAATTTAAGCGGGACGGGAATGCCGCCCCGCCTTTGCCTGCCTCTGCCGACACACCTTCACCTATCACAACGACCCCACCAAGGAAGGAATATCATGAAGCCAAATCTGAAAACCATCCTCGCCGCTGCCGGCGTCGCAACCGCGCTGCTGGCGAGTTCCGCGGCGTTTGCCGACAAGTGGAATCTTCCCACGCGCTCGAACGAGAGGAACTATCACACCCGAAACATCCTGCAGTTCGCCGCCGACGTGAAGAAGTCGACCGGCGGCAAAGTCGACATCGTGGTTCACCCCGAGGATTCGCTGATCAAGCAGCCCGAGGTGAAACGCGCGGTGCAGACCGGTCAAGTACAGATCGGCGAGTGGCTGATGTCCTTGCACTCGAACGAGTCCGCTCTGTTCGGCGTCGATGCGGTGCCGTTCCTCGTCACCAACAATACGCAAGGTGCGAAACTCCTGAAAGTCATGCGCCCGCTGCTGCAGGATCGGCTCAAGAAACAGGGCATGCGGCTTCTGTTTGCAGTGCCATGGCCCGCCAACTCGTTCTATTCCGGCAAGGAGATCAATTCGACTGCCGACTTCAAGGGCGTCAAGTTTCGCGCGTACAACCCGGTTACCGGCCGCCTGGCCGAACTCATGGGTGCGATACCGGTCACGGTGCAGCAGTCCGAGGTGCCGCAGGCATTCTCCACCGGCGTGATCCAGGCGATGATCACTTCGCCGGCGACGGGCGTGGACACCCAGGCCTGGGACTTCGTAAAGTACTTCTACGAGGTCAAGGCAATGGCCCCCTGGAATATCACTGTGGTCAACGAGCGCGTCTTCAGCCGCCTCGACAAAAAGTCGCAGAATGCGATTCTCGCCGCCGCCAAGACCGCTGAGTCGCGCGGCTGGGCGCTTCAGGCCGAGGAAACCGGCAAACTCGTTGACACGCTGAAATCCAAGGGCATGCAGGTGCGCCAGCCCAGCCCCGAGTTGATGGCCGAGCTGAACAAGATTGGCGAGCAGCTCATCGCCGAGTGGTCGAAGGCGGCCGGCGAGGACGGGCCGAAAATCCTGGATCAGTACCGCAAAGCGAACTAACCGGCGCATGCGCTTTCTCTACGCGGCGGGGGCTGTCCTCGCCGCGGTGTTCATGGTGCTGATCGCAGCGATCACACTGTTGCAGGTGCTGGGGCGGATGCTCGGCCTCGCCGTCCCGGATGCCGGCGAAATTGCCGGCTACGCCATGGCCGATTCTATTTTCCTGGCTCTGGCGCATACCTTTCACAGCGGCGGCCACATCCGCGTCAACCTGCTCCTCACGCACGTGGGCCCGCGCCTGCGCCACGTTCTCGAATGCTGGTGCCTGGCGTTTCTCGCGCTGGTCGGCGGTTCGTTCGTGGTCTTCTCGGTCAAACTCGTGATGGACTCCTACGCGTTCGGCGATGTCTCGACCGGCATGATGACGATACCGCTATGGATTCCGCAGATCTCGATGGCGCTCGGCGCGCTCCTGCTCGAAGCCGCCGTGATCGAGGAGTTGGTCCACGTTGTACGCGGTCACGAACCCCGCTACGCGCCCGCAGCGGGCACCGGCGTGTTCACCGAATAGCGCCGGACATGGACCCGCTGTTATACAGTCCCATCCTCGCGCTGGCGCTTCTGCTTTTGCTCGCCTCCGGCCTTTGGGTCGCGGTCTCGCTGGTGGGTGTCGCGCTACTCGGCATGCTGCTGTTCGCCGACGCGCCGATCGACCTGGTCATGCCGTCAACGATGTGGGGCTCAGTCAGCAGCTGGACCCTGACTGCGCTGCCGCTGTTCGTGTGGATGGGTGAGATCCTGTTCCGCACCAAGCTAGCCGATGACCTGTTCAGTGGCCTGGCGCCCTGGACAACGAGCCTGCCGGGCCGTCTTATCCATGTGAACGTGATCGGCTGCGGTGTTTTTGCCGCGGTCAGCGGCTCCTCCGCCGCCACCGCCGCAACGGTTGGTCAGATGTCTCTGCCGGAGCTGAAGCGCCGCGGCTATGATGAGCCGGTCAGCATAGGCTCGCTTGCGGCCTCAGGCACGCTCGGGCTTCTCATCCCACCGTCGATCATCATGATTGTCTACGGCGTGTCGGCCAACGTTTCCATCGCGCGCCTGTTCCTCGCCGGCGTCCTGCCGGGGATCATGATAATGACGCTGTTCATGAGCTACATCATGATCTGGGCGACACTGAACAAGGACAAAGTGCCGCCGCCCGAACCCGCGCTGCCTTTGATGGAGACGGTCAAGCGTTTGCACCTCCTGCTGCCGACGGTGCTGCTGATCATTGCCGTCATCGGATCGATCTACACCGGGGTCGCGACCGCAACCGAAGCCGCGACGCTCGGGGTCGTTGGAGCGCTTCTCGTCGCCTTATTCTCAGGTAGCCTGACCTGGGACAATTTCAAAGTTAGCCTCTACGGCGCCACCCGAACCTCCTGCATGATCGGTTTCATCATCGCCTCGGCGGCGTTCCTGTCGGTAGTGATGGGTTACGCCGGCATTCCGCGCGCGCTAGCGAGCTGGATCGGCACTTTCAACCTCTCCGCCTACGGCCTGATCTTCGCGCTGACGATTCTGTTTCTGATTCTCGGCTGTTTCCTCGACGGGATTTCCATGATCGTGCTCACCACGGCGGTGATCATGCCGATGATCGAGGCGGCGCGTATCGATCTGATCTGGTTCGGCGTCTTCATCGTGCTCGTGGTCGAGATCGCGCAAATCACGCCGCCAGTCGGATTCAACCTGTTCGTCGTGCAGGGTCTAACCGGCCATAACATTTTTTACGTGGCGAAAGCGGTATTGCCGTTCTTTCTCCTGCTCTGCCTTGGCGTCGTGATCATCACCATCTTCCCCGAGATCGCGACCTGGCTGCCGAAAACCATGTTCAGCGCCCGCTGACGGCGGATGCGCTTTTTTCAATTTCCAACCAGGACATCGATACCATGTCACATCCCGACCTCACGCTGCTGCCCGTGCATGCACTTTCCCAGGAGATCATGGCGCGGCGCCTGTCTCCAATCGACCTGACGCAAGCCTATCTCACGCGCATCCAGGCGCTGGACCCAAAGCTGCAGGCTTTCGTCGAGGTCTACGCGGCCGACGCCCGCCTGGCGGCGCACGGCGCCGATCAGGCGATTCGCGCCGGCCACGCGGTCGGGCCGCTGCACGGCATCCCGATTGCTTTGAAGGATCTGATCGAGATCGAAGGCAGGACAGTCACCGGCGGCTGCGAAGCGTGGCGCGAGCGCAAGGCCGAGCGCACCGCGACCCTGGCGCGACGGCTGATCGCGCAGGGCATGATCGTGCTCGGCAAGACGCACACGGTGGAGTTCGCCATGGGCGGCTGGGGCACCAACACGCGCCGCGGTACGCCCTGGAATCCCTGGGACCCGCAGCGCAAGCGCACCCCCGGCGGTTCGAGCAGCGGCTCCGGCGTCGCCGTTGCGGCCGGGCTCGCTCCCTGGGCGGTCGGCACCGATACCGGCGGCTCGGTCCGCCTGCCCGCGTCCTGGTGCGGCATTACCGGCCTCAAGACCACCATCGGGCGCGTCAGCACCTATGGTGTGCTGCCCTTGAGCCCGACGCTGGACACCCCCGGCCCCATGGCCCGCTCCGTCTACGACGCGGCGCTGCTCTACGCTGCCATGCAAGGTCCGGATCCGCTCGATCCGCGCACCGAGCGCCTGCCTTACACCGATCCGCTGCCGCAGTTGAAGCGGGGCGTGCGCGGCCTGCGGCTCGCGCGCATGCCCGAGATCGAGCGCCAATACGCCAGCGCAGAGG
>JBQMQE010000203.1:0-6923 GCA_052172655.1 Burkholderiales bacterium
CGTTGCAGCAGTCCGAGCAGCGTCTTGTGGCCGGCCAGAGTCAGCGTGGTCAGCGTTTCCGTCGCATTCGACAGACGCAGCATCGACAACGGCAACTTGGCCTGCGCGATCGCGCGCACCGCGTTTTGCGCCCGTTCCCAATCGGGGAAAAACAGGGCATGAAACGCTTCGCTCTCCGGCAGCGGCGTGACGCGCACGCTGGCTTCGGTAAGGATGCCGAGGCGGCCTTCGGAGCCCAGCACCATTTCGCGCAAATCGATCCCCGCCGCCGACGCCGGAAACGTCGGAATCAGCAGCGTGCCGGTGGGCGCCTCGATCTTGCCTCCGGCGAACAGGTGCTCGATGCGGCCGTAACGCAGCGATTGCTGGCCGCAGGAGCGCGTGGCGATCCAGCCGCCCAGCGTCGAATACTCGAACGACTGCGGAAAATGACCCAGCGTGTAGCCCTGCGCGCGCAACTGCGCTTCCAGGTCCGGGCCGGCGATGCCGGCGCCGAAACGCGCGAGCTGCGCCTCGCGGTCCAACTCGATGAACTGCGTCAGCCGCGACAGGTTGATGGTGAGCACCGGCTGCTCGCCGGTGAGCGCGCTCAGTTGGCCGGCCACGCTGGTGCCGCCGCCGTAGGCAATTACCGCCGCAGCGCAGCCACGGGCGTAATCGAGCAACTCGCGCACCTGCTCGCCGCTTTCCGGAAACGCGACGCCATCGGGCACGGCGTCTACGCGGCCGTAGCGCAGTTTCAGCCAGTCGGGCAGGCTTTGGCCGAGCCCGCAGCGCAGCCGCATCTCGGGCGCTGCGTCTATCAGGCGATGTGGCGCCAGCCGGCTGGGCGCAATGCTGTGGCAGGCATCGGCCAGCGTCGCGTCCTGGAACGGCCTCGCCTCGCCGACGCGCTGCTGCAAGAACGCCAGCGCCTCCGCGTTCAGCGCGAGTTCGATGCTGTCGTCACCCCATCCGTTCCAGCGTCGCACCTGATGTCCTGTCCTGCGATTGGGATTGATATACTGCGCCGGAGGTTCCCACTCCCCGGACCGCTATCCGACATGTGATGGTACCTTACCTGAAAGGCGGCAAGTAGCCATGGCCATGACACACCCGCTCGAACATTCGCTTGCTGCCGCCGACGGCACGCCGCTGTTTGTTGCCGATTGGCCGATCGATGCGCCCGCTGCCGCGCGCGAGGGCATCGTGCTGATGCATGGGCTCGGCGAGCACTGCGGCCGCTATGCGCACGTGGCGCGCTTCTTCAACGATTGCGGCTACTCGGTACGAACCTATGATCACCGCGGCCACGGGCGCTCCGGCGGCGCGCGCGGCGATGTGCCCGATGTCGAGACTCTGGTGCAGGACGCGAAAATCACGCTCGACGACTTCGCCCGCAATCTCGCCGCGCCGCCGCTGTTGCTCGGCCACAGTATGGGAGGCACGTTCGCGGCCTACTATGCAACGCGCGCGCTGTCGCCGCTCGGCGGCCTGATCCTGTCTTCGCCCGCGCTGCGAATCAGGCTGACCGGCGCGCAAAAACTGCTGCTGCAGGTTCTGGGCGCAGTCGCGCCCGGATTCGGCATACCGAATGGACTCAAGTCCCGCTACCTGTCGCACCGGCAGGAAGTGGTCGATGCTTACGACAGCGACCCGCTGGTCCATCCCAAGATCAGCACGCGCCTGCTGCGCGCGATGCTGGAAGCGATCGAGTTTGCGCAAAGCCATGCGTCGGCGCTAAACGTCAAGACGCTGCTCGTGGTAGCCGGTGACGATCACCTGGTCGATGCCGGCGGCAGCGAGGCTTTTTTCGAGAAATTGGCGCCCGGCGTAGGCGCAATGCACAGCTACCCGAGCTACTACCACGAGCTATTCAACGAAGTCGAAGCCGGGCGCGTATTCGATGATATCCGCGCCTGGCTGGGAGAACTGAAGTCCCCCGAACGCGGCGGCATTCAGCCATAGGCGGTAAGGCCCAGGCTTAGACCGGCCTGCTTTTGGCGTGATGTTCCGTGGTCGGATCCCTATGCATCCACGGCCGCGCGCTGTTGGTCCAGATATTCATCACCAGCTTCATCTCGCCCGGCGCATCCAGCGTGCCGACTTTAAGCACCATTCGTCTGGAAAGTATTACTGCAGGCCCAATTAATTGCCGCAATGTAACTGTCCAAACAACTGTCCATGGCATTCTACTTAGTAGAATAAAATGCTATGTTGTCATTGGATTACATATTATATAAACTGTCCAATATTATGTCCAAATTGGTGTCCGGAGAATGGCCGACCTAAGTCAGTATCAACCTCTTTTCCCGGAAGAGCGGATGCTGGAACCGTTGCAAGAGTTGGCGGCGACACTTGTAGCGGAATGCCACCGCCTCGGGGGTCAAGCCGGCGAACCGTTGGCGCGTGCACTACGCCCGACGCTGCGCGCGATGAATTCCTACTACACAAACAAGATCGAGGGACAGGCCACGAAGCCGGCCGCAATTGAGCGTGCGTTGCGAAAAGACTTTGACGCGGACGTGGCGTTAGCAAAAAAGCAGCGACTCGCCATTGCGCACATCGAGGTCGAACGCCGACTTGAACAGAGGCTATTCGGTACCAGCCCGAAAGAACTTTTCACCCCGGCGCTCGTGCGCGAGATTCATGGTTTGCTTTATGGCGAGCTACCTGCGGGCGATCGGTTCACCGATGATGGCAAGCCGATAGCACTTGGAGAGTATCGTAGCGACGACGTTACAGCAGGGCGACATCGTGCTCCTGCTTGGATAGATGTCCCGGATCTAGTCCAGGGATGGGCAGATCGCTATCGAGCGTTGGCTGGCGCGGAAGCGCTCTTGATCGGTGTAGCGTGTTCGCATCATCGCCTTACCTGGGTCCATCCGTTTATTGACGGCAACGGACGTGCCGCACGTCTGCACGCGCACTTGGTGCTCTATGCCATGGGACTTACACAGGGCCTGTGGTCGCCCATGCGCGGACTGGCGCGCACGCAAGAGCAGTATTACGCCAGGCTCAACAACGCGGATCTACCGCGTCGAAACGACCTGGACGGCCGTGGTCCCTTGTCCCAAGAGGAATTGGTCGCTTTCGCCAGCTACTTTCTCGAAATGTGCCTGGATCAAGTTCACTTCATGAGGGAGCGGCTAGATCTGAGTTCGTTGAAGGGCCGTCTGAAATCGCTTTTGCTTCACTTGCAGGAAAATCCCTGGCGGATTGGCAGTGAAAAATCTTTGATCAAACTCGAAGCGACTGAGGTACTGCACTATGTGGCGATAGCAGGTCCGATCGAACGCACACGCTTTGTTGAAATGACAGGATTGGGAGAAAGAACTGGTCGCCGAGTGCTTGCCAGCCTGCTCGATTTCGGTGTGCTATCGGCTGAGTCTCACCGTGCGCCTATAGCGCTAGGCGTGCCGCTTTCTTCAATGAGATTTCTGTTTCCGAATCTCTGGCCGGAAGTCGAAACCGATTGATACAATTCGCATACTCGGGACCCGCACGACATGAACGCCGCCAACGACACCCACTCCAAGACCATTGGCTACATCCTCTGGATCTTCGGCTTCACCGGAGCGCATCGCTTTTACTACGGCAAACCGGTGACGGGAACCATCTGGTTCTTCACTCTGGGACTGCTCGGCATCGGCTGGCTGATCGACGTCTTCCTGATACCCTCGATGGACCGCGAAGCCGACCTGCGCTTCCGCGCCGGCCGCGTCGACTACACCGTCGCGTGGGTCCTGCTGACTTTCCTTGGCCTGTTCGGCGTGCACCGCATGTACATGGGCAAGTGGGTCACGGGGATTATTTACCTGCTCACGGCGGGACTGTTCGGGATCGGCTACCTGTACGACTTTTGGACGCTGAACGACCAGATCACCCTGGTGAATGCGTCCGCGTAGCGTGCGCCAGGTGCACGATCCGTTCTATAGCGGCATCGCCTTTTTCTCAGTCAACGCCATCCAGCCGCGCACGATGCGGTAGAGCACCCAGATGCCGGTGCCAATCCAGATGATCATCGCAACCGGAATCCCAAACAGCGTGACGAATGCGATTGCGCCTGCCAGGAAGAACAGGAGCGCGAACCAGAACGTGCGGATCTGCCAGCCGAAGTGCGAATCGAGCCAGGTGCCGCGCACCTCCGAGCGCTTCACGTAGTTGATGATCACCGCGATGATCGACGGCCAGCCGGAGAGGAAGGCCGTGACGATCAGCGCCGGGCTCAGCAGGCCGGTGAGGGCGCTGAACGCGTGCAGGGCGTAGATCACGTGGGTGAGGGTGATCAGGCCGTCGCGGGGGAGCGGGGCGGGCGTGTCTTTGAGGTCGAAGTCCATGATGGCCGTTTGTGCCTTGGGTTGGTGGGCGGATATCGCGTTCCCATTTTAGACCGCCCTGGAATGACCAGTTCTTCTATTATCTCGATCGAAGGTCGTCCAGAAATTCCGACGCAGGTTCTACGCTGGTGACGAACAGATGATCCCGTGCCCGCGTGCAGGCAACGTAGAGCAAATGTCGCTCGGTGTTGTACACCTCTTCCAGATCGGAATCCTCGGCCGCGGTTTCGATGCGCGATTGCAGCGGAATAACTTCGTCGTCGCAGGCCATTACCGCCACCGCGCGGAACTCCAGGCCCTTGGCCAGGTGCATGCTGCTGATCGACACCTGGCCGTGAGTTGTCTCGACGCCGTCGTCGAGCACCTTGAACGGCAGTCCGGCTCGGGCGAGCGCGGTGCGGGCGCGCTCCAGCTCCGCCTCCGAGCGCACGAAGACGCCGATCTCGTGGGGCATCACGCCTTCCTTGCTCCTTTCAGCCAACCATGCGCCGACCGCGTCGATTTCCTTTGCCTGACTGTCGAAGGTTTGCACGGTCGGAGGCGGTCCGTTGAATACCGAGACGGTGCCGCGGCGTTCCTCGACATTGCCGTCCACGTCTGACACTTCAGGCGCGAGCAGCCGGTCCGCCTGCGTCCGGATTTGGTGCGAGGTGCGGTAGTTGATATGCAGCGTGCGTGCGCGACCGCGTATGTCCACGCCCAGGGATTTCCACGAGAACGGCTGCTGGAAAATTCGTTGTCCGAGATCGCCGGCGAAGAATAGACAGTTGGGCCTCTCGGTGCCGAACGCAGCCAGAAAACGCAGTTGCGCCACGCTCACGTCCTGCGCCTCGTCCACCACGACGTAGTCGAAGGGCGGATGCTTGCGCTCACGCAACTGGCTTGCCAGGCGGTTGAACAGTCCCGCGCGGGTAACCAGCCCCTCGGCGTCCAGGCGCTTGCGCACTGCGTCGAACATCGCCCAAAGCGTCGCGCGCCTGGCCTCCGGCAAGCGGGTTTTCCTGCCCAGGCGCTTCACGTCGCGATACGACTCCCAGCTCTGCAATTGCCAGACGTCGACCAGCTCTTCCCACTCCGACAGCAGAAATGCGGGGCTGAATTTCTGGCCTTCCTGCTCTGCCGCCGCTGCCGCGATGCAGCGGCGGATGAGTTCGCGCGTAGCGATCTGCGGTTTGCCGAAATGCTGCTCGTACAAGCGCTCGCCGATCGCGTTCACGGCATGCACTTCCAGGCGCTCGGCCAGATGCGGCTGGTTGCCGAGCAAGCGTCTCAGCCGCGTGCGCAGCGCGTTTGCCAGGGTTTCGGAGAACGTGGTCAGCAGCACCCGGCTGTCGGGATCGCTGCGCGCGAGGAACACAGCGCGATGCAGCGCCACGATGGTCTTGCCGGTGCCCGCGGAACCCGAAACCCGCGCCGGCCCGGCGTAGTCCCGCTCGACCCATTGCCGCTGCTCCGGGTGCAGGAACACCGTCCATTTGTCCCACGGGAATTCGAGCGCGCGCTCCAGCTCCTCCACATTGCTCATCACGCGGAAGCGGCGCTGCGCGTCCGGATGATCGAACGGGCTCACCTTCTCCGCGACCGGCTGCGGCGCGCGCGGCTTGCCGCCGGTCGCCAGCTCCAACAGCGCCTCGGCCGCTTCGCCGGGCAAATGGTCGGCCAGCGTCAGCAGGGTCCCTTCCGTGGCGGCACGCACGTCCGCCAGCCACTCCGCGGGCACGCCGTAGCCGAGCAGCTCGTCATCCGAAACCTTGGCAAACAAGGGCTCCAAATACGGCGCAGGCTTCGCCTCCTCGACATAAGCCGGAACCAGAATCTCCTGCACCGTCTCGCGGATCTCCACAAACTGCGCCGCACCTGTTTTCGGATGCGCTTCCAGCCTGCGCCGCCTGGCCCAGTCGTAAGCCTTGTCGTGATGATCCACGTAGCAGAGCAGCAAGCTGCCCGTCGTCTTGTGCACGATCAGGCGGATGTCGGCGCCGACGCGCACCGACCAGAAATTCTTGTCTTTGGACTTTTCGATCTTGTGGAGCTGCATCCCGGGGTTGACGGGGTTGAGCTGTAGGTCGAAGGCAGTCGTTTTAGCGGCCTTCTGCTGTTCTCCAGTCAGGCGGGCGAGGCTGTCGGTGAAGGTGTCGGCGATGCGGAAGTCCATTGTTTGTTAGGAGAAGCCCGACGCAGTAGCCGATCCCTTGGTTACCGCCGAACCACCTCGGCCGACTGAACGATAACGAGAGCGCGCTCTATGTGTTCGGCTTTCCTCATCTCTGGATCAGTTTGGGACCAAGGCCACCCGACAATGTTGGCATGCCGTGGAGGTGGTTCCTGAGCGACCACGTCCAGCAGTGCCGACCGGACATGTTTTGCCTTGACAATTGCCGCTCCATATAGCGTCCGGACTCCAGCCATATGTTCTTCCGCGATTCGCCAGAGTGACTCCCTCGGTTGACTCCCGTGACGGAACACAGATTTCGCTCTATCTTTAGGATTCGGTAGAAAAACCGACGGCTTTGCGCCGCTTGCGTTGAATTGACTGGAAGAAGTGAGGAATCTGGCGAGACTTTCCTCGTCTTCAACAATTTCAGTGAGACCGGACGAGAGCAC
>JBQMQE010000203.1:6933-7725 GCA_052172655.1 Burkholderiales bacterium
TTTTAGGATTGACGTTATGCCTTCCAGGATTCTTTGTGGAACGCTCTCTCCATCAAAGCGGGCCACGGCGTGGCCCTTGTCGGTCCCGTCCAACCACGCATAAGGCAAGCGATCGCCAGAGCCCACGCTCAATGAAAAAAGTCGATTTCGAGACGAAATCCAATCAAGAGATAGTGAACCGTCAGGTTCGGGGGCGAACTCCGGCAGCGGAACTCCGTCCGGCAAAGCCCGTATGAAGGCAACAGCCTTGAAAACAGCCAGGTGATCCAGTGGTAAAGCGCCGTCGCCATCCCAACCGGGCTCGCCACATTCGTTCGCGAGAGTCCATACCTGAGAGATTGCGGTCGCTTTGTCACCGAACAAGGCGTGCGAGCGCTCTACCGAGTCCACCACACTGGTGGCGGCTCTTTGGACCGCTTGCGCTTCAGCCGAAATGGCGCTTCCGGGGCGCGCAAGCGAATAAAGGGACGCGAACCCCAGATGGACTCTTAGTGCTGAAACAGCTTCAAACATTGGTCTGTAAGAGAATTCTCAAAAACAAGGTTCTTCAAGCGTCGCAAAGATTGGATTTTCGAAAGGCTCTCTGCCCAATCATGTGGCTCGGCATTACCCGATTTATAGGTTTCAATATCAAGAATTACGGGAAGCTTATCATTTTCTGGTGGCTGCGCTGAAAGAATAATGTTTACTCGATTGTCAGTGTCCGATTCCACCGCCGAATGTTTAGTGAGAAATCCCTCAAATGTCAGCTTATCTTCATCCGGAAGTCGTGGACCGAGTTTCAGGTAATCG
>JBQMQE010000203.1:7735-8456 GCA_052172655.1 Burkholderiales bacterium
GTCCTGCCGTCATCGGGAGCGCAATGCGATTGATATATCGTAATCGGATAACGCGTATTTGAACCGGCGCAGCGACGCCGACAAATAGCCGCCACGTCCGTTCGATTTCCGGCAAGTAATCGTCCAAGCTCTTATATGGGGCCAGTCGATTAAAAGAAAAACCTTGTGTCCGCACTTGCACAAGCTGCTTTTCGTCTTCGTGCAAGAACTGGAGTGCCTGAATCCCTAGTCTGGTCGTTACATTCGGCACGCGATCCGCCGCTGCCTCGACTTGTAAAGCCTGAATAAATTGTGTTCGAAATTTCGGGTAATGATCGCGGAACGCATCTCGGGCAGATGCTTCCAACTTGTCCAATGCGAGCATGGGCGGCATGTCGCAATCAATATCGAGCACTGCCTCGACAATTGGGGGAGACTTAAGATTACGGAGACGGTCGCTCATACTAGGCCCAATACTACGCTACGCCTTGAAGACTTTCATTACCTTGTCCCCCAAGTGGTTGATCACTTTCGCAGCGATGCGCCCGGCCTTCGGTCTGTCGAACGCGCGGGTTGTGTCGCTATTTCTGAATACACGTCCCATTTCAATCGGCAAGCTCAATGTCTAAAAACGTGAGCTTATTCTGCGAGCTACGAATGGCCCGGACAACCACCGACCGATTCACCATTGGACCAATCACGTCATCAACCGCGTCCTGAAGTCCAACAACATGCATGGACA
>JBQMQE010000204.1:0-8446 GCA_052172655.1 Burkholderiales bacterium
CCGGAAATGAGCATAACCGGGGGCTGGAATCCGCCAAACGACAAAGGAGGAGGAGGAGGAACGCTTGGCGGGGGAGGGAACTGGATTATTCGCGGTCGCATTCGTTTGTTCTGTGCGTTGCCGTACATTTGGGCTACACCCAAACTGGGTGATCTTCCCTGTTGCGGCGCGTCTCGAAACGCGCCCGCGGCGAAACGCGCCCGCGGCGAAAGGAGACGACCGCGATGGCTTCCCCCCACTCGCCAAAGCAAAACCATATTCTCGCGGCCCTGCCTGCGGAGGACTACGCACGCCTGCTCCCCGATCTGGAACTCGTGCCGATGCCGCTGGGATGGGCGGTGTACGAATCCGGCGGCCATATGAGCTACCTCTATTTTCCGACCACCAGTCTGGTCTCGCTGCTCTACGTCATGGAAGACGGCGCCTCGGCGGAAATCGCGATCAGCGGCAACGAGGGTCTGGTCGGCATCTCCTTGTTCATGGGCGGTGAAAGCACGCCGATCCGGGCGGTGGTGCAAAGCGCGGGCAACGGCTACCGGCTCAGGGCGAGTACCCTGAAAAGGGAATTTGCAATGGGCGGCAATCTGCAGCATTTGGCGCTGCGTTACACCCAGGCGCTGATCACGCAGATGGCGCAGACCGCGGTGTGCAACCGGCACCATGCACTGGACAAGCAGCTGTGCCGCTGGCTGCTGCTGAGCCTGGACCGCCTGCAAGACAACGAACTGAAAATGACGCAAGAGCTGATCGCCAACATGCTGGGCGTGCGCCGCGAGGGCGTGACCGAGGCCCCCGGCAAATTGCAGGCGGACGGATTGATTCATTACACCCGCGGCCACATCAAGGTACTGGACCGCGCAGCCCTGGAGAAGCGCGTATGCGAATGCTACGCGGTGGTGAAAAGGGAATACGACCGCTTGCTGCCCTATCAAATCCCGGGCCTGCCAAATACCGCTACATAGCCGTCACCCCAAGCCGGAATTCGCAATTACAGACGGGCCAACTTCGTAGCTGGCCCTTCTCTTTTCTTGGACTTGCCCTTGGGAGATGCGGTTGTGGTGCCTGACGCCGAACGCCCGGAAGCGACCGCGCCGGCCGACGGGCCTTGATACCAAGCCACAGACCGGCTTCAGATATCCTCGTCCACCATGGTAATCGCCCCGCAGGGGCACTCGGCGACGCAGATGCCGCAACCTTTGCAGTAATCGTAGTTGAACTCGAAGCGCTTGCCCGGGCCGAGCTTGATCACTGCGTTGTCTGGACAGACGCCATAGCAGTTGTCGCACTCGAAACAGTTGCCGCAGGACAGGCAGCGCCGCGCTTCGAACAGCGCATTGGTTTCGTCCAGCCCGCCCTGCACTTCGTCGAAGGTGGACCGGCGGCGGATGATATCGAGTTGCGGCTGAACGGTCTTGGGCGCGTCGGTGTAGTACCAGGCGTTCAGGCGCTCGAAGCCGGCCGGTTCGTGCTTGGGGGCCGGTTTGTACCCGGTGCCGCGCAGCCAGGCGTCGATGTGGCGCGCGGCCTTCTTGCCGTGGCCGACGCCGACGGTGACGGTGCGCTCCGAGGAGACCATGTCGCCGCCGGCAAAAATGCCGGGATGGCCGGTCATCATGTTGGGCGCCACTTGCACCGTGCCATCCTTGATCTCGAGCCCCGGCACGCCATCGAGCAGCGCGAGGTCGACGTCCTGGCCCAGCGCCAGCACCACGGAGTCGGCGCCGAGCGTCTCGAACTCGCCCGTCGGTTGCGGAAAGCCCTTGTCGTCGAGCGCCATTTTCTCCAGAGTAATGCTGCCCTCGCCGGCCTGCTTGATGGTGGACAGCCATTTGATCATGACGCCTTCCTGCAGCGCCTCCTCGACTTCGAAGTCGAGTGCCGGCATTTTCTCGCGCGTGCGCCGGTAGACGATGATCGCGTCGGTGGCGCCGAGACGCTTGGCGGTGCGCGCGACGTCTATGGCGGTGTTGCCGCCGCCATAGACGACGACGCGGCGACCGAGCATGGGCTTGTCTTTACCTTCCATGCTGTGCAGCACGGAAACCGCGTCGACGATCTTGGTTGCGTCCCCCGCCGGTATGTAGGCGCGCTTGCCGATGTGCGCGCCGACGGCGAGGAAGGCGGCATCGAACGATCCGGCCTTCATGCTCTCGGCGATATTGGCGACCTTGCGGTTCAATTCCAGGCTCACGCCGAGATCGAGAATGCGCTGCGCTTCAGCGTCGAGCACATCGCGCGGCAGGCGGTACTTGGGAATGCCGAAACGCATCATGCCGCCGGCCAGCGGCCCCGCCTCGTGTATGGTCACGGCATGGCCCAGGCGCGCGAGGTGATAGGCAGCCGACAGCCCCGAAGGTCCGGCGCCGACCACCAGCACGCGCTTGCCGCTCGCCGGCGGCGGCGGGTCGAACTTCCAGCCGCGCCGGATCGCTTCATCACCGAGAAAACGCTCGACCGAATTGATGCCGACCGCAGCGTCGATCTGCGCGCGATTGCAGGCGCCTTCGCAGGGATGATAGCAGACGCGGCCCATCACCGCGGGCAGCGGGTTGTTCTCCACCAGCGCGCGCCATGCCTTCTCGTAATCGCCGCCTTCGGCGTGAAACAGCCAGCCCTGGATGTCCTCGCCGGCCGGGCAGGCATTGTTGCAGGGCGGCAAACGGTCCACATACACCGGCCGCGAGGTGCGCCAGGAACCGGTATGGTTGGCGAGGGAGGAGCCCGGATCCAGGGTGATGGCAAAGGGCTTGGCCATGTCAGCGCTCCTCCGCCAGCAGTCCGTACTTGCGGATGTTCTTGTCCGCGATCGCCTGAATCCGGGCGATGGTGTCGGCGCGCGGTTGGTCTCCGAACAGATGGGCGAAGCGCTTCTGCGGCTTCAGGTAGTCCTCCACCGGCGTGCGCTTGCGGATTTTCAGCACCGCCGTCACTTCACCGCGCTCGGCCTCGAATACCGGGAACAGACCGGTTTCCTTGGCCAGGCGAGCGATGCGTATGGTATCCGAGGAGGCCGTGCCCCATCCCAGCGGGCAGGGTACGAAGATGTGAATGTAGCGCGCGCCGTGGAGTTCCATCGCGCGGCGCACCTTGGCCTCGAGGTCGTGCAGGTCGGCCACCGTGGCGGTGGCGACATAGGGAATGTCGTGGGCCATGGCAATGGCCGGGACGAACTTGCCCTGGCCGAAAAGGTTGCCGGGTTCAGGGCCGACCGCCATGGTCGTCGCCGTGCGCGCCGCGGGCGGCGTCGTCGAGGAGCGCTGCACGCCGGTGTTCATGTAGGCGCCGTTGTCGTAGCAGATGTAGAGCACGTCGTCGTTGCGCTCGAACATGCCGGAGAGACAGCCCATGCCGATGTCGGCGGTACCGCCGTCGCCGCCCTGGGCGACCACGCGCACTTCCTTGCGGCCCTTGGCCTTGAGCGCCGCCGCCATGCCGGTGGCGACCGCCGCCGCGTTGCCGAAGACGGAATGGATCCATGGCAGCTGCCAGGACGTCTCCGGATAGGGCGTGGAGAACACTTCGAGGCAGCCGGTGGCGTTGGCGGCGATCAATTGTCCATCGCAGGCTTCCATCGCGGCGTCGATGGCGTAGCGCGCGCCCAGCGCTTCGCCGCAGCCCTGACAGGCGCGGTGGCCCGAAGTGAGCGAGTTGTAGCGCTTGGTGCTGGCCTGCACGCTGCGCTCCTCGGGAGGCAGCAGACGGTTGCCGACGGTGAACGTGCCGGTCTGGTAGAACTTGACTGGTTGGAAGGACATGGCTACACCTCCCGAAGGGCCGCCCCGAGGGAGGTGGCGCCCCCTGTGGGGGCAGCGAACGAAGTGAGCGTGGGGGCCATGATCTGTGGCTCAGTAATTGCGCGCGGCGACAATGCCGGCGTCGCGCAGCAGATTCTCGGCGATCGGCCCCGAACGGCGCGTTTTACGTTCGCGTTCCAGTTGTTTGTCGACCGCATTGCGGTCGAGGTCGAGGAAGGTCAGGGGATCGATGTCGTTCTTTTCCGCCCTGCCGAATAGGGCATGCAGCGATTTTTTCGTGATCGCGCGGCCGCCCAGACCGGCGACCACGGTATAGACATCGATGGGCAAGGCGGACAGCGCCATGCGCACGTTGGTGGCGAGGATACCGCCGATGCCCACGGCCAGGCTCTTTTCCAGAACGACGACACGCTTGGCGTGGCGCAGCGCCGCCTGCACCTCGGCCAGCGGGAAGGGGCGGAAAGTGGTGATGCCGAGCACGCCGATCTTGTGGCCGGCCGAGCGCATTTCGTCCGCCACGTCCTTGATGGTACCCAGCACCGAACCCATGGCGACGATCATGGTGTCGGCATTCTCGGCGCAATAGCTGTGGATCAGGCCGCCGGTATCGCGTCCGAACCGGGTCTTGAATTCCCCGGCCAGTTGCGGGATGCGTTCCAGCGCCTGCATCTGCCTGGCATGGGCGAGATAGCGCACTTCCATGAAGGCTTCCGGGCCGACCATGGCGCCGATCGACACCGGCGCCTGCGGGTCGAGCACCTGGCGCGGCGCGTACGGCGGCAGGTAGGCATCGACTTGTTTCTGGGTGGGCACGTCGATGCGCTCGTAAGCGTGGGTGAGGATGAAGCCATCCATGCACACCATGACGGGCAACGACAGTTCCTCGCCAAGTTTGAACGCCTGGATGTGCAGGTCGAGCGCCTCCTGGTTGTTCTCGGCGAACATCTGGATCCAGCCCGAATCGCGCTGGGAAAGCGCGTCGGAGTGGTCGTTCCAGATGTTGATCGGCGCGCCGATGGCGCGGTTGGCCACCGTCATGACGATGGGCAGGCCGAGGCCGGAAGCGTTGTACACGGCTTCGGACATAAACAGCAGCCCCTGGCTGGCAGTGGCGGTATAGGCGCGGGCGCCGGCAGCGGACGCGCCGATGGCGACGCTCATGGCGCCGAACTCCGATTCGACGTTGACGAATTCGCAGTGCTTCAATTTGCCGCTCTTCACCATCTCGCCCAGGCCTTCGACGATATGGGTCTGCGGCGAGATCGGGTAGGCGCAGATCACCTCCGGCCGGCACAGGGCGACGGCCTCGGCGACGGCGTGTGAGCCTTCGATTTGCTTAAGCATGACTTTGGACCTCCTGCATTTCGGCGGCGACGCTGTTGAAAGCCGCGGTCACTGCGGCGATGTTGCCCTCTGCCACCTTGCCCGAGAACTTGCCCTTGATCGCCTCGACCAGCGATTCCAGTTTGATGATTCCCGATACTGCGGCGAAACCGCCCAGCAGCGGCACGTTCGGCATCGGCCGGCCTAGGTGCTTGCGGCTGAGGTCGGTGGCCGAGACCGTGCACAGGCGGTCGCGGCGCCAGTCCTTGAGAAAATCGGCCAGACCCAGTTCGTCGAAACTGCGGCTGGTGTTGATCAGAATGTAGCCGTCGCGCTTCAAGCCGGCGAACACATCGACCTGGTGCAGCAGCGTAGGATCCTGGATGATCAGCGCGTCCGGCTCCATGACCGGCTCGCGCAGCCGGATTTCGCGCTCGGAGATACGGCAGAACGCCACCACCGGCGCGCCGGTGCGCTCCGAACCGAAGCTCGGGAAGGCCTGCGCGTGGCGGCCTTCCCCGAAGGCGGCGATGGACAGTATTTCGGCGGCAGTGACCACCCCCTGACCGCCACGCCCGTGAATACGAACCTGGAACATGGTCCTCTCCTCAATTGCTTCAGCTTGCTCCCGCCGTGGGGCTCGGGAGCAGCGCGTGCCGCTATTTCACCTATCTTGTCAAGAAGGCTTGTTGCGATTTTTCAGTATGGGAACATCTCTGCACAATGTATGTACGCTGTCGAACATAGGAAGATGAACAAGTTCGTCATCAGCGCTGCGCGGATGATGCAGTCGATGATCGCAATGTCCGGCGCGACGTCTGTCGGTAAAACAACGTAAGTTGCTTGTGGACACCGGGAAAGGACTTTTTCAGAATTTCCGGCGCAGTGAAAAAATATTCACTCATTACCGCGAAAAACTCCGCCGGGTTGGTGGCGGCGTAAGGATTGATGACGGGTGATTGTCCCGCTGCCACTTCACGGCACAGAGCGGCGTAAGCCCCCCCCCCAGCGCCTCGGCCCAGCGCGTCCGACTCATGCCTTTTCGCAGCGGCGGCATGCCGTTCGTCACCCCGTTGAGACCATCCAGCTGTTGTTTGCGCGGAGCAGATTGACCAGACTACGCGATTGGAGTGATCAGGGCAAAGCATCTTCAAACGCTTAGCTAGATCGGAAAATGGGCTGAAAATAGGTGATCAGCTGAACTCGCGCACGATGGTCAATTTTGTTCGCGCACCAACAGGCTTACGCCGATACCGTGCGCTTGCTGTTGGCCGCTGCGCCTGAGGTATTCGCCAACGATATCTTCGCGATGAGGGCCGGTAGTGCCATCAATCTCTTCGTGCGCGACATGCCGCGCCTGTCGGTCGATATCGACGTAGTCTATACACCACGGCAGACGCCGCGCGAGGAGGCGCTGGCAGCCGTGGCCGGCGAAATCGACGCGATAGCGGGGCGACTCGCCAATCGTGGTATGCGTACGCGCAAGGTGGCATCCAATGTGGAAGATAGGCGGTAACCAAAGACAACAAAGGGGGCCGGGGCTCGCTTGGCGCCAGGGTGCGAGCGGTATTGCTAAATAAGAAATATAATCGTTTCATTATTTCTGCGTTAGTTTCTTTATTAGACTGATTATACGCAATATATTATGTATAATTCGTTGCAATAATTGTTTCATATTAGAACTAGAGCCATGCTAACTAGTGACGCCTTGCTTCGCGCGCTTCGCGAAAACCCTCGCGCAGGGAGTGCCACGCTTTGCCGCCTGCTGAAAGGCATCAGTCGGCCCACGCTAGCGCGGGGACTAAAACTGCTCGGGCCTCGGATCGTGAGTCGCGGTGCAGCTCGCCGCGCGCGCTATGCCTTGCGTCGCGCGCTTCGGGGTAGCGACACATCGCTGGCGCTCTATCGCATCGACGAGAACGGACGGGGCCACGAAATTGGGCATCTCGATCTTGCTTACCCTGCGGGCTCCGCGCTGGACTTCACAGAACCATTTCCGTGGCCTTTGGCCGACGACATGCGGGATGGCTGGTTTGATGGGCTACCTTACCCGCTTGTGGACGTTCGCCCACAGGGCTTCATCGGTAGAAACTTCGCGCACGCGCATGCGCTCGACCTTGCCATTTCCGACAATCCGGAGGAATGGTCGGACGACGATATTGCTTTTGTTCTCGCGACATTCGGCCACGATCAACCCGGCGACCTCATTCTCGGGGAAACGTCCTACCGTCGTTTTCTCGAGAGCCAGCGTGTTGGGGACGAGCGATTTCTGACGGACGCGCAGGCTATGTCTGCTTATCCAGAGCGGGCGGCGGCTGCGCTTGCACACGGAGTCGCGGGGTCGTCCGCAGGCGGTGAGTTTCCGAAATTCACTGCGTCTCGCATCCTGGATGGTGTAAAAGTCGATGTCATTGTGAAGTTTTCCGGTGCAGATGATTCTGCTGCGGTTCGGCGTTGGGCTAACCTGCTGGTATGCGAGAGTCTGGCCTTGGAGACGCTTCGCCACCAACTGCAAGTGCCTGCGGCGCAGAGCGCTATCCGCAGCTACGCAGGGAGAACATTTCTAGAGGTGGTCCGCTTCGACCGACACGGCGAATTCGGCCGGTCAGCCGTGTGCACGCTTGGCAGTCTTAACGCCGCCTTGGTGGGCTCAGCTGGCGCGACGTGGCCTCGAGTTGCGCAGAGGCTACGCGACGCCGGCTGGTTGTCTGCTGAGGATGCCTCGAGAATTGCGCTGGTCTGGTGGTTTGGCAGGCTCATCGGCAATACCGATATGCACGAAGGAAACCTCGCTTTTCGGCCCGGCTTAGCACTGGCCCCTGCCTACGACATGCTGCCAATGATGTACGCGCCGTTGCGCGGCGGGGAGCTTCCAAGTGGACGCTACACTCCAACGTTGCCTTTGCCGGAGGAGACCAGCATATGGCACCAGGCCGCACCGGCCGCTATTAATTATTGGCGCACGTGCTCGGAAGATGTGCGCATTAGCCAAGACTTCAGACAAGTTTGCGCAGAGAACAACAAAGTACTTGCTGCCGCGTGGCAAGACTTTGGGTAGGCGAAATCACCAACGCGGGCGCGCGCAACGCGATGGGGCTGGTGGCGCGCTGATCTAGAGACGCTGTTTGATGCGAGTGACCTGCTCCCTTTGGCGCTGCCAAGGGTGAGTTCGTAAAATCCGGCGGCACCGAAGCATTGACTCCCGTTTGATAAAGACCGATGCCGTCAGATGTGGTTGTCGCCAAAAGAACAGCCGCTATACCTGATGGCTCAGCATGAGCGCGCGCAATTTGGCAAGATCAGGTCGAACAGGACACTAGGGACACGCTGAACAAATCGGCGATTGATTGAAGACAAACGTGCTCAGC
>JBQMQE010000205.1:0-8420 GCA_052172655.1 Burkholderiales bacterium
GGACACAAGGCCACACCGCGCGCCCCTTGCTGGAGGTCGAGGGCGTCACGCTGCAATATAAAACCAAGGAACACCTGGTGACGGCGACCTATCGCGTTGATTTCCAGGTTTACTCCTCTGATCGTTTTGTGTTGCTCGGTCCGTCCGGATGCGGCAAATCAACTCTGCTCAAGGGTGTCGCCGGATTTATGCCCCCCACCGAGGGAAACATCCGGTTGAATGGCAAACCCGTTACCCGGCCGGGGCCGGACCGGATGATGGTGTTCCAGGAATTTGACCAACTGCTGCCGTGGAAGACGGTCCGCCAAAACGTGCTGTTTCCGATGCTGACCAGCGGCCGATTCCAGGGCGCGGAAGCCGAGGAAAAGGCCCGGCTGTATATCGATAAGGTGAATCTGACCCAATTCGCCGACATCCATCCGCACATGCTCTCGGGCGGCATGAAGCAGCGCGTCGCGATTGCGCGGGCCATGGCGATGGAGCCGGACATCCTGCTCATGGATGAACCCTTTGCCTCGCTCGATGCGCTGACGCGGCATAAAATGCAGGAAGAACTGCTCCAGCTGTGGGATGACATCCGCTTCACGGTATTGTTCGTCACCCATTCCATTGAAGAGGCGATCATCGTCGGAAATCGCATTCTGGTGTTGTCACCCCATCCCGGGCAGGTGCGCGCGGAGTTGAACGCACACGAGTACGGACATACGAATCTCGGCGGCGAAAACTTCGCGCGACTCCAGCAACGGATTCACAACATGTTGTTCGCCGAACGTGTCGAAGAGGAGCAGGTGATGAACCATGAGTAGTACATCCATGACAAATCATCCACCCATGCGACCGGAGTTCGAGAGACTTACGCAGGATGCGAGTCACGTGGGTGCGATCGAACGCCCGCTGTCCGCTTGGGAACGCCTGACCAATGTCACCGCCGTGCGGCGCATTTTTATCCTGGTGCTGCTGGTTGTCGCCTGGCAAGTCTATTCGGTCCCGCTCAATAATCCTTTGATGTTTCCCACTTTTACCGCATCAGCGGTGGCGTTCTGGGATGCCCTGATCAACGGCAGTCTGCTGCTCAAGGCGTGGGTGTCCATCAGCGTACTATTGATGGGCTATGCGGCAGGCGTTGCCACTGCTGCCGTGCTCACAACGCTCGCGGTGTCGACCCGCTTTGGCAATGATCTCCTGGCGACGCTGACCGCCATGTTCAACCCGTTGCCGGCGATCGCGCTGTTGCCTTTGGCCTTGCTTTGGTTTGGTCTTGGCAATGGCAGCCTGATATTTGTGCTGATTCACGCGGTTTTGTGGCCGCTGTCGCTCAACACGCATTCGGGATTCATGGCCGTGCCGGATACACTGCGGATGGCCGGGCGCAACTACGGTCTGAGCGGGTTGCGCTACGTGTTCAAAATCCTGATGCCGGCAGCGTTTCCCTCGATCCTCTCGGGCTTGAAGATCGCCTGGGCGTTTGCCTGGCGCACTTTGATTGCCGCGGAACTGGTATTTGGCGTCAGTTCGGGCTCCGGCGGGCTCGGCTGGTTTATCTACGAAAACAAAAATGAGCTGGAAATCGCCTATGTCTTCGCCGGCCTCGGCACCGTCATCATCATCGGTTTGCTGGTCGAAAACGTGGTGTTTCGAACCATAGAAGAAAAAACGGTTCGAAAATGGGGCATGCAGAGCTGACGCTGAGGGCCAAACCGTGAATGTGGACATGCGTGAGGTGGAAGAAGCAGCCGGCGCATCAACAGTATGAGGATCAGAAAGTGAAAGTCGACCTGAAGCAGGTTGAAGAGGCGTGCAAGGAACTCTACATCCGCGCGCTGAAAATGCTGCCGCCCGACATCAAGCAGGGCTTCGCGCTGCTCGACAAAACCGAGACTGACGCCACCGGCAAGGCCATGCTCGGCACCATGATCAAGAACATCAAAGTGGCCGAGGATACCGACAACCTGCTGTGCCAGGATACCGGCATCCCGATCTACAACGTGACCATCGGTGCCAACGTCGAACTCGACGGTTACCGGCTCAAGCAGGCAATCGTCAAAGGCTGCGAGCGCGCAACCCGCGAATATCCGTTCCGCTCTTCCGTGGTGCACCCGCTAACCCGCGTCAACCAACATACCTCATGCGGCCGCGCGGTGCCGGTGATCAACATCGACTTCGTGCCCGATGCCGAGACGCTCGCGATCGAGATGATCCCCAAGGGCAGCGGCTCGGAGAACAACTCCTTCCTCAGGATGGCGGTTCCCGCGGAGGGCATCGATGCCATCAAGACGTTCGTCGTCGACTGCGTGCTCGATGCCGGCGGCAAGACCTGCCCGCCGACCATCGTCGGCGTCGGCGTCGGCGGCACGGCCGACCTGTGCGTGCATTTGTCCAAGGTCGCGGCGACGCGCCCGCTCGGTTCGAAATGCGACGACCCGGAAGGCGCGAAGCTCGAGATCGAGCTCAGCCAGGCGGTGAACCAGCTCGGCGTCGGTCCGCAGGGCCTGGGCGGCGATTCGACAGCGTTCGCGGTACATATCGAAACCGCCGCGACGCACATCACGATGAATCCGGTGGCGGTCAACATGCAGTGCCACTCCGCGCGCCGCGCGCGCGCGACGTTCACGCCGCGCGGTTTGACCTACGGCTTCTAGTGAATGATGAAGCGTGAGCATGTTGCAGCAAGGAAGCCAATGCTTTTGATTCCGGCGCTTCACCATTTGCGATTCACCATTCACGGGTCTTGAACATGGCGCATTACGACTTGAACATGCCGGTGAGCGTACAGCAGGTCCGGCAACTCAGGGTGAACGACACCGTCACGCTGAACGGCACGCTGTTCGGCATCCGCGACGCAACGCAGATCCACATGTTCGACCGCGGCCGCAGGACGCGCTTCGACCTCGACGGCCAGGCGGTGATCCACACCGCGCCTAATGTAAAAAAAGTGGAAAAAACGGCGGCTCATCCGGCAGGCTACGCTCCGGTGTGCATCGGCACCACCACCAGCGCGCGCATGGAGCGCTTTACGCAGCCGCTGATGAAGGAATACGGCGTGCGCATCGTCATTGGCAAGGGCGGGCTGCTCGCCGCGTCGGCCGCGGCATTCAGGGAACTGGGCGGCGTCTATCTTGCGATCGTCGGCGGGGCGGCCGCGCTGGAAACCACCTGGATCGAGCAGATCGAGGATGTCGATCTCGACGATCTCAATCCCGAGTCGCTGTGGAAATTCCGCGTGAAGGGCTTCGGCCCCTTGCTGGTGGCGATGGATTCCCACGGCGGCAACCTTTATACCCAGGTGAACACGGCGGCACGCGACAAGCGCGCCGCCGCGCTCGCTGCTTTAGGGGTAAAAACCTGAGCGTTATCGTTTTTTGATTTGTTCTGCTTGACGTCCTTCGCGATCCTTTGCGTCCTTTGCGTTCAAGATTTCAATATGAAAAAACTCAAAACGGACATCCTCATCCTCGGCTCCGGCGGCGCCGGGCTGTTTGCCGCGCTGCATGCGCATCAGGCCAACCCGAAACTCTCGATCACAGTCGCGGTGAAAGGCCTGCTCGGCAAGTGCGGCTGCACGCGCATGGTGCAGGGCGGCTACAACGTGGCGCTCGCCGCCGGCGATTCGGTCGAGCGCCATTTCATGGACACCATCGAGGGCGGCAAGTGGCTGCCCGACCAGGACCTCGCGTGGACGCTGGTCGAGACCGCCGTCGAGCGCGTCCACGAACTCGAAAACGAGCTGGGATGCTTCTTTGATCGCAATCCCGACGGCAGCGTCCACCAGAAGGCGTTCGCGGGGCAGACTTTCGACCGCACCGTGCACAAGGGCGATCTCACCGGCATCGAGATCATCAACCGTCTCTCGGAACAGGTGTGGGCGCGCGGCATCAATCGCCTCGAAGAACACCGCGCGGTCGAGTTCATCAAAACGCGGAACGGCGACGCGCTCGCCGGCGTGCTGCTGATCGACATGCGCAGCGGCGAATTCGTGCTGGTGCAGGCGCAGGCAGTGCTGCTTGCCACCGGCGGCGGGCCGACCATGTACAAGTATCACACGCCTTCCGGCGACAAAAGCTGCGACGGCATGGCGATGGCGCTCAGGGCGGGGCTGACACTGCGCGACCTGGAGATGGTGCAGTTCCATCCGACCGGCCTCATCGCCGGGCCCGACACCCGCATCACCGGAACCATCATCGAGGAGGGCCTGCGCGGCTCCGGCGGCTATCTGCTTAACGGCGACGGCGAGCGTTTCATGCACCTCTACGACGAGCGCGGGGAACGCGCGACGCGTGACATCGTCAGCCGCGGCATGTACGACCAGATGCGCAAGGGCAAGGTCGGTCCGCGCGGCGGGCTATATATAACCATGCGCCATCTCGATCCGGTGATGGTGCGCAAAATGTTCAAGGGCATGGTCGAGCGCTGCGCCGACTGCGGCTTTGACCTGGTATCGGGACTGGTCGACGTCGTACCCACCGGGCATTACATGATGGGCGGCGTCGTGTTCAAAACCGATTGCACCACCGATCTGCCCGGCCTGTTCGTGGCGGGCGAGGATTCGGGCGGCGTGCACGGCGCCAACCGCCTGGGCGGCAATGGCGTGGCGAATTCGACGGTGTTCGGCGGCATTGCCGGCGATTCCATGCCGCGCTGGCTCAAGGCGGGCGGCGGCGGCTTCAGCGAACCCGATCCAGCCGCCATCGACGAAGCGCTGGCGCGGTGGCGCATGCCGCTCGGCAAACCTGCCGGCGACAGCAACGCGATCCGCGAAAAACTCTATGACCTGATGTGGGACGACGTCGGCATCGTGCGCGACGCGGCGGGACTCAAGCGCGCGCAAGGGGCGCTCGACGATCTCGAAGCACAGCTTGATGCGACCGGCATCGCCGAAACCAACCTCTCCTTCAATCTGACCTGGCACGACTGGATGAACCTGAAAAACCTGATTCTCGTTTCCAAGTCGATCCGCTTCGCGGCGATGGCACGCGAAGATTCGCGCGGCGCGCATTACCGCTCCGACTTTCCGCAGGTGCGCGATCTCGAAAACTCGCGTTACACCTGCGTCACGTGGAAAGACGGACGCTTCGACAGCACCACGCGTCCGGTAAAATTCACCCGCGTCAAACCCGGCGAATCACTGCTCGACGCGAGGTGAAGTCGCCTGGCAGTCAGATACGAAAGTAGATTGACCAGCGGAATGTTGTTTGCGCGGAGCGGATTGACCAAAGCGCGCGATTGGAGTGATCAGGGTGAAGCATTTCCAAACGCCGAACTGGACTGGAAACTGGGCTGAAAATAGGTGGTCAGTGTAGTTCGCGCACGATGGTCAATGCTGTTCGCGCGGCAACATCCCAGCGCCAAATGCACCAATCAATGTCCTTTCATTTGCGCTGACTCGGTTATTTGGGGCATGCAGAACAGGGTTCAAATTACGCTCATCATCGCGGACTGGTGGGTAGCCCGCGCCAAGCTTGATGGCGTCCTTCAGCAGCCACCAGATGCGTCCATCCTCTGCGACATGGAGAAACGATTCATAGTCCGTAATCATGGCGTTCGTTCGAACCGCTCCTTGATTTTGAAATGGCGCGTAAACAAGGCATTCGGCATCAGCCAGAAGATATGTCTAGTGGAATATTGTCGTGCCGTGTGTTAGCACCTCGGGTGAAGTGGCACTATTCATTTGGATTGTGTCAGACATTACAGTACATTACAGCATGCCCGCTTTACAAGTTTGACCTGAGAGAAACCAATGCCCGTCAGTAGCAGCCACCTCTGCTCCAAATACTAAAACATTCGACACTTATGCCTTCCCATACCGAAATTGGCGAATTTCTCTGGCACATCGCGGATCACTTGCGCGGCGACTATGAGAAGAACGACAACGAGGACGTGATCCTCCCCTTTACGTTGCTGCGCCGTATCGACTGCGTGCTGGAGAAGACGCGCGACAAGGTGCGCGAGACGGAAAAGCAGGTGGCAGGCAAGGTGAACGATGACGTGCTGAAACAGCTCCTCATCGGCGCGGCGGGCGTAGCGTTCTACAACCGCTCGCCGTTCTCCTTCACTGAATTGCTGAAAGATGCCGCCAACATCAAGGACAACTTTGGCGCCTGGCTGGAGGGCTTTTCCGACAATATCAAGGAAATCCTCTACAACTTCTGCGGCGGGCCATCCAAGGGACTGGCGCCGATCTACGAGACGCTGGCCGAAAAGAAACTGCTCTACCTCATCACCAAGGAATTCGCGTCCGAGGAACTCGACCTGCATCCGGACGCCGTGAGCAATCACGACATGGGACTTGTCTACGAGTATCTGATCCGCAAGTTCAAGGAAGGCGCGGCGGCGGGCGAACAATACACGCCGCGCGATGTCGTTCAGTTGCTGGTGCAACTCGTCTTTGCCGATGTCGAACACGACCTCAAGGCGTCCGCCGGCTCCCTCGTCGGCATCTACGACCCCGCCTGCGGCACGGGCGGCATGATTACCGAGGCCAAGGAATACCTCACCACCCAGTGGGGGCTGGATGCCTCCAACGTCTTCATCTTCGGCCAGGAGCTGCGCAACAAAACCTACGCCATCTGCAAGGCCGACGCGCTGATGAAGGGCGACGACGGCAGCCGCATCAAGCAGGGCAATACCCTTTCCGAGGACAAGCTCGTCGGCCAGCAGTTCAACTTCATGATGGCCAATCCCGAGTTCGGCACCGACTGGAAGAAGATTGAGAGCTTCATCAGAGGCGAGGCCGAGCGCGGCTTTGATGGCCGCTTCGGCGCGGGCCTGCCGGAAGTGGGCGATGCCTCGCTGCTCTTCCTCCAGCACATGATCAGCAAGATGACGCCGGTGGACAAGGGCGGCAGCGTCATCGGCATCGTCTTCAACGGTTCGCCGCTCTTCAATGGTGACGCGGGCTCCGGCTGGTCGGACATCCGCAAATGGATCATCACCAACGACTGGCTCGATGCCATCGTCGCCCTGCCCGAGGACATGTTCTACAACACGAACATCGCCACCTATCTCTGGATCGTCCGCAACAACAAGCCTGCCGGCCGCCAGGGCACCATAACCCTGGTCAACGGCAATCAGGATCGCTTCCGCACCCTGATGCGGCGGAATCTGGGCAAGAAGCGAGTCGAACTCAGCCCCGCCACCATGGCCGAACTGGTGGGCGTGTACCGGGAAGGCAAGCCGGTGCCGAAGCTGGCGCAGGTCTTCGATCTGGAAGACTTCGGCTATACCCGCGTCACCGTCGAGCGCCCGCTACGGCTGCGCTTCGAGGTCACCGAGGAACACCTCGTCGAGTTCCAGAAGTCCAGCTACTTTACTGCCTTAGTGCAGACGAAGAAAGTAGGTGACAAGGCCAAGGCTGACATCGCGAAAGGAGAGGAAAAACAGCGCGCCATCCTCGCCGCGCTGGAAAAGGCGCAGACCCTCTGCCCCTGCCTCGATGACCGTGTGTTTCAGCAATTCATCAACGATGCGCTGCCCTTCAAGCTCACCGGCCAGCTTGTCGCCGCGCTCCGCGCCGCCTTCAGCGCGACCGACGAGACAGCAGAAAAAGTGCTGCTCAAACCACTGGAGCCGGACTTCGACCGAGCTACCGCCCACGAAGACCCCGGCAACTGGTATCAGACAGACAGCGACCTTCGCGACGGAGAGCGCATCCCACTCAAAACCGACATCGATGCCTACTTCGCCAGGGAAGTCCTGCCATACGCACTGGATGCCTGGATGGACCGCAGCAAGGACAAGGTAGGCTACGAAATCAGCTTCACCAAATACTTCTACGAGTACCAGCCACCCCGCGACCTCAAGGCCATACTTGCTGACCTCGAAGTCCTGGATGGCGAAGCGGAAAAACTCCAGGCGGAGCTGCGCGCCTGATGAAAGTCGAACTGCCACGGTATCAGGCTCTTCACCCAACTGGATGGGAATGGCTTACCGAGATTCCTGTGGATTGGGAGAGCCTCGGATTGACGAGGCGAATAGAGCGCATCGTCGATTACCGGGGAGCTACTCCAGAGAAGGTCGATGACGGCATTTTTCTCATAACGGCAAAGAACGTGCGGAATGGATTAATAGATTACGAAATCTCCAAAGAGTATGTCGCTACGGAGACACTTGCAGTCGTAATGCGGCGGGGAAAACCTAGGCTGGGCGATCTACTCCTGACAATGGAAGCGCCATTGGGCGAAGTGGCGAACATGGATCGCGAGGACGTTGCGCTGGCCCAGCGGGTGGTAAAAATAAGGCCGAAGCCGAAACACTTTTCCCCATACTTCCTAAAATACTGGATGATGTCGGTCCAGTTTCGGCAGCATATCGAAACTCACGGCACGGGTTCGATCGCCGTGGGAATCAAAGCGAGCAAGCTTCACCTTCTCCGCGTCGTTCAGCCTCCCTTGCCAACGCAACAGGCCATCGTCACCTTCCTCGAC
>JBQMQE010000206.1:0-2063 GCA_052172655.1 Burkholderiales bacterium
GGCCAATAATCAACGCCAAAGCTCCCCCTGGAATTTCGGCGCGGTGTATCGGGCCGGTCGTGCGGTGGATGTCACGCTGGGCGTAGAGCGCGGCAATACAGCCATGTTGGGGGTGACCTTACACACCCAGTTGGATGGGCTAACCGTGCCCAAGTTGAACGACGCGCCGCGGGTGCCGGTGGCTCTGAACCGTCCGCAGCAGGCGCCCGACTGGTCGGCCACCAGCCGCGATATTGCAGTGCAGACCGATTGGCACGTGCGCAGGATTGAACAACGCGGGCACGAGCTCAGGGTGACGCTGGACGATGCCGACGCCATCTATTGGCGCGAGCGCGCGGACCGGGCGGCGGCGGTGCTCAACCGCGATGCGCCGGCGAGCGTGGATCGCTTCGCGCTTGCGTACCGCCGGGGCGGGATGGACGTGGCCGAACACCTGATAGACCGCGATGCCTGGGTCGCGCAGCAGACCCAGCCCTTGCCGCCGCGCGAACAGCGTGTGGCGTTGATCCCGCGTGCGCCCGAAATGCTGCCACCTCGGGGTGCGCTCTACCAGGACACGCTGCCGAGGTTCGAGACCAGCCTGGGGCCGAGCTACCAGCAGACGCTGGGCGGCCCCGATGGTTTCGTGCTGTTTCAGGTCGGCGCAGCGGAGAGTATCAAGCTGCGGCTGAGCGAGGACACCTGGCTGCAGGGTAGCTTGCACCTCGGCTTGTACGACAACTACGACAAGTACCGCAACCGCGGTTCCAGCGACCTGCCCCGGGTGCGCACCTACTTGCGCGAATACCTGACCACCTCGAAGCTCACCCTGCCGAATCTGCAGGCGACGCACGTCGGCAGGTTCGGTGCGAATCAGTACTACAGCATGTACGCGGGCTACCTTGAATCATACTTCGCGGGGGTGGGCGGCGAGTGGCTGTACCGGCCGTTCGCAAGCCGCGTCGCTTTCGGCGTGGACGCGAATTATGTGCAGCAGCGCAGTTTCGAGCAGGACTTCAGCTTCGACAATGCAGACACGCAGACCGGCTATCGGGTGGCCACCGGTCACGCGACCCTGTACTGGGATACCGGCTGGAACGGCGTGCAGGCGAAGCTGAGCGCCGGTCGCTACCTGGCAAAGGACATGGGCGCGACGGTGGATTTGTCGCGCGTGTTCGACAATGGGGTGAAGTTCGGCGCGTTTTTTTCGAAGACCAATGTGTCGGCGGAGAAGTTCGGCGAAGGCAGCTTCGACAAAGGCGTATACCTGAGTGTCCCGTTCGACGCCTTCCTCACGCGCTCGAGCAACACCAGTGCCAATGTCGTGTGGAAACCGCTCACGCGCGATGGCGGCGCCAAACTCTATCGCAGCGTCGAGTTGTATGACTTCACCCGCGCGCGCGACGATCGCAGCTTGCGCTACAAGGCGGCGGCGCCGCCGAACGACGAGTCGATTCCGGCCGACCGGCGCGACACCTGGAGCCCGCCGCCAAAAGGGCCGGCGCCGTATACGCGCGTCGTCCCGCAGCCCGAGACCGGGCAATGGACAGTCGATGCCCAAGGTTACGAGCAGCGCATCATCGAGGCCCTGTATCGGCAGGAGTTTCGCAACATCCGGGTTGCGTACGACGCCTCGCGCCGCCTGACGCTCGCGCTCGCGAACGACAGCCTTCATCCGGCCAGCCGCGCGGTAGGACGCGCCGCGCGCACCGCGTTGCATCTCGGACCGCTGGACATGCGCGAAATCCGGATTGTGTTTGCGCAAGGCGCCGCTCCGGTCGTGACCTACGACTTTGCCGATCTGAAACGGCTGCAGCGCTATTTCGATGGTGAGATCAACTCCGCCCAGCTTGCGGATTCGGTCGCGGTCGACTACCTCAATCCGTCGGCGCGGGAGCCGGAACCGCTCGCGCGCCTGGACGACCTTGATACCAGGGCGGAGGAGCCGCGCCTTGCCGATCTGCTGCGGCCAGCCACGGGGCCGGCCAGACGCGTGGCGAGCGACTTCGCCGGCGCGGCGCGCACCGCGGCTAATACCGACTGGCTGCGCGCGGGCGCAATCGGCACCGGCCTGGTGCTGGCGA
>JBQMQE010000206.1:2073-8288 GCA_052172655.1 Burkholderiales bacterium
AGCAGCGTGCTCGACAAACGCGCCGATCATTTCGCCCGCGACCATGGCGCGAACCGCTGGGTGAAGGCGGGGAACAACTTCGGCGACGCCCTGCCCTGGCTGGCGCTCGCCGGGGCCGGGGTGGCGGCCCTGGACGGCAGCGATCCGCTGCGCTCACGCACCGGCTACGCGGCGCTGGAGGCGGGGGGCACGGCGTTGCTGGCGGTGACCGGGCTGAAGTATGCGTTCGGGCGGGCGCGCCCGGAGAACGAGCTCGGAAACCACGCGTTCAAACCCTTCTCCAACACGGCCGGCTACGATTCTTTGCCGTCCGGGCATACCATCATCGCCTGGGCGGTTGCGACGCCGTTTGCGGAGGAATACGACGCGCCCTGGCTGTATGGTCTAGCGGCAATCACCAACCTCGCGCGCGCCGGCAGCCGCCGGCACTGGGTGTCCGACACCGTGGCCGGCAGTGTGCTCGGCTACGCGATCGGCAAAGTCTTCTGGGAATCGTCCCGCGCGCCGAGCAAGGGCGCCCCGCGCGTGTCGATCCATCCCGCGGGGGTCAATCTGGCGTGGGAGTTCAATTAGGGGTCGTGGATAGCGGGTGGTTGTTCGTTGACGCCTGCGAACTACGAACCACGAAACCAGCGCTACCCGGATCAAAAGAGGATCAAAAAACGCGCAGCATCATCGGTCAGCAGGTTCGTCATATCACCGACGTGCGCGCGCATCAACTGCTCGATGGCTTCGGTGGAGCAATTGCCCCGTCTGATCCATACTACCTTGGGCGGCGTCCCCGAGAACACGCTGCGCTCGTGGAAATCGGAATCCTTCGACACGATGATGAAGCTATTGGCGCGGCGTAATTCCATACGGCCGCGTCGTCGGCCTTGTCCAGCCCGACATCCATGACGTGCGCCGATTTTGGAAAAATATCCGCCAGTCGGCTTGCGAGAAACGGAGAGAGGTTCTGGTCGAATAGCAGCTTCACGCCTATGCAACGAGTTGGCCGCGCTCGCGATCAGCCGCGTAGGCAAGGCACGCCTGGATGTCCTCGCGCGTCAGGTAGGGGAAATCACGCAGCACGTCCTCGATGCTCATCCCCGATGCAAGGTAGTCGAGCACGTCGTAGACCGTGATACGCATCCCGCGAATGCAGGGTTTGCCGCTGCGTTTGCCCGGCTCGAAGCTAATGATGTCGCGATAGTTCATGGAAGCACTCCTCAAGCGAGCCGATCAGTTGCTGATTATAGCCGCGGCCCAGGCTCAGAGTGAAGCCACAAGTTCCAAGCGCAGATCGCTTATAGACCGTGCCTCGTTGTTCCCTTGGCCCCCAAGCGCTTTCCCCGTCAGGGGGGATCGAGATCTTCGCGGCGCAACCCGAGGAATCTGCTTCTTCGATAGTGTTATTCCGAGGGCCTCGCCCGAAGAATCTGCTTCTGATCGGAGCCGAAAAAGCAGACCCCTTGCAACGCTCGGGATGACAGGATTGGAGTAGGAACCCGCCTCCGTTCCCCGCGCCAGCATCGACATTTTGTTATTCAATCCAAAGTGCTACCATATGCGCAATCAAATTGAGATCAATGGTGACTTCATGGCAACTATGAGTATTCGTGGGCTGGACGATAGGGCATTGGCCCGGCTTAAAAGTCAGGCCGAGCAAGAGGGCAGCAGTCTCAACAGCCTGGTGTTGCGTCTTTTGCAGGGCGCGGGCACTTCAACTGAGCCGGGTGTGTTAAAAAAGTTTGACGATCTCGACGCCCTGGCGGGCACCTGGGACGAGGAAGAAGCGCAAGCGTTTGCGCGCAATACTGCTGCATTTGCCGAGGTTGACGCGGCGCTTTGGAACTAGGCGATGCGCCCAATCGCGCTGGATACCAACGCCTACGTCGCATTCAAGCGCGGCGATGAGCAAACCGTAGGCGTGTTGCAGCACGCACCCAGCATCATTGTGTGCGTTACCGTGTTGGGTGAACTGTTGGGTGGCTTTGCTGCGGGTCGGCGGGAAAGCGCCAATCGCAGCGAGTTGACGCAATTCATCAGCGCGCAGCGAGTGAGGGTGGTTCCGAGCACGGCGGCCACAGCCGATCTGTATGCGCTGGTTTATGCCGCACTGCGCCGCAAAGGCCAGCCCATTCCCACCAACGATCTGTGGATTGCCGCCAGCAGCCTGGAGCATGGTGCCGCGCTGTTGACGCTCGACGCGCATTTCCGGAATATCGACGGCCTGCGCGCGGGTACGCGACTGGAAGATTTTATTCCGTGATCGCGACCTCCCAAGGCGACCAACGACCTTCTTACCTCGGTGTCTGGCAACTCGAACAACTGGCGGATCCGTGAGTCGATGGCGTGCTCCTTCGGCTATGCCGGCGGCGGAAAATTTGCCGGCATGCGATGACGATGGTATCCTTGTAATACCACAATACCGAAGGAGTTGCCATGGCCGTCTCTGTCCGCCTCGACCCGGTGATTGAAGCCAAGCTGACGCAGCAGGCCAACCTGCTTGGCATCACCAAATCGGATTTCATCAAAGACGCGATCGAGCGCGTTCTCGGTATGAAGGACCCGGCTGCGCTGCTGCGCGAGGTGCGCAGTGGCGGAAAACTGGGGCGGCGGGATGCCTCGGCGAATGTTTCGCGCCTGATGAAGTCGAAGCTGCGTGCGCAACGTCCTGATTGATGCAGGCCCGCTGATCGCACTGTTCGCGATCGACGATGCGCATCATGCCCGCTACGACCGCCTCGTCACCGAATCGGCGGTGAGCGGCCTGCGGCTTGTCACCACTTGGCCGTGTGTGATCGAGGCGTCCTACATTCTTGACGCGCCGATGCGCTTCGAGTTGTTGGAGTGGGTCGAGCGCGGCGGTGTCCAGGTGTTTCCGTTCGACGCATCCCACCTCTCGGTGATGTTGCCGTGGATGCGCCGCTACACTGAAAAATACAAGCGCGACATGGACCTCGCCGATGCCTCGCTGCTCTGGCTCGCGCAGGAAAGCGGATTGCGCGAGATCATGACCGTCGATGTGAAGGATTTCGCGCGCTACCGCCTGCCCGGCGGCGAAGCGCTGGCGTTGCTCTGACCGGGGGAAGGGACAGGCTAGATTGGCCGCTGGCCTTGGCTGTCGGCGCGCGCGATGGCCGGCTTCAGGCGATGGTCACGCCGCCGTCGGCAACGATCGTCTGGCCGGTGATGAAACTGCCTGCTCTGGGGGCAAGGAACACCGCGATGCCACCGATTTCCCCGGCTTCGCCCGGGCGCCGCAGCGGCGTCATCGCCTTGCGTGCCTTGCGTGCCTTGTCGTTCTCCCACAGCGCGCGCGAAATCGGTTTTTATCAGGCCGGGCAGGATCGCGTTGACGCGGATGTTGGACGGCCCCCACTCGCAGGCATAGTTTCTTACCAGCGCCGTGTCGGCGGCCTTGGATACGCCGTACAGCCCGATCACGGTATTGCCCTTCAACGCAGCGATGCTGGAGACGATGATCACCACGCCGTCCAGTGGATAAAGAAATCGGTGAAAGTGTATAAACCCTGGGACGAAGAGCGAACCCCGAACCACGAACTACGAGGCGCATTTACTAGACATTGTTTCGTTTGTATAGTAAAAACGCGCTGATGGGCCCCTCGCTATTCGAAGAGCTTTCCCTTACCGCCCAGACCGCCTATGCGGAATTGGTGGAGCAGACACGCGCGTTCGAACTCGAGGCTTTGGCCGGTCTCAAGGGTTCTTTTCATACGCGCACCATACATGGCCGCCGCTATGTGTACTTCGGTTACCGCGATGTCGACGGCAAGCAGCGCATGGCCTATGTCGGGCCGGATGACAAACGCGTCAAGGCCCTGGTGGAGCGCTTCAACAATGTGAAAGCACCCCGACAGCTTGCCCCGCTGGCGCAGTCGGCACAGGCCCTCGGATGCTCGGCTACGCCGCTCAAGCACTACCGCATCATCAAGCAGTTGTCCGCCTACGGCTTTTTCCGCGCAGGGGGCGTGCTCATCGGGACACACGCTTTCGTGGCCATGGGCAATCTGCTTGGAGTGCATTGGGCGGCGGGGGAGCGCACCCAGGATGTGGACTTCGCCCATGCCGGGCGAAATGTTTCGATCGCCTTGCCCGCAAATCTAATGCTCTCTGTGCACGATGCCTTGACCTCGCTGGAGATGGGGCTGCTGCCTATCCAGGAATTCTCCGGCATAGCCGGCGCACAGCATCGAAATCCGGCCGACCCGGAACTGCGTTTGGATTTTTTGACCTCGCAAACCCGAACCGGCAGCATTGTTGTGCTAAAGGATTTGGGCCTGGCGCCGCAGCCGCTCAAGTTCATGGAGTTTTCCTTGATCCGGACGACGCAGGCGGTTTTGCTGAGCCGGGCCGGCGCCTGCATGGTGAATATTCCGGCGCCGGAACGCTACGCCGTGCATAAGCTCATCGTCTACGGGGAGCGCCCGGTCGCGCAACGTGTCAAGGCCGTGAAGGATCTGGCGCAGGCTGCCGCCTTGGCGCAATGGCACTTTACCAACGGGCTGGCCGGGCGTTTCAACGAGGCGTGGAAGGATGCCCTGGGGCGCGGCAAGGGCTGGACGAAGCGCGCCATGGAAGGCCGGCGCGCCCTGCTGACGAAACATCCGGGATTGGCGTCACACGATTTGTGGGGCGCTTGAGAGACGCGATCTGGCTGGATGGTGTTGCGGTTACCACCAAGCTCGCACGCAACGGGAAGGCCCACGCGTGCTGAGCCGCCTGACATTCTCTATCCAGCCCGAGCTCCGCGGACACGGGACTTCGAGCGCTGCGTACCGTGTCCAGAGATCTCGCACAGTTGGATTCCAGTGGTTGATGCTGTAGAATCACCGCATCACTGCATCAATTAGGGAAATCGCCAAATGCGGACAACATTGGATATCGACGAGGACGTGCTATTGGCAGCGAAGGAACTCGCCAAGCGTCAGAATCTGTCGGCCGGACGGGTGGTGTCTCAACTGCTGCGGCGGGTGCTGACTGGTCAGACTGGGCATGCCAAGGCGTCAAAGGAAGGGCAGCCGGGGTCTCAATCCGTCGCCGGGTTTCGTCCTTTTCCGAAGGGCGGAGCTGTCGTAACCGACGATGTGGTCAATCGCTTGAGGGACGCCGAAGGCGTGTGATGCGCGCTCTGCTGGATGTAAACGTCCTGATTGCGTTGCTCGATGGCAGCCACTTACATCATGGCTTGGTGACCGATTGGCTTAGGCGGAACCTGCGCAATGGTTGGGCGTCATGCCCAGTCACCCAGAACGGATGCATCCGGATCCTTTCTCAGCCCGGTTATCCCAATTCGGTTCCCGCCGCGCAGGTGGCTGAGCGGCTCACAGAGGCGACCCAGCACCCGTCGCATGTGTTCTGGGCTGATTCCATCAGCTTGTTGCATCCTGGTCGCCTGATATGGGACCAGGTGCTTGATTCCCGGCAGGTCACCGACGCCTATCTGCTGGCGCTCGCTATAGATCAAGGTGGGCGCTTTGTCACCCTGGATCGAGGCATTTCCCTTGGCGCTGTTGGCGGGGCATTGCCGAAGCATCTCGTGGTTCTCGCGTAATCTACTGATGATCGCAATAGTGTCCGATACCCATGAATGATTCTGCAGCGGGCTTTGTCGGCGGCAGACGCGCGACGATGTTGCTCGCGCTATTTTCTGCCGTGGTCGCGCTAGCGCTGTTCCCGCTGGGCGCAGCAGGCGCACAGCCCGCCTGCCGCGTACTCGATCCCGAACTGGCCGCCACCTACCAGGGGGGATGCAAGGACGGGCTGGCCGAGGGCTACGGCGAGGCGAAGGGCACAGCCGAATACCGCGGAGATTTTCACGCCGGCCGCAAGCATGGCAAGGGGGTCAAGACCTGGCCTTCGGGCGACCGCTATGAGGGCGAATTCGTCGAGGACCGCAAGGAAGGCAACGGCAAGTACACCTGGAGCCCGCGCGGCCCGTCCGCGGGCGAGAGCTACAACGGCGCCTATCTGAACGATCTTCGCCACGGCTATGGCGTGTACGAATGGCCCTCGGGCGATCGCTATGCCGGACCGTGGGCGAACGATGCGATCACCGGCATGCCGACGCGGGCCATGATTGCGCGCGCGCGGGCGAAGACGGAAACCCTCGCGGCGGTAGCGAAGCCCGGTGTCAGAGTCTGCCGCGCGCTCCCGGTCGGCATTGCCGTGCGCGACTGGATTCGCGGCGAGGTGACGGCGGTGGACGCAGA
>JBQMQE010000207.1:0-8202 GCA_052172655.1 Burkholderiales bacterium
GTTGACCACGCCGCCGGTGGCGTCGGCCTTGCTGATCACGATGCGCCCGTCCGCGCCCACCTCGGCAATCGGAAAACCGATGTTCGCCGGGTCGGGGATGTCCTTGTAGCCGGGGTCGTAATAGACGCCGCCCGTGACCTGCGAGCCGCATTCGAGCAGATGCCCCACGGCCGAACCGAGCGCGAGCCTGGCCCAATCGTCCTCGGCCCAGCCGTAGTGGTGGATCAGCGGCGCGAGGGCCAGCGACGGGTCGCCGCAGCGCCCGGTGACGACGATCTGCGCGCCCGAGCGCAGCGCTTCCACGATGGGTTGTGCGTTCAGATAGGCGTTGGCCGAGACGATTTCGCTGCCGCCCTGATCGAGCGCCGCGTCGGCCTCGTATACTTCGAGCTTGGCGATGTCGATTTGCTCGCGGATGTCATCGCCCTCGACCACGCCGATGCGCAAGCTCCCGAGCCCAAGGCGCTCGGCCAGCCGTGCGATCGCGCGCGCCGCGCCCACCGGATTGGCCGCGCCGAAATTGCCGATGATGGCAATGCCGTGGCGCGCGCATTTTTCGAGTATCGGTTCGAGCAGGCGCTCGAGCATGGGCTCGAACCCGCGCGCGGGGTCGCGCCGCTTCTCCAATTGCGCCAGCGCGACGGTGCGCTCGCCCAGCACCTCGAAGAAAATCGCCGCCGGCCCGCCGCGCCGAACCAGCGTATCGACCACCGGACCGGGCGCATCGATGCGATCGCCGGAGAAGCCGGCCCCATTGCCTATGCGGAACATGCGCGTGAGCGTGAGGGAGAGCAACTAAGCTGTCAAGAGACGCGAACCCGCGCTTCAGCGCGATACGGGTTTCGCCCCCCAGATCTGCTCCGCATATTGCAGAATGGTGCGGTCGCTGGAAAATTTTCCCATATTGGCCACATTGAGGATGACCTTGCGCAACCATTGCTCCTGATCGCGGTAGGCGGCCTCGACCTCCGTCTGACAGGCGACGTATGACGCATAGTCGGCCAGCAGCAGATAGTGATCACCACCCCTGAGCAGATTGTCCACGATGGGCTTGAACCGGCCGGGTTCCTCCGGCGAAAAAAAGCCGCCGGCGATCATGTCGATCGCTTGGCGCAATTCGCGGTTCGCATGATAGTAATCGGCCGGACTGTAGCCGCCGGCGCGCAGCTTGACGACCTCATCGGTGGTGAGGCCGAAAATGAAAATATTGTCCGCGCCGACTTCGCTACGGATTTCGACATTGGCGCCGTCCATGGTCCCTATGGTCAGCGCCCCGTTCAATGCCAGCTTCATGTTGCCGGTGCCCGAAGCCTCGGTGCCGGCGGTGGATATCTGCTCCGACAAATCCGCCGCGGGAATGAGGCTTTCGGCCACGGATACGCCGTAATTGGGCACGAATACCAGCTTCAGCCGCCCCTGTATGCGCATGTCGTTATTGACGATATCGGCCACGTCGTTGATCAGCTTGATGATCAGCTTGGCCATGGCATAGCCAGGGGCCGCCTTGCCGCCGAAGATGATGGTGCGCGGCACCGTGTCGCTGTGCGGGGCATCGCAGATGCGTTTGTACAGGGTCACCACGTGCAGCACATTGAGCAACTGGCGCTTGTATTCGTGGATGCGCTTGATCTGCACGTCGAACAGCGAATCGACGTCGATCTGCATGCCCATGGAAGACTTGAGCTCCGCTGCGAATCTTTGCTTGTTGGCGCGCTTTACCGCGGCGAATTCCTGGCGGAACTGCGCTTCCTCGGCGAGCGGAATCAGGCGCCGCAACTGGTCCAGATCCTTGATCCAGCCATCGCCGATGCGGGAGGTGATCAAAGCCGCGAGCGGCGGGTTGGCCTGGTTCAACCAACGGCGCGGCGTGATGCCGTTGGTCATGTTGATGATCTTGCCCGGGAAATAGCGGTCGAAATCGGCGAATATGGTCTGTTTCATCAGCTCGGTGTGCAGTTGCGCCACGCCGTTGACCTTGTGGCTGCCGACGATGGCGAGGTGCGCCATGCGCACCTGCCTGCCGTCTTCTTCGCCGATGATCGACATGCGTTGGCGCAGTTCGTTTTCGCCGGGAAAACTGTGCATCACCCCTATCAGGAAGCGGTGGTTGATTTCGTAAATGATCTGCAGGTGGCGCGGCAGGATTTGCTCGAACATCGCGACCGGCCAGGTTTCCAGCGCCTCCGACATCAGCGTATGGTTGGTGTAGGAGAAGGTGCGGGTGGTGATGTCCCAGGCCTTGCCCCATTCCAGATGGTTGATGTCCACCAGGATGCGCATCAGTTCGGCGATGGCGATCGAGGGGTGGGTATCGTTCAACTGGATTGCAACCTTGTCCGGAAGCTCGTCGAAGCTTTCGTGGAATTTGCTGAAGCGGTAGAGGATGTCCTGCAGCGATGCGCAGACGAAGAAATATTGCTGTTTCAGCCGCAGTTCGCGGCCCATGGCCGTGGAGTCGTCGGGGTAGAGCACCTTGGACAGGTTTTCCGACTCGTTCTTGTCCTCCACCGCCTTGATGTAATTGCCTTCATTGAAATATTTCAGCTCGAAGTCGCGCGACGCCTTGGCCGTCCACAAGCGCATGTTGTTCACCGTGGGGGTGGCAAACCCGGGGATCGGGCTGTCATAGGCCATGGCCATCACGTCTTCGGTGTCCACCCAATGGTGGCGCGGCACGCCGTGCTCGTCGGAGAACTCCACCACGCGGCCGCCGAACTTGACCTGGTAGAGCACTTCCGGGCGCGGAAACTCCCACGGATTGCCGTAACGCAGCCAGTTGTCAGGGTGCTCCACCTGCCGCCCTCCCTCGATGCGCTGCGCGAACATGCCATACTCATAGCGTATGCCATAGCCATAGCCGGGCAGATTCAGCGTCGCCATCGAATCCAGAAAGCAGGCCGCCAGCCGCCCCAGGCCGCCGTTGCCTAGGGCCGCATCGGGCTCCATTTCACTCACCTGGCGCAGATCGACGCCGTGCTGCTGCAACGCCTCGCTGCACGCCTTTTCGAACGAGAGGTTGAGCAGGCTGTTCATCAGCGTGCGCCCCATCAGGAATTCCATCGACAGGTAATACACCCGCTTCGCGTCCGCGACGTAGTAGCTGCGCATGGTTTCCATCCAGCGCTCGATCAGGCGGTCGCGCGTCATGAACGCCGTGGCATGAAACCAGTCGCGCGCGGTCGCCGTGATGTCGTCCTTGCCCACCGAAAACACCAGGCGGTTGACTATGGACTTGCTCACCGAAGCGACGTCAGTGCCGGCAAGCTGATGGTTGATGAGGGATTGCAGCGGCTGCTTTGTCACGATGGCCTCCAGTTCGCAGGTGGACAGCCCATTCTACTTGCGCGCGGGACGAATGGACACGCCTGTGCGTATTCTGCTGTAATGCGGCCATCCAAATCGCGAGCATAGTTGATGGCAAACCCGCCCAGTGGCAGCAGCACTTCCTTCGACTACGACTACGTCATCATCGGCTCGGGCTTCGGCGGCTCCGTCGCCGCCTTGCGCCTGACCGAGAAGGGCTACAAGGTGCTGGTGCTGGAAAAGGGCATGCGCCTATCCGCCGCGGACTTCCCCAAATCCAACTGGGACGTGAAGCGCTGGCTGTGGCTGCCCTCCATGCGCTGCTTCGGCCTGTTCAAGATGACGTTCTTTCGCCACGTGGGCGTGCTCTCCGGCGTCGGCGTGGGCGGCGGGTCGCTGGTCTACGCCAACACCCTGCCGATACCGAAAAAGGGCTTCTACACATCGCCCTCGTGGGCGCACCTGGCCGACTGGGAAACGGAGCTGCGCGTCCACTACCAGACGGCTTTGCGCATGCTCGGGGCGGCCACTAATCCGCGCCTGGAAACCGGCGACATCGCCCTGCGCGAGCTGGGAAGACAGATCGGCATGGAGCAGCATTTCGAGCCGACCCAGGTGTCGGTGTACTTCGGCGAACCGGCCAAGACCGTGCCCGATCCGTATTTCGGCGGCAAGGGGCCGGAGCGCGCCGGCTGCATCTTCTGCGGCGGCTGCATGACCGGCTGCCGCCACAACGCCAAGAATTCCCTGGACAAGAACTACCTCTACCTGGCGGAGAAGTTGGGTGCGGTAATCCAGCCCGAGTCCCTGGTCACCGATGTGCGCCCGCTGGGCGCGGCCGACGGCGCCGACGGCTATGCCGTGGACTGGCAGCCCAGCGCCACGCGCAAGGGCGCGGGTGCCACGCTGCGCTGCCGCGGCGCGGTATTCGCGGGCGGGGTGCTCGGCACGGTGGAGCTCATGCTGAAGTTGAAGCAAGGCTCACTGCCGCGCCTGTCGGGCCGGCTGGGCTACGGCGTGCGCACCAACTCGGAAGCGCTGATCCCGGTGACCGTGCCCGACGGCAAGTCGGTGTTCTCCGACGGCGTCGCCATCGGTTCCATCCTGCATACCGACGAACATTCCCACCTGGAGCCGGTGCGCTACGCCGCCGGCTCGGGCTTCTGGCGCCTGGGGATGGGGCCGCGCGTGTATCACCCGAACGGCTTCATGCGCGCGCTCAAATTGCTAGGTGACTGGCTCGCGCACCCGGTGATGAACCTGAAAGTGCTGTTTGTCGACGACTGGGCCAAGCGCACCCAGGTGCTGCTGTTCATGCAGACCATAGACAGTACCCTGCGCCTGGTGCGCGGCCGCTTCGGCCTGGCTACACGGCTGGATGTCGGCCCCGCGCCCACCGCATTCATGCCAGAGGCGACAGACCTGTCCGAGCGCTACGCCGCCATTGTCGGCGGCAAACCGGTGGCCCTGGTCAGCGACACCCTGCTCGGCATTCCATCGACGGCGCATATCCTCGGCGGCGCCTGCATGGGACGCGATGCCGCCGAGGGCGTCATCGACAGCGACAACCGCGTCTTCGGCTACCGCAATCTGTACGTCTGCGACGGCTCGATGATTTCCGCCAACCCCGGGGTCAACCCGTCGCTGTCGATCACCGCCATCAGCGAGCGCGCCATGAGCCGGGTGCCGCCGCGCGAGGCGCAGGGCGCATGAGCCGGCACGCAATGGGCTTTAGTCGAAGCTAGTGATCTCGACCCAGTTGGCGCCTTTTCCGCCGGAGTATTTCTGCAGCAGCGCCAGCGCGCCGCTCGCCGCGTCGATCGCATACACCGAAATCGTGTCCGACTTCTCCCCGCAGGCGACGAGGAAACTGCCGCTCGGATCGATTGCGAATCCGCGCGGCTGGGTTTCGGTAGGCGTGCTGGCGAGGTAAGTCAGTTTGCCGGTTTCGCCGTTCACGCTGAACGCGGCGAGAGTGCTGCTGGTGCGCTCCGAGATGTAGAGGAACCTGCCGTCCGGCCTGAGATGGATGTCCGCGGCCCAGATGTCACGCTCCCGGTTGCGCGGCGGCGCGCTGTCCGCCGCGCCTGCGGCCACGCGCGGCGCGCCGGCCACGAGCTCGGTTTCGGGCGGCAGCCCCGATGCCAAGCCGATTTCAGTCAGCAGTCCCGTCTCGGCGTCGAGCGCAAAGGTGGTGACGGTGGCGAGCAGTTCGCTCAACACGTAGATAAACCGGTTGTCATCCGCGCTGGCGAAGTGGCGCGGCCCGGTCCCGGCTTGCATTTGCGCGACCGCAGGCGTGTTCGAGGACAGCCGGCCGGACTGCGCATCGAAAGCGAACTGGAAGATCTGGTCCGAGCCCAGCGTGGGCACATAGACGTAGCGGTTGCTGCGGTCGACGCGGATCGAGTGCGCATTGCGGCCGACCGGGATGACTTGCAGCGGCGCGGCGGCGACGCGCCCGTCGGCGCCGACCGCGTTGACGCTGACCAGGTGCGAATGGTACGAGGCACCGAACAGGTAGCGCCCGGTCTGGTCGAGCGAGATGTAGGGGCAGCTCGCCGCCAGCGACGACAGCGCGAGTGGCGTCAGCGCGCCGCTGCCGGGGTCGATCGAATAGGCGTGCAGCGAAAACGGCTGGGAGCGCACCGCGGCGTAGAGAAAGCGCCGGTCCGGGCTCACCGCCAGGGGGCCGACGGCGCCGCCGGCCTTGAAGCGCGCGCCGGGCTGCAAGCTGCCGTCGGCCTGCATGCGATAGCTGCCGATGTCGCCGTCGGCGGCGTTGGAGACGTAGACGCAGGTGCGTGACATGGCAGGCATTCCGGTTTTCCTTGTTGATACTGCAAAATCTTTGGCGGCCTGATCCGCGCATCGTCGCGGCGCAAGAACGCGTCGGATGATCAGCCCGGCCCCGATGCGCGCGCCTTAGGCGCCGGCCGGCACCTCGACCAAGTACTGCGCGATGCTTTTGCGGAAATCCTCGGGAATCGGGATCGAGTGCCCCGTGTCCAGGTTGAGGAAGCACACCGTTTGCGTGATCGCCAGATGCTCGACGCCGTCCTTCTTCCCGCTATAGTGCAGCGTCAGCGACGAGCGCCCCATCTTGAGCACGCGAACCTCGAAGTGCAGCACGTCGCCGATGCGAAACGGCTTGTGGAAATCGCAGTGGATGCTGACTGTCGGCGTACCGACGCGCCGCTCGGTGATCATCTCCGCGTGCGCGTGGCCCAGGCCGTGGGTGAACCAGTCCTCCAGCGCCGCATGCGACATGTCGAAGAACTCGGGGAAATAGACGATACCCGCCGGATCGCAGTGCGAGAAGCGCACCTGCTGGTCGTGTGTGAAGACCTTACCCACTGCAGCGTCCTGCCGGCCAGGGAAACGCCGAAAAATCCCTCTGCCCGGGCGCGCCGCGCTCGACGCGTGGAAGACGGGCATGGATACGCCGGTCCCGGCGCCCTTCGCCTCGAATTCCTGAGAACAACCCGATCCGGCCAGACACTTCCACTGCATCCCTCACGTCACTTTAGAATGCGTGAGCTTACAACGATCCGAACCGACTGTGCGAGCGCCCCCTCTTGGCCGGATCGCGAGCGCCCCTCTTGGCCGGATCGCGAGCGCCAGCCTGGGCACAAGCAATTGTCCCTTAACGACCCTGTATAGCGGCCTGTTGCGCTTTCCCAAAGCCGCCACTTAACATGTAGACTGCCCTGCAAACTCGTCTGGGATGCGCGATGGAGCAGGAAATCCGGTTCTGCGTGACTGAAGATGGTGTGCGCATCGCCTATGCGACGACCGGTAAGAGCACGCCCATCGTGCGGCCGGGTCACTGGGGGTCACATCTGGAATACGACCTCAGGAGCCCGATCTGGGGTCATCTGATCGAGGGCCTATCCGAGCAGCATCAACTCGTGCGCTACGACCCGCGCGGGACGGGAATGTCCGAGCGCAATATCGATGCAGTCGCCCCTGAACTGTGGCTCAAGGACCTCGAGGCCGTCGTCAACGATCTGAACCTGCAAAGATTCTCGCTGATCGGAATATCGCAGGGCGTGTCGACTGCAATCCGTTACGCCGTAAAGCATCCAGACCGAGTAACCCATCTGATCCTTTACGGAGGCTATGCGGTCGGCCGTCTTCACCGTGAGAGCGAGGGGCGTTACAGCCCAGAGATGCTCGAAGCGATGTGCACATTGACCCTGGAAGGATGGGGAAGCGACAGCGAAGCGTACCGCGAGTTGTTTGCGTCACAGTACGTACCCAGCGCTAATCGGGAAGTCATCAGCTATCTGAACAAGGTGGAGAAGGTCAGCGCAACGCCGGAGATGGCAGCTAAATATCTGCGTGCAATTGCGGATATCGATTTACGCAGCCTGCTGCCGCAGGTCAAGGTTCCAACGCTGGTGTTGCACTGCCGGGGCGACCGCGCGACGCCGTTCAATTATGGCCGCGAGCTTGCGTCCGGAATCACCGGCGCGAAGTTCGTGCCGATGGAAGGCGACAACCATCTATTCTTAGAGGATGAACCGGCACAGAAGACGTTCTTCGAGGAGGTGCCGCGGTTTCTCGGAGACAAACCGCGTTTGATCCACAAAGGCGTGCTAAAGCGGCAGGTGCGCGGTTTTCACAGCGCCACGCAGCGTTTGCACCACGTAATCGAACCCTATTACATGGTCGTCGCGGTTGCCAGCGCGGTAATTGGAGTGCTCTCGTTCATTGTGACCAAGCTCTTATAAAGCAGTGGTGTGCCGTCGCCGGACGTTCAAGGCGGACGACCACAATTTGCAGAGGCAACAGTAGCGGGCGAATGGCCGATCTTGGGCGGCCTCTTCACGGACTCCTTTTGGCCGAACAGAGACTAATCGTATCGCCACGAATCCACTGGCCGACAGCATTGTT
>JBQMQE010000208.1:0-8124 GCA_052172655.1 Burkholderiales bacterium
CTTCTCGTCCGCGCCGCATTGCAACTCTGCAACAACGCGGCGCGATTTATGTCGCCGCGCAAAACCTGCTAACGCCGGCCGATCAGCAAGCCGACAGCGACCCCGAGCAGGGCGCTGAAGCCGGCGATTTTCCAGGGATGCTCGTGCGCGTAGTCGTCGGTCGAGTCCACGGCAGCGCGCGCCTTTTCACGTGCGACTTGCTCGAATTCGGCCAACTGCGCCTTGGCGTTGCGCAAGTTTTCTTCGATGCGCGGTTGCAGTGCGGCCAGTTTTTCGCCCGATTGGCCGATGACGGCCTTCAGCAACTGCTCGGTGTCGGCGAGCACCATGCGCATGTCGGCGACCAGTTTTTCGCGGGTGACGGTTTGAACCTTGGTGTCCATGATGGCTCCGGGATAGGGTGTTGGAAACGCTTCAATGGTAGTCCTTGGCCTGCCGCGCGGTTTGATATTGGTCAAGCCGGTTCCAATAACCGGGCTATTTGCGCTGCTGTTCGCGCCTGCCGCGGCCGGCGCCTTCGCCGCCTTCGTATACCCATTCCAGCAGCGCATCCTGCGCCGGCTGGGCGGCGGCGGCGTTGGGGTGGTTGACGAACAACACCACCACGCGGCGCCGCCCGCGCCGGTCCAGCACGTAGCCGGCCAAAGTGCGCGCGTCGCCCAGCGAGCCGGTCTTGATATGCGCCTGCCCGGCGATGGACTCGAAGCGCAGCCGGCGGCGCATGGTGCCGTCGTAGGCGACGAGCGGCAGGGAGGACATCAGCTCCGGCATCACGGCGCTGCGCCAGGCGTCGAGCAGCAGAGCGCCCATGTGTTGCGCGCTGATGCGCGCCTCCCGCGACAGGCCCGCGCCGTTTTCCAGCACCAGCTCGGGGAAGTCGAGCTTCTTTTGCGCGAGCCACGAGCGCAGGACCTCGGCCGAGCGCGCGCTGTTTGCGGGCAGCCCGAGCAGCTCGGCGCCCAGGGTGAGATAGAGCTGCCGCGCCATCACGTTGTTGCTGAACTTGTTGATGTCGCGCACCAGCGCGGCGTTGCTCGACGATTCGCCCGTCGCCAGCAGTCTGGCGTCGGCAGGCACCGGTCCGTCCCTCCAACTGCCGGTGATGGTGCCGCCGAGTTCTTCCCATAGCTGTCTGAACACGCCGTAGACGTAGTTCGGCTGGTCGAGCAGGCTCGCGTTCCAATAGCGCTCGCCGCAGGCGGCCGGCATGCTGCCGGTGAAGCCGGCTTTGGCCGATGCGCCGTTGCTTTCGAAATCGGCTTTGATGCCGGCGCGCCAGTCGCCGCAGGCGCCGTCGGTGGCGCGCACGGCGGCGGTGAACGCGAGGCCGGCCGGCCTGGGTTCGGCGATGACGGTCACCGTTCTTCTGTCCGCGTCCGGAACGAACTGGAAGCGCACGGCCTTGAAGTTCAGCAGCAGCGCATCCGGCCCGACGTTGTAGGCGCGCAGCGGCTCGGCGTCGAATTTCGCCGGGTCGTAGGCGGCCGGTTCGAAATAGCTGCGGTCCTCGACCAGGTCGCCGCGGATCTCGCGCAGGCCGAGCGCGCGCAGCTTGCGCAGCAGCAGCCAGAAATTCTCCAGCGTCAGTTTCGGATCGCCGTAGCCTTTGAGTATCAGGTCGCCGGCGAGCGTGTCGCCGGCGAGCTTGCCGCCGGCGTAGGCCTCGGTCTTCCAGGTGTAGGTGGGGCCGAGCAGTTCGAGCGCGGCATAGGTGGTGAGCAGCTTCATCGTCGAAGCCGGATTCATCGGCCTTGCCGCGTTGTGGGCGAGCAGCGGTTTTGTCTCGTCCACGTCCTGCACGTAGGCGGAGACCGCCGCGGTCGGAACGTGGGCGCGCTTCAACGCCAGCTCGACGGCGGGCGGCAGGGACTGGGCCCGGGCAAGTCCGGCCGCGAGGAGGAAGGCGAGCGCAAAGCTCGATTTGATCGGTTGTAGGGACATCGCGCGGCAGTGTATTCCAAGCCCATCATACTTGAAGCCGTTTGCGCCTGAAGCAAAGTCCGCCTGAAACCAGCCGCGGGGGGGGCGCCCAGTGGCCAGGGCGCGCCGGCTTGAATTAAAGGCGAGGAGCCACTTGAATTTGCAGCCGACTAGCCTCATAATTAGCACTCGTTGACCTTGAGTGCTAACAGCCAGCGTCCGAGCCAGCGTCCGATTTTGGCCACCAACATAAAGTCAGTGGCCGCTAACCAACCATCTGTTTGGAGGAAATATACATGAAAATCCGTCCTTTACACGATCGTGTCATCGTAAAACGCGTTGAAGAAGAACGCAAGACTGCCGGCGGGATCGTCATTCCCGACAACGCCGCCGAGAAGCCGGATCAGGGCGAAGTGCTCGCGATCGGCACCGGCAAGGTGATGGACGACGGCAAAGTCCGCCCTCTCGCCGTCAAAGTCGGCGACCGCGTGTTGTTCGGCAAGTATTCGGGCTCCAGCGTGAAAATGGATGGAGACGAACTGCTGGTCATGCGCGAGGAAGACATCATGGGTGTGGTCACCAAGTAGTCGCTACGCTAACCAAAGGATAGCCTCGGGGGCTGTAAGGAAAAGGGGCACCCCCCCCTTCGGACCACCGGGTTCCATTACAAAATTCTCAGGAGAAATTCGCTATGGCTGCAAAAGACGTACGCTTTCATGATTCGGCCCGTGCCAGGATGATCGTAGGTGTGAACATCCTCGCCGACGCCGTAAAAGTTACTCTGGGCCCGAAAGGCCGCAACGTGGTGCTGGAGCGCTCCTTCGGCGCCCCCACCGTGACCAAGGACGGCGTGTCCGTGGCCAAGGAAATCGAGCTCAAAGACAAGTTCGAGAACATGGGCGCGCAAATGGTGAAAGAAGTCGCATCGAAGACTTCAGACGTCGCCGGCGACGGCACCACCACCGCCACCGTGCTGGCGCAGTCCATCGTCAAGGAAGGCATGAAGTTCGTGGCCGCCGGGATGAACCCGATGGACCTGAAGCGCGGCATCGACAAAGCCGTGGTCGCCATCACCGACGAGCTGAAGAAGATTTCCAAGCCCTGCACCACCAGCAAGGAAATCGCCCAGGTCGGCGCCATTTCCGCCAACGCGGACGCCTCCATCGGCGATCGCATTGCCGAGGCCATGGACAAAGTCGGCAAGGAAGGCGTGATCACCGTCGAAGACGGCAAGAGCCTGGCTGACGAGCTCGAAGTCGTCGAAGGCATGCAGTTCGACCGCGGCTACCTCTCGCCCTATTTCATCAACAATCCGGACAAGCAAATCACGCTGCTGGAAAATCCCTACATCCTGCTGCACGACAAGAAGATCTCCAACATCCGCGACCTGCTGCCGGTACTCGAAGGCGTGGCCAAGGCCGGCCGTCCGCTGTTGATCGTCGCCGAAGACGTCGACGGCGAGGCGCTCGCCACCCTGGTGGTGAACAACCTGCGCGGCATCCTCAAGACCTGCGCGGTGAAAGCGCCGGGCTTCGGCGACCGCCGCAAGGCCATGCTGGAAGACATCGCCGTACTCACCGGCGCCACCGTGATCGCCGAGGAACTGGGCCTGACGCTGGAGAAAACAACGCTGAAGGACCTGGGCCAGGCGAAGCGCGTCGAAATCGCGAAAGAGAACACCATCCTGATCGACGGCGCCGGCGACACCAAGGCGATCGAAGCGCGGGTGAAGAACATCCGCACACAGATAGACGAGGCGACCAGCGATTACGACAAAGAGAAACTGCAGGAACGCGTGGCCAAGCTCGCCGGCGGCGTGGCGCTGATCAAGGTCGGTGCCGCAACCGAAGTCGAGATGAAAGAGAAAAAAGCGCGCGTTGAAGACGCACTGCATGCGACCCGTGCTGCAGTCGAGGAAGGCATCGTCGCCGGTGGCGGCGTGGCCCTGATCCGCGCCCGCTCGGCGCTGAAAAACCTGAAAGGCGATAACGCCGACCAGGACGCGGGCATCAAGATCGTGATCCGCGCCCTGGAAGAGCCGATGCGCCAGATCGTCGCCAATGCCGGTGACGAGCCCTCGGTGGTGTTGAACAAGATCATGGAAGGCAAAGGCAACTACGGCTACAACGCACAGACCGGCGAATACGGCGACCTGGTGCAAATGGGCGTGGTCGATCCGACCAAGGTCGCGCGCACCGCGCTGCAGAACGCGGCCTCGATCGCCGGCCTGATGCTCACCACCGATTGCATGGTGGCCGAGCTGGTCGAAGACAAGCCGGCTGGCGGCGGTGGCATGCCCGGCGGCATGGGCGGCATGGGTGGCATGGGCGGCATGGGCGGCATGGACATGTGACGCAAACGTCCAAGAGCGGGTCGCCTTGGCGGCCCGCGATTGGAAACGGTTGCGTCCTTCCCCGGGCCTTGCGCCCGGGGAAGCGCAGAAATCAAAAAAGCCCCGCTTCGGCGGGGCTTTTTTTTATGCTCCGGCGCCGCATCCGCGCTGCGGGTATCATCGGCCGATGCAGGTTCGGGGACTGTTTGCTACACTGATTGGCCTTTGGCGGTTCGGGAGAGGGGAAAACGCCGCATGAGAATACTCGTCGCCGAAGACGATGCGAATCTGGCCGACGTCCTGAGGCATTCTCTGCGTCAGGCGGGCCACGCCGTGGATTGCGTCAACACCGGTCCCGAGGCCGACAGCGCGGTCGCGAGCAGCGAGTTCGACCTGCTGATACTCGACCTCGGGTTGCCCAGGATGGGCGGGCTAGAGGTGTTACGGCGCCTGCGCGCGCGCCAGTCGTGCCTGACGGTGCTCATCCTGACGGCGCAGGACGGCATCGAGGACCGCGTGCGCGGCCTGGATCTGGGCGCAGACGATTATCTGGCCAAGCCATTCGCGCTGGCGGAACTGGAGGCGCGCGTGCGCGCGCTCGCCCGGCGCGGCCAGTCGAGTTCGCCGCTGCTGTGCCACGGCACGCTTTCGTATGACACTGTCGGCAAGGTGGCGCGCATCCACGGCGAGGTGATCGAGCTTTCGGCGCGGGAACTGGCGCTGCTGAAAATCCTGCTGCAACGCTCCGGGCGCATGGTGAGCAAGGAGCACCTGGTGGACCACGTTTGCGAATGGGGCGAAGAGGTGAGCACGAACGCGATCGAAGTTTATATACACCGGCTGCGCAAGAAGCTCGAGCGCGGCGGGGTGAAGATCGTCACCATTCGCGGACTGGGATATTGCCTCGAACGGCCCCAGACGCACTGAATCTGCAATAAACAATCACCTGGCTGCCCGGGAGAAGCGCATGGAAGAGTTCGAGATCAAGGCACAGCGCCTGGTCGCTTTGTGCATGCTGGGTGTCCTTCTATTCAACTATCCGGTGCTGGCGCTGTTCAACGTGGCTGCGACCGTATTCGGCATCCCGGTCCTGTACGCCTATATTTTCAGCGCGTGGAGCCTGTTGATCGCCTGCATGGCGTACGTCGTCGAAAGCAAAGCCTAGGGCCATGAGGGGATGTATTCCCTCCTTTCGCAATGAGCTATAAGCCGAAACGACGGAGGGCGGGGAAATAGCATGCTGCAAGGCTGGGTCGTCGTCGCAACCTCGTTCGCCTATCTCGGGCTGCTGTTCGCCATCGCCTACTATGCCGACCGGCGCGCCGACGCCGGGCGCTCGGTGATCGCCAGTCCCTACATCTACAGCCTGTCGCTCGGCGTCTATGCCACCGCCTGGACCTTCTACGGCAGCGTCGGCCGCGCCGCCGCCGACGGCGTGGGCTTCCTGCCGATCTACATCGGCCCGACGCTGATGATCGCGCTGTGGTGGGTGGTCATGCGCAAGATCATCCGCATCTCCAAACGCAACCGGATTACGTCGCTGGCCGACTTCATCGCCTCGCGCTACGGCAAGAGCGCGCTGCTGGGCGGTCTGGTCACCATAATCGCGGTCGTCGGCATACTCCCCTACATCTCGCTGCAGTTGAAGGCGGTGTCGAACAGCTTCACCATCGTGCTGCAGTATCCGAGAATCATCATGCCGGACAAAATCGGTGAATTGCCGCTGCTGCAGGACACCGCGCTCGCGGTTGCCCTGATCCTGGCCGCGTTCACCATCGTTTTCGGCACGCGCCACCTCGACGCCGCCGAGCACCACGAGGGCATGGTCGCGGCGATCGCGTTCGAGTCCCTGGTGAAGCTGCTCGCGTTTCTCGCGGTGGGCGTGTTCATCACCTTCGGCATCTACGACGGTTTCGGCGACGTGTTCGACCGCGCCGCGGCCGTGCCCAAGCTCGCCGCGATGATGACCCCGCTCGAAGGCGTCGCCGGCGGCTATGCGAGCTGGATGTGGCTCACCGTCCTGTCGATGCTGGCCATCATGTTCCTGCCGCGGCAGTTCCAGGTCGCCGTGATCGAAAACGTGGACGAGAAACACCTGAACAAGGCGATCTGGCTGTTCCCGCTGTACATGATCGCGATCAACGTATTCGTGCTGCCGATCGCGTTCGGCGGGGTGCTGCACTTCCCCGCCGGCAGCGTCGACGCCGACACCTTCGTGCTGACGCTGCCGATGGCCGAAAGGCAGGAGCTGCTGGCGCTGCTGGTGTTCATCGGCGGACTGTCGGCCGCGACCGGGATGGTGATCGTCGAGACGATCGCGCTCTCCACCATGGTCTGCAACGATCTCTTGATGCCCATCCTGCTGCGGCTGCCGTGGCTGAAGCTGAACCAGCGCCGCGACCTCACCGGCCTGCTGCTCGGCATCCGGCGCGGCGCGATCGTGCTGGTATTGCTGCTCGGCTACCTTTATTTCCGGCTGGCGGGCGAGGCCTATGCGCTGGTTTCGATCGGGCTCATCTCATTTGCCGCGGTGGCGCAGTTCGCTCCGGCGGTGTTGGGCGGCATCTTCTGGAAAGGCGGCACGCGGCGCGGCGCGTTGTGGGGCTTGCTGGCGGGTTTTGGCGTTTGGTTCTACACGCTGATGCTGCCGGCGATCGCGCGCTCCGGCTGGCTGCCGATCGGCCTGCTCGAGCTCGGGCCGTTCGGCATCGGGCTGCTCAAGCCGCAGCAGTTGTTCGGGCTCACCCGCCTGGATCACATCACGCACGCCATGATCTGGAGCATGATCGCCAATATCGGCGCCTACGTGATCGGGTCGCTGTCGGGTACGCACAGCGCGGACGAGCACCGCCAGGCGAGCCTGTTCGTCGACGTGTTCAAGCAGGGCGGCGAGGGCGGCGGAGCCCGTTTCTGGCGCGGCACCGCGTCGGTGCCCGACCTATACCGGCTGCTCGCGCGCTTCGTCGGCAGCGCCTCGGCGGTAAGCGCAATCGACGAATACACCCAGTCCAGGGGCCTGCAACAGCCGGAAAAGACGCTGCAGGCCGACGCCGAGTTCGTCCACCACGTCGAAATGCAGCTCGCCGGCGCGATCGGCGCGGCCTCGGCGCGCATCATGGTCGCCTCGGTGGTGAAGGAGGAGGCGCTCACCATCGACGAGGTGCGCGAGATCCTCGACGAAGCGTCGCAGGTGGTGGTCTACAGCCACCGGCTCGAGCAAAAATCGCGCGAACTCGAGGCCGCCACCGCGGAACTGCGCGTGGCCAACGAGCGCCTGACCGAACTCGACCGGCTCAAGGACGACTTCATCTCCACCGTTACCCACGAACTGCGCACGCCGCTCACCTCGATCCGCGCGTTTTCCGAGATTCTGCTCGATGACCCGGACATAGAACTCGCGCAGCGCAAGAATTTCTTGAGCATCATCACCAAGGAAACCGCGCGGCTGTCGCGATTGATCAACCAGGTCCTGGACCTGTCCAAGATCGAGTCCGGCGCGGCGGAATGGCAGGAATCCCGTATCGACATGAAAGAGCTGGTCGCCGACACCGTGGCCGGAATGAGCCAGTTGTTCCGCGAGAAGAATATCCGGCTGGAGGTCGAGCTGCCCGAACGGGTGTCCGAGGTGACGGCAGATTTCGACCGGGTGGTTCAGGTGCTGCTGAATTTGCTGTCGAATGCGATGAAGTTCTGCGACCGCGAACATGGCCAGGTCCGCATCGAATTGACCGCGCAGGACGCACACCTGCAGGTCGCGGTATGCGACAACGGACCCGGCATCGGCGCCGAGGATCATGCGGCCATTTTCGACAAATTCCGCCAGGGCGGCGATACACTTACCGGCAAGCCCCAGGGCACGGGCCTCGGGCTGG
>JBQMQE010000209.1:0-8103 GCA_052172655.1 Burkholderiales bacterium
CCGGGGAATTGAACTGCTTGAACGCCGCGAGCGCGCTGTAGCAGGCGAGCATGGCAGTCTTGGGATTGTCGGGGAAGGGAACGCTCTCGAGCTTGATGCTGATGGCTCCGGTCTTGCCGCGGATGTTGATGTAATGCGTGTTGTAGACCAGGGCCGGGTCCGCCACCACTTTCAGTTGCGTGCGGTCAAAGCCGATGCCGGCCATGGCTAGCGCGGCGGCGATGTTCACATTGGCGGGAAAGTGCGGCACGCCGGCGCGCGCCGTGCCCTCGAACAGAGTCACCGGCCCGGTGAGGCAATCGAGGTCGAGCTTCATCATTTCGACATAGGGTATGCCTTTCCACGCGGCGGGCGGCTTGGTCACGACGATCTCGACCGCATCGGCGCCGGCCACGCATACCGCCTTGAGCGCATCGAGGCCGCCGATGCCGCCGGAAGGCAGGTAGAGCAGCGCCTTGTGTTTCGCCGCCGCAGCCTCCAGCCGCGCGCGCAAGGCGTCGTCGCAGAGCGCGCCGCCGGAAAGGATGATCACCGGGATGCCCTGCTGCAGCAGCGGCCGGGCAAACTCGCGCACCGCATCGTGGGAGGCGGCCTCGATCACCACCTCCGGGCGCTCGGCTATCAGCGCGGCCAGGTTGGTGACGAAGGGCACGCCGTACTGTTCGGCCAGAGGCTTGCCGCGCGAGGCTTGGCTGCGGCCCTGGACGGCCACCACGCGGGCTTCGCCCATGTCGCCGCGCGCTATGTGTTCGAGGAACAGGCGGGCGATGACGCCGCCGCCGATGATGCCGATGCGCATGCTGATGCCCCCTTTGATCGGTGGCAAATTCTGCCACACATTGGCGCTTAAATTTAACGCGCCTTTTTCAGGGGAGCACAAGGGGCCCAGGAAAAAGCGCGGCCCTGGCGCGCTTGCGCCTAAGCCGTGCCAAAGCTGAAGTTGCTGCCCAGCCGCTTCGCCTTGTGGCTGGCGTGATTCGCCACCTTCAGCAGGGCGTCCCTGTCCGGGCCGTCCGTAGGGAAAATCGCGATGCCGATATTCGCGCCGACTCGAACTTCCTTTTGTTTCTCGCCGCTTAACTGGAAACCCGCGAACAGGGCATCGATGATTTTCTTGGCCACGGTTACGGCATCCTCGGGGGTCGCGATCCTGGGCAGGAGGACGCCGAGTTCGCCATTTCCGATGCGGGCTACCGTATCGGATACGCGCACCCGCTGCAGGATTCGATGGGCCGCGCCTCTTACAATCTCGTCGCCGGCGCCGCGCCCCAGGGTATCGCTCACGGTATCGAAATTATCGAGATCGAGATAGAGCAGCGACAGTTTATGGCGATTACGCTCCGCCAGATTGATCGCCTGGCCCAGGCGGTCCTGGAACAGCATCCGATTCGGCAGCTCGCACAGTTCGTCACAGTACGCCAGGTTGCGGATGTTGCATTGGATCAACTTCGTGTTATCGGCAAGATAGACGTTGCCGACGAATTCCGCGTCAAGCTGCCGCCCATCGCGTGTCTCAAGCGGCAGATCCTCATAGTGGGCGTAGCCGTCTTTCTGCAACGCCGCGACCGCGGTCCTGACGGTTTCTTTGTCCGCAGCCGCACAAAGTTCCCACAATGGCTTATGCAAGATTTCCTTTTTCGAGTAGCCCAGCATTTCCGTCAAAAAGGGGTTTGCGTCTACGACCAGTCCCGTCTCCGCCTTAAGGATCAAGATTCCGTCCTTGGCTGTCTCAAAGATCCGCCGGTAGCGCATTTCAGATGTTTCCAGCGCACCCCTCGCCACCTCACGTTCACGCTGCACCTGCGCCGCGCGCATTGCGCGTTCGATTGCCGGAACCACCTCGGCCAGATTGCGCTTCTGAATATAGTCCTGCGCCCCCGCTCTGAGCAGCGAAACCGCCAGATCGAGATCGATTTCGCCGGACACGATGATGAAGGGCAGGTCCGGGCGCAATTCCTTGGCGAGCGCCAGAGCCGCGGGCGCGCTGAACCGGGGCATGGCATGGTCGGAAGTGATCACATCCCAGTCCTGGCGCTCGAGTGCGGCGCGCATCGCTTCGGCGGTGTCTGCCACCGCCCAGACCAACTCGTAGCTGCCATGGCGCAAAGCATGCACCAACAGTTCCGCATCGTCGGCAGAGTCGTCGACGATCAGCACGCGTAGGGTCTGGGCCATCTGAAATTTCTCCCTGCCCGCGGCCGACTCCCAGTGGCTATTCTAGGACTCTATGGGACGGCGGGATTTGTCCGCTAGGCTACCCGACCTTGGTGCTCGAATCAACTGCTTATTCGTTGGGGCGCGCCGGCCAGGCGCACAAGCGCAGTCGGCCGACGATAGGCGGCCAATCATGCCTGCTGCAGCCGCAGCACGATTTTGCCCAGGTGCGCGTTCGATTCCATGCGCGCCTTCGCCGCCGGCAGCTCGTCGAAGGCGTACACCCGGTCTATCAGCGGCCGGATGCGGCCCGCGGCGATCGCCGGCAGGATGTCGGCGACGAAGCCGCGCGCGGACTCGGCGCGCTGTTCGGCGCTGCGCAGTTTGTTGGAAACGCCGAACAGCACCAGGCGCTTGGCGTGCAGCGCTTCGATGTCGATCTCGGCCTTGAGCACGCCATCGACATAGCCCACGGTGGCGAGTCGGCCCTGGAACGCGAGCGCGCGCACGCACTCGGCGAACACCGAGCCGCCGACGTTATTGACGACGAGATTCGCGCCCTTGCCGCCGGTGGCGGCAATCACCGCATCGCAGAAGTCGCCGGCGCGCGTGCATATGCCCAGATCCAGCCCTGCCGCTTTCAGCCGCTCGAGCTTCTCGGCCGAGCCCGAGGTGCCAATCACCTTTGCGCCCAGTGCTTTCGCGGTCTGCAGCGCCGCGACGCCGACGCCGGAGGAAATGCCGGTCACCAGCAGCCATTCGCCGGCGGCGAGCTTCCCTTGCGCTATCAGCATGTCGTGCGCAACCATGAAGGTGAGCGGGATGCTGGCGGCCTCCTCCCACGACAGGCGTGCGGGAATCGCGATGGCCTCGCGCGCGTCCATCAGCGCGTATTCGGCGAACGCTCCGGGGCAACGCCCCATCACGCGCTCGCCGGGCGCGAGGCCGGTGACGCCGGCGCCGAGCTTGACGACCTCGCCTGCACCTTCGCCACCGGCGGGCTTGGCTGCGCCCGGCTTGATCAGACCATGGCCGGCGATGAACTCGCCGCGGTTGAGCCCGGCGGCGTGCAGGTGCACCAGCACCTGCCCCGCGGCCGGTTCTGGCACTGGAACCTCGCGCCGCTCCAGCCTGGTCTGCTCCGCGCTAGATTGAATCCAATAAGACTGCATGGACGCTCTCCCTCAAGTTATTTCGGTGACGTTGCCCGCTTGCCCGCTACACCCCGCAATGGTAGCGCATCGTTCCGGGCGTGTTGTGTCAACCGGCCGGGGAAAATGGCAAAATGCGCTGCGGCAGCAGATTGCGGCAAGGCTTGCCCGCGGTCAAGGCTATTCAGGCTTGCATCCGTTAGCATCAACTATCAGACAGAGGAGAACAGCATGCTCGACGTTGCCGCATTGCGTGTCGGCCTGAAAGGCTCGGCCGAGCTGATCGTAGGCGAGCAGCACACTGCGCCGAAAGTGGGCAGCGGCCGCGTGCATGTGCTGGCGACGCCGGTAATGATCAATCTGATCGAGGCTGCAGCCCTGGCCGCGGTGGAGCATCTGCTGCCGCCGGGGCAGCAGAGCCTGGGCACCCACTTGGATGTGCGCCATTACGCCGCGACGCCGGTGGGCATGCGCGTCAGCGCCGAGGCCGAGCTGATCAAGATCGATGGGCGCTTGCTGACTTTCCGCGTTTCCGCCGCCGATGCGATCGAGCCGATCGGCGATGGCACGCACGAGCGTGTGATTGTCACCCTCGATCGCTTCGATCAGCGCGTGCAGAAGAAAGCTGCCCAGATAACTTAGGGCATCTCAAAGAATTCCTATTGTGTCATTGCGCGCGAAGCGAGAAATCTGCTTTTCATAGAACCGAAAGAAGAAGATTCTTCGGGCTGCGCCCTCGGAATTACAATCTTCTTAAGCCAGCGCCTTGGTGACGATCTCGGCCACGTCCTTCGACAGCCCCTGCGCATCGCGGATCCGTTCGAGCGCCGCGCTGGCGTGCTGCTTGCGTCCGATGTCGAATTTGCGCCAGCGGTCGAACGCGCGCGCCATGCGCGCGGCGATCTGCGGATTGAAGGCGTCGAGCGCGATCACCTGCTCGGCGAGGAAAGCGTAACCGCCGCCCTCGGCGGCGTGAAAGCGCACGTGGTTGGAGCAGAAGCTGCGGATCAGCGCGTAGACCTTGTTCGGGTTGCGCATGTCGAACGCCGGGTGCGCGAGCAGCTTCCTCACTTCGGCCAGCGCGCCGGGCAGGCGCGAGCCCGCCTGCACCGCCAGCCACTTGTCCACCACCAGCGGCTCGTGCTTCCATTTGGCATAGAAGGCGTCCAGCGCCCGCGCGCGCTCGGCGCAATCGCAATTGGCGAGCGCGCCGAGCGCTGCCATGGCATCGGTCATGTTGTCGGCGCGCTCGAATTGCGCAAAGGCGAGATCGCGTGACGCGCGCTCGTCGAGTTCCATCAAATAGCCGAGGCACAGATTCCTGAGCGCGCGCTTGCCCGCCGCCGCGGCGTCCGGGGTGTAAGGGCCGGGCACGGTCTGCGCATGGTAGGCAGCGAGCAGCCCGGCGCGCAGTGCGCGCGCCAGATCGCGGCGCAGCGCGTTGCGCACCTCGTATATGGCGTCCGGATCGACCTCGGCTAGCTGTTCGGCGATGTAGATTTCGGAGGGCAGCACCAGCGCCTCGGCGCCGAAGGCGGGATCGCGCGGCGCGTCGGCGAGCACGCGCGCGAAGGCATCGATGAAGGCCTGTGGCGTTTGCGCCGCGACGGCTGCACCCTGATTGCGCGCGCCGCGTGCGCTGATGCCGCGCAGGATCAGTTGCAGCGCAAGCCGCTGGCCCGCTTCCCAGCGGTTGAACGCGTTCGCGTCGTGCGCCATCAGATGCGTCAGATCGGCTTCGCTGTAGTCGTATTTCAGGTTCACCGGTGCGGAAAAATTGCGCAACAGCGACGGCACCGGCGGCGCCGCCACGTCGACGAACACGAAGCTTTCCTGCGCTTGCCTTAGCGCTAGCACGCGCGTGATCTCCTCGCCCGCAGATGCGCCGCCGGGCGCTTCGCCCGCCAGCACCAGAGGCAGGTCCTTTCCGTCCGGTCCGACCAGCCCGAGCGCGAACGGGATATGAAACGGCAGCTTGGTCTCCTGTCCGGGCGTGGGCGGGCAATGCTGTTCCAGCTTGAGGGTATAGCGCCTGGCTGTCGCGTCGTAACTCGCCTGCGCCTCCACCACCGGCGTGCCCGCCTGCTCGTACCAGCGGCGAAACTGGGCGAGGTCGATGCCGCTCGCATCCTGCATCGCCTGCACGAAATCGTCGGTGGTCACCGCCTGGCCGTCATGGCGGCGGAAATACAGGTCCATGCCGGCGCGAAACGCCCGCGCTCCGAGCAGCGTGTGCTGCATGCGCACCAGTTCCGCGCCTTTCTCGTACACCGTCATGGTGTAGAAATTGCGGATCTCCATGTAGGCGGCCGGGCGCACCGGGTGCGCCATCGGTCCCGCGTCCTCGGGAAACTGCGCCGCGCGCAGGCCGCGCACCTCCTGGATGCGCTGCACCACGCGCGAGTACATGTCGGCGCCGTATTCCTGGTCGCGGAACACGGTGAGGCCTTCCTTCAGCGACAACTGGAACCAGTCGCGGCAGGTGACGCGGTCGCCGGTCCAGTTGTGGAAATACTCGTGCGCGACCACGCGGTCGATGTTCTGGTAGTCGATGTCGGTGGCGGTGTCGGGCCGGGCGAGCACGTACTTGGTGTTGAAAATATTGAGGCCCTTGTTCTCCATCGCGCCGGAGTTGAAATCGCCCACGGCCACGATCATGTAGCCGTCGAGGTCGAGTTCCAGGCCGAACACCTCCTCGTCCCATTTCATCGCGCTCTTCAGGCAGCGCATGGCAAATCCGCACTGGTCGAGCTTGCCCGGTTCGACATAGACCGCGAGCCTGGCCGTGCGCCCGGAGCGGGTGACGAAACTGTCCTCCAGCTTCTCCAGCTTCGCCGCCACCATGGCGAAAAGATAGGACGGCTTGGGGAAAGGATCCTCCCATTTCGCCCAATGCCGGCCGCCTGCCTCTGCGCCCGCGGCGACCAGGTTGCCGTTCGACAGCAGCACCGGATAGCGCTCACGCTCGGCGTGGATGGTATTGGTGTAGCGCGCCATCACGTCCGGCCGGTCGATGAACCAGGTGATGCGGCGGAATCCTTGCGCTTCGCACTGGGTGAAAAAGCCGTTGTTCGAGGCGTACAGACCCTCGAGCCGGGTGTTCTTCTGCGGGTGGATGCGCGACACCGTTTCCAGCGTGAAGCGCTCTGGAACCTCTGCAATGCTGAGGTTTTCCTGGCTGAGCGCGTATTCTCCCGGTGCCAGCGCCCGGCGGTCCAGCGCCACCGATACCAGCTCGATTTCATCGCCGTCGAGCACGAGCGGAGCCTGTGCATCGGCGGCCTTGGGATTTCGGGCTATCTCCAGGCTGGCGCGCACCAGAGCGTGGTCTTCGCGGATATCGACATCGAGAGCTATGGTCGAGATGAGGAAGGCCGGCGGGGTGTAGTCCTTCAGATATATAGCCTTGGGTGCGGGTTCGCGCATGGGGCAGGTCGAATCGGTCAGATTGGAGGACTGCCAGTTTACCGGAAGCGCTGCCGGCTGCGCCAAAAAGAACTATAGTTCAAGGGTGCGGGATGAACGGAGCTATGTATGCGCCGGTTGTTTCTTCTCCTAGTGGCTGTTCTCTGGCCCGCGTGGCCGGCGTTGATCGAGGCAGCGCCAGCACCGGTGCTGCTGCTCACGCTCAACGGCGCAATCGGCCCGGCGAGCGCCGATTATGTGCATCGCGGCATCGAACGCGCGCGCGCTCAAGGCGCGCAGCTGCTGGTGCTGCAGATGGACACCCCGGGCGGGCTGGACACGTCGATGCGCGCCATTATCAAGGACATTCTGGCCGCGCCGATGCCAGTGGCCGCGTTCGTCGCGCCCGGCGGCGCGCGCGCGGCCAGTGCCGGCACCTATATTCTGTACGCCAGCCACATCGCGGCGATGGCGCCGGGCACCAATCTTGGTGCGGCGACGCCGGTGCAGATCGGCGGGGCGGAGGAGAAAGACAAGCCGGATAAGGATAACGCGGGCAGCGGTCTCACCAGCGCGATGACGCGCAAGGTGGTGCACGATGCCGCCGCCTACATCCGGGGCCTCGCGCAGATGCGCGGGCGCAATGCCGAATGGGCGGAGCGCGCGGTGCGCGAGGCGGTGAGCCTGTCCTCTGCCGAAGCGCTGAAGCTTAACGTCATCGATCTCGTCGCCGACGACGTGCCGCAGCTATTGCAGCGGCTCGACGGCCGCAAGGTCAAGGTCGGCGGCGCGCAACAGGTCCTGGCCACGGCCGGCGTCAGCGCCACCGCGTTCGAGCCCGACTGGCGCACGCGCTTTCTCTCGGTCATCACCAACCCGAGCATGGCCTACATCCTGGTACTGTTCGGCATCTACGCCATGGTGTTCGAGTTCTCCAACCCGGGAATGGTGTTCCCGGGCGTAGTCGGGGCGATCTGCGTGCTGATCGCGCTGTACGCGTTCCAGCTGCTGCCGGTAAACTACGCCGGGCTCGCGCTCATACTGCTGGGCATCGGCTTCATGGTGGGTGAGGCGTTTTTTCCCACCTACGGCTCGCTCGGCGTCGGCGGACTGATCGCCTTCGTCGTCGGCTCGGTAATCTTGTACGACACCGATGTCCCCGGCTACAGTATTCCATTCGCGCTGATCGGAGGCTTCGCCGCGGCCAGCGCCGCATTCCTGCTGTTGATGATCGGGGCAATGCTCAAGGCGAACCGCCGGCCGGTGGTGAGCGGGCGCGAGGAGCTGGTCGGCGCGCCCGGCGAGGTGCTGGAAGATTTCGAAGGCGAAGGCTGGGCGCGCGTGCACAGCGAAAACTGGCGCGTGCGCGCCGCGACGCCGCTCAAGGCCGGCC
>JBQMQE010000210.1:0-8036 GCA_052172655.1 Burkholderiales bacterium
ATGAACGGAAAGAAGGGGCAAAATGCATGGCAATAGCGGTTTGATTACAAGGAGTAGAGCCCTATGCACCCTCTGATACAGGAAAAGCGCGCAGACATTGCTGTACTTTGCCAGCGTTACGGCGTTCGACATCTGGAGGTTTTCGGCTCCGCCGCGCGCGGCGACGATTTTGACCTGGCCAGCAGCGACGCCGACTTTCTGGTCGAATTCGAACCCCAGAGCGATCTGCCGCCGCTCGAAGAATTCTTCGGTTTTCAGGCCGACCTCTCCCGGTTGCTCGAACGCTCGGTGGACCTGGTCGAGGCCCGGGCCGTTCGCAACCCCTACGTGCTCGCCAATATTAACCGCACGCGGGAACTCGTCTATGCAGCATGATTCCCGCGCCTATCTCTGGGATGTGCGTCAGGCCGCGGACGCCATCCTGGATTTTGTTGTCGGAATCGATCTGAAAACCTACGCAGAAATGCAGGTAATCCACTCTGGTGTGGAGCGGAAGTTCCAGATCATCGGCGAAGCCCTTAACCAGTTGTCGAAGGCAGACCCCGCCCTTGCCGCGAGCATTCCGGACCTGTCCCAAATCGTTGCCTTTCGCAACGTACTGATCCACGGTTACGCGGTGGTGGAGCATCCGAGAGTCTGGCGAATCATCCAGGAATCTTTACCATCGCTCCGCGCGAAGGTTGCGGCCCTGCTTGATGATATGGGTCCGCCCTGAGATGAACGCGTAACGATTGCTGCAACAACTCCACTACCGCGCCAACATGGGTTCTCCGTCGAAAAATCGGCAATTGCCGCCATGATCGTTAAGATCACCGGCAAGCGCCAGATCACCTTGCCGGAGCGTGTCTTGCAGGTGCTAGGCGTGAGGGCGGGCGACCGGCTTGAATTCAGGGAAGGCCCGGATGGTATTAGCCTCCGTGCCTGCCGGATCGATCGAGCGCGCCTTGCCCCGCTGCGCGGCAAGCTGCGCAAGGGCCGAGGAACCTTCGATCTCGAATCCTTCCGCGATGACCTTCGTAATCCCGCGCAAAGAAATTGATACCTTGATCCTTCGCCTGCGCTAAGCACACTCAGACCAGGAAACCGCTGTCCATGTCCGTCCGCAATGTAGTCAAATCCATCCAGGACATCATGCGCCAGGACGTCGGCGTCGATGGCGACGCCCAGCGCATCTCGCAGCTTTGCTGGATGTTCTTCCTCAAGATTATTGGCGACCAGGATCAGGAGCTGGAGCTGATGCAGAAGGGCTACCGCTCGCCCATCCCCGCCAAATTCCGCTGGCGCGCCTGGGCAGCCGATCCCGAAGGCATCACCGGCGAGGCGCTGCTCGCGTTCGTCAACGACGAGTTGTTTCCCGCGCTGAAGGAGTTGCCCAACACCGCCAGGGACGGCCGGCGGCGCGTGGTGCGCGACGTGTTCGAGGACGCCTACAACTACATGAAGTCCGGCCAGCTCATGCGCCAGGTGGTGAACAAGATCACCGCTATCGACTTCAACAACCTCTCCGAGCGCCAGCATTTCGGCGATCTGTACGAGCAGATCCTGAACGACCTGCAGAGCGCCGGCAACGCGGGCGAGTATTACACGCCGCGCGCCGTCACCGCCTTCATGGCCGAGCGCATCGACCCGAAGCCGGGCGAGATCCTGCTCGACCCCGCCTGCGGCACCGGCGGCTTTCTCACATGTGCCCTGCGCCACATGCGCAGCCGTTACGTGAAGACGCCGGAGGACGAGCAGCGCATGCAGCAGGCGCTGCGCGCCGTGGAGAAAAAGCAGCTCCCGCATATGCTGTGCGTCACCAACATGCTGCTGCACGGCATCGACGACCCCTCGTTCGTGCGCCACGACAACACGCTGGCACGTCCCTACATCAGCTACGGGCAGGCGGACCGCGTGGACATCGTCCTCACCAATCCGCCCTTCGGCGGGCGCGAGGAGGACGGCATCGAGAGCAACTTCCCCAAGCACTTCCAGACCCGCGAGACCGCCGACCTGTTCCTCGCCCTCATCATCCGGCTGCTGAAACCCGGCGGGCGCGCTGCCGTGGTGCTGCCCGACGGTTCCTTGTTCGGCGAAGGCGTGAAGACGCGGCTGAAGGAACACCTGCTGGAAGAGTGCAATCTGCACACCATCGTGCGGCTGCCCAATAGCGTGTTCAAACCCTACGCCTCCATCGGCACCAACCTGCTGTTTTTCGAGAAGGGCGAGCCAACGAAGGAAATCTGGTTCTACGAGCATCGCGTTCCCGAGGGGCAAAAGGCCTATTCGATGACCAAGCCCATCAGGATCGAGCACCTCAAGCCCTGCGCCGACTGGTGGGGCGGCGCGAAACGTAAAGGCCGGGTCGAGAACGAAGTCGCGTGGCGCGTCACCGCCGAGGAGGTCAAAGCGCGCGGCTACAACCTCGATTTCAAGAATCCGCACACGGTCGCCGACGATCACGGCGACCCGGAGGAGTTGTTGGCCAAGCTCGACGAGGCGGAGCAGCAAACCGCCGCGTTGCGCGAGCAACTCAAGGCTGTTCTGGCTGAGGCGCTGCTGCGATGAATACCGATCAAATTGGGCAACCGCTGGTTGCCCAATTGTCGGCCGACGGGATTCGCCAGAAGGTTTATGGCGAATTGATGCCAATTTCCGAGATACCTTCTCGGAAATCCGCCATTTCTGGATTCAAACGGAGGTAGCTGAGCATGGACGCCCACGATCGTATCGTTGTTGACCCCGCCATTTGCCACGGCAAACCGGTTATCCGTGGTACCCGCGTCCCGGTCGCCATCGTGGTGTGCAGTCTCGCCGGCGGCATGAGCTTCGAGGAGGTCGAACACGAGTACGGCCTGACCGCCGACGACATCCGCGCGGCGCTCGGCTTTGTCGGTGAGCGGCTGAGCGAGGAATCGTTTCACTCTCTGCCGGCCGGCGCTGCGTGAAATTTCTGCTGGATGCCAACATGCCGCGCGCGGCGCTTGGCGTGATGCGGTCCCGCGGCCACAGTGTCGAACATGTGCGTGATATTGGTTTGGGCGATGCCACCGATGCCATTAGGCAGTTGCCATGGTGAGCCGCGAGGTCAACTCTTTCGTGGCAAGGTTGCGTTCGCGCGCGCGCCCGTCGCGGATCGCGTCCACCAGCGCAAGCAACTCGTACAGCCGCGAGTCCTGCAGGGCCGCGGCCGGCACCGAAGGATAAAGCGGCGTGAAAGCAACCCCGCGCACGCTGCCATCGGCATAAGGCCAGACCGGAGGCGGATCAATCGAGTCGCTAATCACCTTGTTTAGAGGAGGGGCTGCATAGCCCGTCGGCACGCCGCGGGTGAGCGCGCCATGTTCCGGGGGGTAGGCGTATTTGACGCCGTGAAGCAGAAACTCGAGCAACGCGGCGCGCAGCGGTTGGCCGGATGTCGCCGCTGCGTCGCTTATCAGACGCGCGGCCACAGCCCGCCGCACCCCGGCATGGACCTCCGACTGACTCATCTTTAGCTCAACCGCCAGGCGCTGGAAGGTCCACGCCTCGGAACCGATGGCAACCAGCTTGAGCAGTATGACGATATCTTGGGGCTTCAGAATCATGCCATATTGTATTCGCGAATCGCGAATAAACAAGACCCCGGCCCCGCGCACCGCCAATTGAAAGCTGCAAAGCACCTGATCAAGGAGCGCATATTGGCGCAGGTGTCTTACCCGCTGTACCTGCAGGGGGGCTTCGCGATTGCGAAAATCCCTGGGACTACGCGCGGAATGCGGGTATTCACGTCGGCAGCGCTTGCTGGAACCGCGAGGTTTTCGCCACCATCAGTCGCGGCTACGGGGTACAGTACCTGTCATCGCCAATTCGGGGCGTACTGCGTCCCGAATTGGCATCGAGCCATTACGGGCTACTCATGCGGCTGAAAAAGCCCGACGCCCGCGCGTGGTACTTGAAGGAGGCCGCCGATCAGAACTGGAGTACCAAAAGAAGCGGAGCGCGAAGATGGCGCTCAAGAAGTTGTGCAACAGCGCGTTGCAAGAAGTCACCTCTTAAAGCAAGTTGCCACAGCCCGTAGCAAGAATAGCTTCGACGGAACTGTTCGAACGGATCCGTGCTGGGGCACTGCTGCGATGAACGGAAAGAAGGGGCAAAATGCATGGCAATAGCGGTTTGATTACAAGGAGCAGAGCCCTATGCACCCTCTGATACAGGAAAGGCGCGCAGACATTGCTGCACTTTGCCAGCGCTACCGCGTTCGGCATCTGGAGGTGTTCGGCTCCGCCGCGCGGCGACGATTTTGACCCGGCCAGCGGCGACGCCGATTTTCTGGTCGAATTCGAACCCCAGAGTGATCTGCCGGCGCTCGAAGAATTCTTCGGGTTTCAGGCCGACCTCTCACGGCTGCTCGAACGCTCGGTGGACCTGGTCGAGGAACGGGCCGTTCGCAACCCCTATGTGCTCGTCAATATCAACCGCACGCGGGAGGTTGTTTATGCAGCATGATTCCCGCGCCTACCTCCGGGATATGTGTCAGGCCGCGGATGGCGTACTGGATTTCGTTGCCGGCGTCGATCTGAAAACCTACGCGGAAACGCAGGAAGCCTGAATGACCAACGGTAACGATAAATCCCTCGAATCCTGGATCTGGGACGCGGCCTGTTCCATTCGCGGCGCGAAGGATGCGCCCAAGTTCAAGGACTACATCCTCCCGCTCATTTTCACCAAGCGCCTGTGCGACGTGTTCGATGACGAACTGAATCGCATCGCCAAAGAGGTCGGCTCGCGCGCCAAGGCGTTCAAGCTGGTGAAGCGCGACAAGAAACTCGTGCGCTTCTACCTGCCGCTGCAACCGGCGAACCCGGACGACGCGGTCTGGTCCGTCATCCGCACGCTCGCGGCCAAGATCGGCGAGCAGCTCACCACCCATCTCCGTGCCATCGCGGCCGAAAACGCGCTGCTCAAGGGCATCATCGACCGCGTTGACTTCAACGCCACCACCCACGGCGTGCGCGACATCGATGACAACCGTCTCTCCAACCTCATCGAGCGCATCAGCGAAAAGCGCCTTGGCCTGGGCGACGTGGAGGCAGACATCATCGGGCGCAGCTACGAATACCTCATCCGCAAGTTCGCCGAGGGCGGCGGACAGAGCGCGGGCGAGTTCTACACCCCCGGCGAAGTGGGCGAGGTCATGGCCCTCATCATGGACCCCGAGCCCGGCATGACCGTTTATGACCCCACCTGCGGCTCCGCCGGCCTGCTCATCAAGTGTGAATTGGCGCTGGAGGGAAAGATGGCGTTGCGCTCGCGCAAAAGCTTCGCCCCGCTCAAGCTCTACGGGCAGGAATCCACGCCCACCACCTGGGCCATGGCCAACATGAACATGATCATCCATGACATGGAGGGCGAAATCGAGATCGGTGACACCTTCCGCCATCCGAAATTCCGCAAGGGCAACCGTCTCCAGACCTTCGACCGCGCGGTGGCCAATCCCATGTGGAACCAGACCGAGTTCACCGAGAAGGACTACGACGCCGACGAACTCGACCGCTTCCCCAAGGGCGCGGGCTTCCCCGGCAACAAGGCCGACTGGGGCTGGGTGCAGCATATCCTCGCCAGCCTCGACGACACCGGGCGCGCCGCCATCGTACTCGACACCGGCGCCGCCTCGCGCGGATCCGGCAATGCGAACACCAATAAGGAAAGAGATGTGCGCCGCTGGTTCGTGGAGCAGGACCTCATCGAGGGCGTGATCTATCTGCCGGAAAATCTGTTCTACAACACCAGCGCGCCTGGCATCATCCTCTTCCTGAACAAAGCGAAGGCGAAGGAGCGCAAAGGAAAACTTTTCCTGCTCAACGCCGCCACCGAATTCGCGAAAGGCGACCCGAAAAACTATATCCCGAAGGAGGCTATCACCCGTATCGCCGACACCTTCAAGGCGTGGCGTGAGGTGGAGAAATACAGTCGCATCGTCACGCGCGAGGAAATTGCGAAGAACGACTTCAACATCTCCCCCAGCCGTTACATCCACACGGGGGCAGGCGAGGAATATCGGACGCTTATGGAGATTGTCGAAGAACTCGACGCGCTGGAGCAGGAGGCGAAATCCACCGATGCGTCGCTGCGGGGCATTCTGGATAAACTCGGCATCGGCACATGACGCAGCGGATCTTCATCAGCAGTGTGCAAAAGGAGTTTGCCACTGAGCGGCAGGTGCTCAAGGCTTACGTCCTCGGCGATGCCCTGCTCCGCCGCTTCTTTGATGTGTTCCTTTTTGAAGATATTCCCGCTACCGACCGCCGGGCCGACGCCGTTTACCTCGAGGAAGTCCGGCGGTGCGACATCTATCTGGCTTTGCTGGGTGATCAATACGGCTACGAAGACGAAAACGGCATTTCACCAACCCACCGCGAATTCAACGAGGCGACCAAGCTCGGCAAGCATCGCATTGTTTTCGTTAAAGGTGACACCGATGCGGACAAGCACCCGAAGATGCGGGCGTTGATCGCCTCTGCTGGCGCGCAATTGATCCGCCGCCGCCTCAGCACGCCCGCAGAGTTGATCCCTGCCCTTTACGCCAGCCTGGTGGACTATCTTGCCGTGAAGGAACTGCTCCGCTTTGGCCCCTTCGATGCCGCCGCTTGCCCGGATGCCACCATTGACGATCTGTCCGCTGAAAAAATCCGGCGCTTTGCGGGCATCGCGCGGCGCGCCCGCGGCTTCCCGCTGCCGGAGGACACCGCCCCCGAGCAAGTGCTGGAAGCTCTGCACCTGCTCAACAAGCGCCGGCCCACCCACGCCGCCATCCTGCTCTTTGGCAACGCGCCGCAACGCGTCCTCATCTCTTCCGAGATCAAGTGCGCCCATTTCCACGGCACTGAGGTGCGCAAGCCAATTCCCTTCTATCAGGTCTACAAGGGAACGGCCTTCGATCTGGTGGATCAGGCGGTGGATTTTGTCCTCTCGAAGATCAACTTGGCCGTCGGCACGCGTGAACACGCCACCCAGGCCCCGGTGGCCTACGAGATGCCGCCGGAAGTCGTCCGCGAAGCCATCGTCAATGCTGTCGCGCATCGCGACTACACCAGCAACGGGAGCGTGCAGGTCATGCTATTTTCTGATCGGCTGGAAGTCTGGAACCCCGGCACTTTGCCGCCTTCGCTGACCCTGGAGAAACTTCGCCACCCTCACGGCTCAGTGCCGGGAAACCCTCTTCTGGCCGAACCGCTTTACCTGACAAAGTACATCGAACGCATGGGCACCGGCACGGGCGACATGATACAGCGGTGCCGCCACGCCGGCTTGGCCGAACCGGAGTTCACCCTGACCGACGGCTTCGTCATCACCATCCGCCGCAAGCCAAGCCGGGCTTTCGAGGCTGTTGGAGGGCAAGCGGCAGGGGAAGTGGCGGGGCAAGTCGCGAAGGAACTCACACCACCAGTCACCGGGGAAGTCACCGGGGAAGTCACCGGGGAAGTCACCGGGGAAGTCACACGTGTGGTGCTGGTCCTCCAAGGCGAGATGAAACGGTCGGCAATTCAAGCTGTCTTGGGGCTGAGGCATGAGGACTACTTCCGAGAAGCTTACTTGGTTCCGGCCCTCGAAGCCGGCTATGTGGAAATGACCATTCCCGACAAACCCAAGAGCAGCCGACAGAAATACCGTCTCACCGCCAAGGGCAAAGCCTTGCTCGCCACGATCGCGCAGAACGGAGGCCAGGAATGACGCATCCCGATGAAGAGGCAAAGGAGACAGACCGCAGCCTGCGGGCCGTTTTGGAGAAAATTCGCTTATGAAGAAGTCGCCCGCGAGCAGGGAGAAAACCAGCGGTCGCCGGAATAGAACTTCCCGGTCGCTTACCAAGAGTGCCGCGGTAACCCACCGCAGGGATTTGTATCAATCCATCGCCAAGGTCCTTCGCGCCGCCCGCGCAAATGCCTACCGGGCCGTCAACTTCACCATGGTCGAGGCATACTGGAACGTCGGGCGGATGATTGTCGAGGAAGAACAACAGGGAAAGGAACGGGCGGAATACGGCGCCGCACTGCTCAAAAACCTGTCCATCCGAC
>JBQMQE010000211.1:0-8006 GCA_052172655.1 Burkholderiales bacterium
GCGCAGGATCGAGCAGCCCGCGCAGATCGCCGTTGCCGAACAGCAGGGTCACCGGATTGAGCTGGGTAAACAGCCACAGCGCGAGCAACACCAGCCCGAGATCGTACCTGTGGCCGTCGAGAAACCAGCGATGGCGCAACGCGTGCATCCGGCCGCGGCCGAGCAGGCCGACGCCGAAGGCCAGCGCCAGCCCGCCCCCGGCGAAGGCGCCCAGGCCATTGGTGGCGAGATCGAGGTTGGACGGGATGCGGCTGGGCAGGTAGGTTTGCAGCGCTTCCAAATTAAGGCTCAGCGCGCAGCCGGTCAGGCCGGCCGCGCTAAGCGCGGGCATGCCGCGCAGGTGCGGATGGAACGCCAGCAGCGCGAAGAACCCCAGCGGCAGATAGGCGAGGAAATTGGTCACCAGGTCAAACGCGGTGATGTAGCGCGGCAGGCCGCCGGTGAGAAAAGCGAAGGCGCCCACGCCGTGATCGCGCCAGCCGGAAAAGGGGTGCAGGCTGGCGTAAATCACCAGCAGCACATAAGCGAGCAGCAGGTAGCGCGCCAGCGGCGAGGGCCTGGCATCGATCACGGGCACGACGCGCGCCATGCTAGGGCCTTGCGAGTTCGGCCCGGTACAGCGCCAGCATCCCGGCGCTGAAACAGGCGAACACGATTTTCTCGATTTTCGGTTCGGCCGCGGCGAACTGCGCGCATGCGCGTACCGCGATGTGCGTCGCCTGCTCGAGCGGGTAGCCGTAGACGCCGCAACTGATCGCGGGAAAGGCGATGCTGGCCGCGCCGTGTGCGAGCGCCAGCGTCAGGCTCTGGCGGTAACAGGAGGCGAGCAGTTCGGGCTCGCCCTGCGCGCCGCCCTGCCATACCGGCCCGACGGTGTGGATCACGAACTTCGCCGGCAGGCGGTAGCCGCGCGTGAGCTTGGCTTGCCCGGTGGCGCAACCGCCCAGCGTGCGGCACTCGGCGAGCAGTCCGGGTCCGGCGACGCGGTGGATCGCGCCGTCCACGCCGCCGCCGCCGAGCAGCGAGTTATTGGCGGCGTTGACGATGGCATCCACCGGCAGGGTGGTGATGTCGGCTTCGACCGCGATGAGCTTGTCGTGCATGCAGGAATTCTACCGTGTCCGGACGAGCGCGGAGCGGTTCGGCGCGCAAGTCCCAGCCATGCGCAGACCCCTGCAGGGGAACGCAAAAGCGCGTGGCGGATCGGAATCCGGCTCCAAACGGCCGTGTCTATGTGCGCCAGCGCACGGTGTTCGCGTGCACCTTCAAATACCATCGACACGTGGAACGCTACATTTCGATTGCAGCAGCCGACGCCGGCGCTTCTGCGCGGGCCTCGCTTTGCCGGACCACGCTGCGCTGGGCGGCCTTCGCCCTCGGGGTGGCGGCAGCGCATGCCGCATTCGCCGCAGAGCCTGCGTTCACCGGCACGCCCAAGTCGTGGGCAACGCTCGCGAGCGAAGCGGCGACTAGCGACTCCGACAAACCCAAGCTCGATTTTTCGGCGGACGTGGCGGCGCGCAAGAGCTATTCCATTCCGGCCCTCGAAATCGTCGGCTTCGAATTCCTGCTGAACCAGTACAACCGGCGCTACGTCAGCAGCGAATACAAGAGCACCTGGTCCTCGACCAGCCGCAACCTGCACAGTAGTTGGGTCGTCGACGACGATCCGTTCCGCACCAACCAGTTGGGGCATCCGTATGCGGGATCGATCTACCACGGGTTCGCACGGTCTGCGGGACTCAATTACTGGGAGGCGCTCGCGTACACCTTTGCGGGCAGCGCGTTATGGGAGACCGCCGGAGAAACCGTGCCGCCCTCCAGAAACGATCAGATCAATACCGGCATCGGCGGGACCTTCCTGGGCGAGGCGCTGTTCCGCTTGTCCAACCTGGTGCTCGAGCACGGCGACGGCACGCATCGCGTACTGCGCGAGCTCGGCGCGGCGGCGATTTCTCCGTCGACCGGCTTCAATCGTCTCGTTTTTCGCGACCGGTTGGATGCGATTTTCGCGAGCCGCGATCCGGCCTACTACAGCCGGCTGCAACTGGGCTTCAGCGGCACGGCAAGAAATGAGGCGGGCACCTCGACGACGCAGCTCAAACGCAAAGAGGCGCTCGCGGATTTCTCCATCGACTACGGGCTGCCGGGCAAGCCCGGCTATGCGTATACGCGTCCTTTCGATTACTTCAACCTGCAGGCCACCGCCTCGAGCGCCAACGGCTTCGAGAACCTGATGACGCGCGGAATGCTGGTTGGAAGGGCCTACGAGTCAGGCGCGAATCAACGGGGAATCTGGGGACTGTACGGCAGCTACGATTACATTGCGCCGCAAATATTTCGCGTATCCAGCACCGCGCTCTCGCTCGGCACCACCGCCGAGCGGCGGCTGTCCGATTCGATCGCGCTTCAGGGCACAGGCCTCGTGGGCGTCGGCTACACCGCGGTCGGTACCACGCGCGCGCAAGCCTCCGATCTCGAATACCACTATGGCCTGGCGCCGCAAGCCCTGTTTGCGCTGCGCATGATTTTCGGTGGCCGGGCCTCCCTCGATCTGACCGCGCGCGAATACTTCGTAACCAACACCGCTGCCGCCAACCGCGGCGGACGCGACAATATCGTCCGCGTGGACGCGTCGTATACGCTGCGCATCAAGCGCCAGCATGCGATAACGATCAAGTACCTGGGGAACCGCCGCGATGCGTACTTTCCCGACCTGGGCACCAGAACGCAGGCCAGGGCAACGATCGGCATTTTCTACACCTACCTCGGCCAGGACGGGTTCGGCAACGTCGATTGGCACTGACGGCGGCGGCGCCGTTGCGGAGAACGCCCGCCCGCCTGCCGTACACCGGCACCCGGTATTGCGCGTCAGGGTAACGGGAGACCCGATGCAAACCCGCCTGACTTTGCGCCACGGCACAGGCGCAACGCCAGGCCGGTCGCCGGCTGCGCGCAACCGCTGGCTGCGTCAGCTTATGACCGGGCTGTACGCTGAGCGCGCTTGGCGCTCAAGCCCCCTGCAGAAGTTTTCGCGTGCACAGATACCTGTGGAGACTTCCCCGTGGCGAGCGAACCGATCACCATCCAGACCACAGCCGCAAGGAATCCGCCGAGTTGCGGCGGCATCAGTCCGTCGGGCGACGTCGCCTCGAGCACAAGCCACGTGCCCAATCCGAAGATGATGGACAGCAGCGCACCTGTTGCGCTCGCGCGCTTCCAGTAGAGCCCGGCTACCAGCGGAACGAATGCGCCCACTAATGTCACCTTGTACGCATTGCCGACCATCGAATAGATATTCGAGTCCGAATTGAGCGCGAACACGATCACCAGTAAGGCGAAGCCCGTAACAACCATACGCATATTCAGGAGCAACTGCTTATCTGACAGATCCTTGCGCAGGAAGCGCTTGAGAATGTTTTCCGTGAACGTAACCGAAGGCGCAAGCAACGTGGCGCTGGCGGTTGACATGATAGCCGACAGCAACGCGCCGAAAAACATGATCTGCGCGAATATCGGCGCATGATTGAGTATCAGCCGCGGCAAAATATACTGCGCGTCGCCATGAATATAATTCTGTACGAGCTTCGGGTCGAGCAAGGATGCCGAGTAAGCGAGAAACATTGGTACAAAGGCGAACACGAAATAACACACGCCACCGAGCACGGTCGCCCATACGGCGATGTTCACCGTGCGCGCAGATGTCACGCGCTGGAACACGTCCTGTTGTGGGATCGAGCCAAACATCATCGTGATCGCGGCGCCGACAAACCACAAGACCTCACGCAATTCGGGTCGAGGAAAGAAGTGGAATTTTCCGGCGTCCTTCGCGTGAGCAAAGACTTTGCCCACACCGCCCGCCTCGTCGCCTATAAGCCAGGCAATATAGAGCAGGCCGACCACAATCAGCGTCATTTGCATGAAGTCCGTCCACGCCACCGAAAACATGCCGCCAAGCACCGTGTAGATCAGCACGATCGATATGCCCAGGACCATCCCGGTCTGCAAGCTGAGCGCACCATCCGACAGGATGTTGAAGACAAGTCCAAGCGCGACGATCTGCGCGGAAACCCAACCCAGATAAGAGGCAATGATGGCGAGGCTGGTGAGCATTTCCACCGTCGGGTTGTAGCGCTTGCGATAAAAATCGCCAATCGTGAGCAGGTCCATCTTGTAAAGCCTGGCGGCGAAGAATAGCCCCATCAGTATCAGGCACATCGAAGAGCCGAATGGATCTTCGAGCACGCCAGAAAGCCCGCTTTCCACGAATTTGGCCGGGATCCCGAGGACAGTCTCCGATCCGAACCAAGTGGCAAACACCGTAGCGATCACGACATAAAACGGCAGCGAACGGCCGGCGACTGCATAATCCTTGGTGTTGTGGACGCGGGTAGCGGCGTAGAGGCCGATACTGACGGAAACGGCCAGGTAAATCAGGACAAACCAAAGCAGCATGCCGGCAACCTCCCGCGAAATTGTCGAATAACCTGCACGATGAATATTATACGGTGTTAGCGCGCGGCCCCGCGTCGGTGAAGCGCGCTCGCCCGTTGACAACAGAGCTCAGAGCAAGAGATATAAATGCCAGGCGAGCAGGGCCGCGAGTAGCAGGCCGAGCGTGACGAGGCTGCGGTGGCGCTGCCTTTGCTCAACGGTGAGCTGCTCCAGCACCCGCTCGATTCCGGCCCCGTGGTCGGCGTCGAGCGCGCGGTGTACCAGCCGCGGCATTTGCGGCAGCATGTAGGCCCAGCGCGGCGCTTCGTTTTGCAGATTGCGCAGGAAGCCGCGCCAGCCCATCTGCTCGCTCATCCAGCGCTCGAGGAACGGTTTTGCGGTCTTCCACAGGTCGAGTTCCGGGTCGAGCTGCCGCCCCAGGCCCTCGATGTTGAGCAGGGTCTTTTGCAGCATCACCAACTGCGGCTGGATCTCGACATGGAAGCGGCGCGAGGTCTGGAACAGGCGCAGCAGCACGCGGCCGAAGGAAATGTCTTTCAGCGGCCGGTCGAACACCGGTTCGCACACGGCGCGGATGGCATTCTCGAACTCGTCCACGCGCGTGTCGGCCGGCACCCAGCCCGCTTCCAGGTGTGCCTGCGCCACGCGCTTGTAATCGCGCTGGAAGAACGCGAGAAAATTCTGCGCCAGGTAGTTTTTGTCGACGTCGGTGAGTGTGCCCATGATGCCGAAATCGACAGCGACGTACTTGCCGCGGATATCGGCGTCGGTGGAGACGAAAATATTGCCCGGGTGCATGTCGGCATGGAAAAAGCCGTCACGGAACACCTGGGTGAAAAAGATCTCCACCCCGGCGCGGGCGAGGCGCGGAATGTCCACGCCGGCGGCGCGCAGTTCCTCCACGCGGCTGATCGGAATGCCGCTGATGCGCTGCATCACCATCACCGAGGCCGAGCAGTAGTCCCAGTAGATTTCCGGAATCATCAGCAGCGGTGAGGCGGCGAAGTTGCGCCGCAACTGGCTTGCGTTCGACGCTTCGCGCATCAGGTCGAGCTCGTCGTTGAGGTGCATGGCGAACTCGGCCACCACCTTGCGCGGTTTCAGGCGCCGGCCATCGACCCACAGCGCCTCGATCAGCCCGGCGGCGCTGTCGAGCAGCGCCACGTCTTTTTCGATCGCTTCGGCCATGTTGGGGCGCAGGATCTTGACCGCGCATTCGCGCCCGCCGGGCAACACCGCGAAATGCACCTGCGCGATGGAGGCGCTCGCCACCGGCAGGGGGTTGAACTGCTCGAATACCTGCGCCACCGGCCGGCCGAAAGCGCGTTCGAGCTGGGCGTGGGCGAGCGCGGTCGAAAACGGCGGCACCTGGTCCTGCAGCCGCGCCAACTCGTCCGCGATGTCCATCGGCAGCAGGTCGCGCCGGGTGGAGAGCACCTGGCCGAATTTGACGAACAGCGGTCCCAGGGCCTCCAGCGCCAGGCGCAGGCGCACCGCGCGCGGCTCGGTGAGATTGCGCCAGAACAGCACGCGTTGCACCACGAGGAGCAGGAAGCGCGTGCGCGCATGGGCAAGCACGAACTCATCCAGGCCGAAACGGATGCCGACGAAGATGATACGGGCGAGACGCAGAAGGCGCTGCAAATTAGGCTCTGACGGAAATGTAAAAGGGGATTTTAACCGCAGAGGGCGCTGACGCGCCTGTTAGTTGGACCTCGGTGCCTTGCGCGGGCTCGTCGGTTCAAGCTTTCCTGCTTAACGCTTCGACACGCTTTTCCAGTCGCGCCAGATCGTCGCGCAACTGGTCCACGTCGGCGAGGTACTGGCGCACGTCGGCGGGACGCGCCAAGAGCGGCTGCTCCTCGGTCCAGTATTCGGCAAAGTTTTGCGCCAGTTTCTCCGCCGCCTCGCGGTTCCACGCGGCGAAGCGCCTGCCTTCGCTCACCATGCGCTGAGCGAGCACGTCGCCGAACACCTTGGACAGATCTTCGGCGAGGTCCCAGCGCAAATGGCGGAACAGGTACTGCACCGTGCCGGCCAAGTCGGCGTTGCCCTCGATGCCGATTTCGCGCAGCAGCGCGTCTTCGCCGCGCAGCGCTGCCGGCAACGCGGCCGGGCCGATGGTGACAACGAGGTTCGGCTCGGCGTCCTTGGCGGCGGCCCGCAGCAGTCCGGAATCGAGGATGTCCAGGCGCAGCGCGGGCAGCGGCGGGGAGTGAAATTCCACGCACTGTCCGGCGTAAGGCTTGAGCTTGTCGCGCGCCCAGGCTTCCGCGGCTAGCAGATGGTTGAGAGCGAATATCGCGGGGTGCGGCAACACTGGCTGGCTTCCTCCGATGCGAGCCAAGCCCGGCTATTGTATTTGCTGTATGCCCGCGAGCACCCACCCGGTCGTGCCCGAGGTCGGCTTCGCCAGGCTCCAGATTTCCTGGAACGGCTCAGGCTGGGCATCGGGGTTTTCGCGAATCATGCCGGAGAAGCGCACGCTGGCCCAATGGGTGTCGCCCTCGGTGAGCGCTTCCAGCAGGTCGGCATTGAGCGTCACCACGTCGGTCTGTTGCCCGGGGACGCCGTGCTGCTCCATATCCTGCCTGAGTGAGGCGTACATCTCGTCAGTGGTGAATTCGCGCAATTCGTCGAGCTTGCCGCTGTCGTGCACGGCCTGCAGCTTGACGAAATTGAGCTTGGCCTGGCGCAGAAAACCATCGGTGTCGAATCCCGCGGGGATGTTCGGCTGCGGCTGCGCGCCGAACACCGGCGCCGCGCCGAGGCCGGACGCGAGCGCAGGCGGCGGGGCGGCCGCGGCTTCGTTGCCAGCAGCGGCATACTGCATATCGCCTTCGGTCCTGGTCCGGGTGAACAGGCGCATGACCAAGACCACGGCGAAGCCGACCAGGGCCATGATCAACAGCGTGCCCATCATGCCTCCCAGGCCGCCCTGGCCGATCAGCCAGCCCAGGCCCAGTCCGGCGGCGAGGCCGGCGATCGGGCCCAGCCAGCGGTTGCCCGCGGGTTTGGCCGCGGCAGCCGGGTTGGATCCTGCGGCGGGGGCCGCCGCCGCTTGCGACGGCGGGGTCTGTTGCACGCTCTTGCTCGGGGGCACGATTTGGCGCTGCGCGCCGAAACTGCGGCCGCCGCCCAGGCGTCTCGCCTCGGCGTCCTCGACCGTGAATGCGAGAGCGAGCAATGCAGCGATCGAAATCGATAGTAGTCGTTTCATTTTTTCTCCTTCCAGCGTGAAGCGCGCATTATGCGCGCATATCCTCAGACCTTGTAACCCCGATGCAGCGCGACCACGCCGGCGCTCAGGTTGAAATATTCGACCCGCGCGAGCCCCGCTTGTTCCATCAGCGTTTTCAATTGCTCCTGGTCCGGGTGCACGCGTATGGATTCGGCCAGATAGCGGTAGCTGTCGGCATCACCCGCAATCTTGGAGCCGAGCCAGGGCAGCACCCTGAACGAATACCAATCGTAGGCGCGCTTCAACGGCTGCCACACGCGGGAGAATTCGAGCACCAGCAAGCGCCCGCCCGGCTTGAGCACGCGGCGCA
>JBQMQE010000212.1:0-5609 GCA_052172655.1 Burkholderiales bacterium
GATATCGACTTTTCCCCGGGATCGTATTCCCAATAGCCGATGCGGCCAATGCGCTGGATAAGTTCCATCTGCCGACGTGCAATGACGTCATTGCATATATTGGGTTGCACGCATCTCCCCCGCACCGGGCCGCTCAGTCGCTACTGTCAGCTGTTTTTCGGACAAAATTTACCCAGGCACCGCTGTCCACAACTTGCGCTGGCACCATCCGGCCCTGATAGAAAATTGCAAGGTTCCGGCCTTCTGCGACCCGAACAATTTCGTTTGGCGAAATCGGGATACGCCGCTCTGCACCTTGAGGAAGGTCGATGCGAATGCCCGCGCCGGGGTCGCTCCGCATTTTTTTGAGCAACGCTGCATGCTCCTTGCTGCTGACAAAGAATGAGCCGGTTTGCTTGGCGGGATCTCTGCCTTGGATTTCCACAACCGTTTCCACCGCCGCACTCGTCGAAGCCGGAGACGTTTGCGTATGATCGCTGACTTCGGCCGGACTGGCTGCGACCGAGGCTACGCCCCTGGCCGCGGTTTCCCAATCAACCGGCGCAGCGGAATTCCCGGCGGAGGCAGTATCTGCTGAAGAAAGCACCACGACAGGGGAATTGACCTTTGGAGCAATTTTTGCTGCCGGCGTCGAAGCAGGAGCGGAGGCGTCCGTGAGCGCGGTATTATAGGTGATGACTGCAATAAGCGCTAAAACGGGTCCACTAAGCAGCAGGCGACCTCGGTATCGCTCGCGTCTGGTCTCGGGTGCAGGTCCAGGTTCTATTGGGCATGCAGTTGCCTGCATGCTTTCGCTGACGGCTGCCCGGTCTTCGCCGGGAGGCGCTTGTACCAGGTGTTCCCAATCCAATCCCAACATCACTGCGTAGCGGTGACCACACCATGAGCGCACCGTGGCACCGGGGAACGGCGCGCTCGATCCGCTTTCCAGCGCGAGGATCTGCTTTTTCGACAGGCATAGCTTCAGCGCCGCGTCCTCAGCGGACAGTCCGCTTTCGGAGCGCCTGTCGCGCACCGCCGAGCCTACGCCAATCCAGTTAATTTCGTCGTATGTGGCTGCCATCGGGATCTTCCATTCGCATCAGATTTCGTTTTGGGTTCCGCGTTAAATTTACGCCAGACCTTGCGCACAGACTAAACGCAGCATCATGAGCATTATCAGGCTAGTAGCCAGTGGCTTGAATTCGAGAAAAGAAAGACTTTCCGCCCTCACTTCCGGCAGTCAGCAATACAATGCATGGAAATTGTGTATATTCTTGCGCTGGCCGGCACAGAGCGGGACGGCGGGCATAGTCCGCCGCAAGTCCGGGTCTGAATTGGCCCGCGAAAATGAACCACAGGGAGAACGACATGACTGCACGCAGAGCTTTTTTGTTGGGCACGGTTACGCTGGCGATGACAGCGGTTTTCAGCGAGCCCGCCGCCGCGCAAGGCACCATCAAGATCGGGGAATTGAACAGCTACAAGAACTTCCCCGCATTTCTGGAGCCGTACAAGAAAGGCTGGGAACTGGCGCTGGATGAAATCAACCAGGCCGGCGGCCTCCTCGGCAAGAAAGTCGAAGTGATATCGCGCGACGACAACGGCACGCCGGGCGACGCCGTGCGCGTGGCCGAGGAGTTGCTCTCGCGTGAAAACGTCTCCTTGCTCATGGGCACCTACGCCTCGCACGTGGGCCTCGCGGTGAGCGATTTTGCCAAGCAAAGAAAAACGCTGTTCATCGCCGCCGAACCCCTGACCGATCAGATCGTGTGGAACAAGGGCAACCACTATACTTTCCGCCTGCGCGCCTCGACTTACATGCAGACCGCCATGCTGGTGCCGGAGGCGGCGAAGCTGAACATGAAGCGCTGGGCCATCGTCTATCCCAATTACGAGTATGGTCAGTCGGCCACTGCCGCGTTCAAGAAACTGCTGGCCGCGAAACAGCCCGGCGTGGCATTCATCGCCGAGCAGGCGCCGGCGCTGGGCAAGATCGAGGCTGGCGCCGTGGTGCAAGCCTTGATCGACGCCAAGCCGGACGCGATCTTCTCGTCCCTCTTCGGCGCCGACCTGCAAAAGTTCGTGCGCGAAGGCAACCAGCGCGGACTGTTCAAGGGCCGCCCGGTGTTCAACCTGCTCGCGGGCGAACCGGAATACCTCGATCCGCTCAAGGACGAGACGCCCGATGGCTGGTATGTGACCGGTTATCCCTGGGAGCAGATCAATACGCCCGAGCACAAGAAGTTCCTCGCCGCCTACCGCGCCAAGTGGAACGATTATCCGCGCCTGGGATCGGTCGTCGGCTACACCACCATGATGAGCGCGGCCGCGGCGATCAAAAAAGCCGACTCCACCGACACCGAAAAAATGATCGCCGCGATGAAGGGCCTGCATATGAATTCCCCGCTGGGCGAATTTACTTATCGCGCGCTCGATCACCAGTCCACCATGGGCGCCTACGTCGGGCGCCTGGCGCAAAAGGACGGCAAGGGCATGATGGTCCACTGGAAATACGCCGACGGTGCCAATTTCCTGCCCGGCGACGCCGAAATCAAGGCGATGCGGCCGGCGGAGTAAGCGCAATAGGCAGTACCTCCCGTTTCCCCTCTCCCGAGCAGGGAGAGGGCGTGCCTGATCGGGCGCTTCGCAATTTCAGTACATCGAGCCAGATTTGAGCCTCAGCGCCATTCTTGTGCAACTGCTCAACGGACTCGCCGCGGCCTCGTCTTTGTTTCTGGTCGCGGCCGGGCTGTCGCTCATTTTCGGCGTCACCCGCATCGTCAACTTCGCGCACGGGTCGTTGTACATGCTGGGCACCTATACCGCCTACAGCCTGGTGCAAGCCTTCGGCGGCGGCATCCCTGGTTTCTGGGGCGGGGTGCTGCTCGCGGGCCTGATCGTGGGCGTGTTCGGCGCGCTGGTCGAACGGCTGCTGCTGCGGCGCCTGTACCACGCGCCGGAGCTGCTGCAACTGCTCGCCACTTTCGCGCTGGTGCTGATCATCCGCGACTTTGCGCTGTGGGCCTGGGGTCCGGAAAACCTGCTGGGACCGCGCGCTCCCGGCTTGGCAGGAACGGTCGCCATCGCCGGGCGCCGGGTCCCCGAATACGACCTGTTCCTGATCGTGCTCGGACCGCTCGTGCTGGGCCTGCTGTGGCTGCTGCTCACGCGCACGCGCTGGGGCACGCTGGTGCGCGCGGCGACCGAAGACCGCGAGATGGCCGGCGCGCTGGGCGTGAACCAGGCTTGGCTCTTTACCAGCGTATTTGCGCTCGGGTCCTTTCTCGCCGGCCTGGGCGGCGCGATCCAGATCCCGCGCGAACCGGCGGTGCTGACCATGGACCTGACGATACTGGCGGACGTGTTCGTGGTGGTGGTGGTCGGCGGCATGGGCAGCATACCCGGCGCCTACCTCGCCGCGGTGATCATCGGCGTGCTCAAGGCCCTGTGCATAGGCCTGGGCAACGTCAGCGCGTTCGGCATCGATTTCTCTTTTTCCAAGCTGACGCTGGTGGTGGAGTTCATCGTCATGGCGGTGGTGCTGGTGATCCGGCCCTGGGGTCTGTTCGGGCGGCAGCAGGGCATAGCGCGCGGCGCGGCAGCAGTGGAACCGCCGCTGTACCTGCCTTCGCCCTTCATGCTCAGGGGGCTCGTTGCAGCATTGCTTGTGCTTGCGCTGCTGCCGCTGTTTTCCGATCGCTACACCCTGGTGCTGCTGACCGATATCCTGGTGTTCGCGCTGTTCGCGGTCAGCCTGCATTTCATCATGGGCCCGGCCGGGATGCATTCCTTCGGCCACGCGGCTTATTTCGGCCTGGGTGCCTATGGCGCCGCGCTGCTGCTCAAACACGCAATACCGATGGAGGCGGCGCTGTTGCTCGCGCCGCTGGCCGGCGGACTGGGGGCGCTCGCCTTCGGCTGGTTCTGCGTGCGCCTCTCGGGTGTCTACCTGGCGATGCTGACGCTCGCATTCGCGCAGATCGCCTGGTCGGTGGTGTACCAGTGGGATGCCTTCACCGGCGGTTCCAACGGCCTGGTGGGCGTGTGGCCGGCGCAGTGGCTCGCATCGAAGACCACGTTCTACTATCTCGCGCTGGCGCTATGCGCCGGCGGCACGCTGACGCTCTGGCGCATCGTTTATTCGCCTTTCGGCTACGCGCTGCGCGCGGGGCGCGATTCGCCGCTGCGCGCCGACGCCATCGGCATCGACGTGCGCCGGCAGCAGTGGCTGGGTTTCGCGCTGGCAGGCGTGTTTGCCGGCCTGGCCGGCGCGGTGTACGCGTTTTCCAAAGGCAGTATTTCGCCCGATTCCCTGTCGATTACGCGCTCGGTGGATGGCCTGGTGATGGTGCTGATGGGCGGCATCCAGACGCTCACCGGCGCGGTCGCCGGCGCCGCCGTGTTCACCTGGCTGCAGGACACGATATCGCGCCAGACCGAATTCTGGCGCGCGTTGCTCGGCGGAATCATCCTGTTCCTGGTGCTCGCTTTCCCGCAGGGCATTGCCGGCTTCATCCGCGAGCGCTGGGAAGCGCGCTCGGGGCGGAGTGATCCATGAGCGCGGTGCTGCGCATCGCCAATCTGTCCAAGTCCTACGGCGGCGTGCAGGCCGTATGCGACGTGAGCTTCAGCCTCGCCTCGGGCGAACTGCTGGCGCTGATCGGCCCCAACGGCGCGGGCAAGACAACCTGCTTCAACCTGTTGAACGGCCAGATCGCGGCCGACAGCGGCAGCGCCGAGTTCGAAGGCCGCAGCCTGATCGGCTTGAAGCCGCGCCAGATTTGGCGCCTGGGTGTGGGACGCACGTTCCAGATCACCGCCACCTTCTCCTCCATGAGCGTGCGCGAAAACGTGCAGACCGCCCTGCTCAATTTTCACGGCAGGCTCAACTCGCTGACGACTTTAGCCGAGCGACAGTATCGGAACGAGGCGACGGCACTGCTCGCGCGCGTGGGCATCGCCGAACAGGCCGAGCGCCCGTGTGCGGTGCTCGCCTACGGCGACCTGAAGCGGGTGGAACTCGCCATAGCGCTCGCCAACCGGCCGCGCCTGTTGCTGATGGACGAACCCACTGCGGGCATGGCGCCATCCGAGCGCGTGGCGCTGATGCAGCTCACCGCCGAACTCGCGCGCGCGTCCAACATCGCGGTGCTGTTCACCGAACACGACATGGACGTGGTGTTCGCGCACGCCGATCGCATCCTGGTGCTGAACCACGGCCGGCTGATCGCCGAGGGCAAACCGGCCGAAGTGCGCGCCAATCGGGAAGTGCAGGAAGTGTATCTGGGCTCGGGCAGCCTCTATGGCGGAGCCGCGCATGCTTGAGATGAAAAGCGTCAACAGCGCCTACGGCCGCGCGCATATCCTGTACGACCTCAGCCTGTCGGCCGACCGCGGCGAAGTCGTGGTGCTGCTCGGGCGCAACGGCGCGGGCAAGTCCACCACGCTGAAGACGCTGATCGGCCTGGTGCCGCCGCTCGCGGGCGAGATCAGCTTCGACGGCCGCCGCATCGAGCGGCTGGAACCCTATCAGATCGCCCGCCTCGGCCTGGGCTACGTGCCCGAGGAGCGGCGCATATTCACCGATCTGAGCGTGATGGAAAACCTCGAGGTTGGAAGGCAGGCGC
>JBQMQE010000212.1:5619-8001 GCA_052172655.1 Burkholderiales bacterium
GTTCGGGCTGTTCCCCAACCTCGCGCGCATGCGCGCGCGGCGCGGCGCGCACATGTCCGGCGGCGAGCAGCAGATGCTCACCATCGCGCGCACGCTGATGGGCAACCCTTCGGCGATCCTGCTGGACGAGCCCTCCGAAGGCCTGGCGCCGGTGATCGTCGAGCAGATGGCGAAGACCATCCTCGAGCTTAAACAGGAAGGGCTGTGCGTATTGCTGTCGGAACAAAACCTGCATTTCGCCAACCTGGTCGCCGATCGCGCGTATATCATCGAGAAAGGCCATATCCGCTATCAGGGCAGCATGGCCGAGCTCGCCGCAAACGAGGGAATGCGTTCCACCTACCTGTCGGTCTAGAGCATGAATACGCACAAATCAAGCTGGGTCGTGGGCATCGATGTCGGCGGCACCTTCACCGACCTCATCATGCTCAACACCGGGGACGCCAGCGTGAGCATGGCGAAGGTTCCGACGACCATGGACAACCAGGCCTACGGCGTGCTCGCCGCGCTCTCGGCCGCGGGCGCGATCCTGCCCGAGCTGCAGGTGATCGTGCACGGCACCACGACGACGACCAACGCCATCCTCGAGCGCAAGCTCGCCCGCGTCGGCTTGATCACCACCCGCGGCTTCCGCGATTCACTGGAACTCGGCCGGCGCACCCGCCCCAAGCCTTACGGGCTTACCGGCTCGTTCGAGCCGCTGGTGCCGCGCGAACTGCGCCTCGAAGTGGCCGAACGCATGGATGCGGAGGGTGTAGTGGTGACGCCGCTGGACGAAGCGGCAGTGACAGCGGCGGTGCGGGCGCTGATCGCCAAAGGCTGCGAAGCGCTGGTGATCCATTTCCTGCACAGCTACATCAATCCGGCGCATGAGCGCCGCGCACTGGAAATCGCGCGCGGCCTGTGGCCCAACGCCTATCTCACCGCCGGACATCTGATCCTGTCCGAATACCGAGAATACGAGCGCGGCACCACCGCCTGCGTCAATGCCGCGGTGCAGCCCATACTCGCGCGCTATATCGAGCGCCTGCGCAACGAACTGCGCGATCAGGGCTTCGACCGCGACCTGCTGGTGATGCAGGGCAACGGCGGCACCGTGTCCTCGGCCATCGTCGCCGAGCACGCGGTCAACACGGTCATGTCCGGCCCGGCCTCGGGGGTAATGGCCGCGGCCTACACCGCCGCCGCTGCCGGCTATCGCGAGGTGGTCACCTACGACATGGGCGGCACTTCCACCGACGTGGCGCTGATACAGGCGGGCGTGCCCACCGTGTCCTCGGAGCTGGAACTGGAATACGCCATGCCGATCCACGTGCCGATGGTGGACGTGCACACCATAGGCGCCGGCGGCGGCTCGATCGCTCTCATCAACCAGGCCGGCATGCTGCAGGTCGGCCCGGAATCCACGGGTGCCATGCCCGGCCCGATCTGCTACGGCCACGGCGGCCTCGATCCGACCATCACCGATGCCAATTTGATCCTCGGGCGGCTCAATCCGGAAAAACTGCTCGCGGTGGAGCGGCCGGTGCCGCTCGCCGAAGTGCGCGCGATCATTCTGGAGAAGATCGGCAAGCCGCTGGGGCTGGATGCGAGCGCGGCCGCGGCGGCGATCCTGCGCATCGCCAACGACAGGATGGCGGGCGCAATCCGCATGGTGTCGCTCGCGCGCGGCCACGATCCGCGCGACTTCGTGCTGTTCCCATTCGGCGGCGCGGGCCCCCTGCACGCAGCGGCACTCGCGCGCGAACTCGCCATCCCGAAGCTGTTGATCCCGCTGCGTCCGGGCATCACCAACGCGCTGGGTTGCGTCGTTGCCGATGCGCGCCACGATTACGTCAACACCGTCAACAAGCCTTTGCCCGCGCTCGACATCGCTCTCGTCTGGTCCACCCTGGAAGCGCAGATTGCCGAAGGCCGCGCCACGCTCGCGCGCGAAGGCGTGACGATCGAGGGCACGCGCATCCTGCACTTCGCCGACATGCAGTTCCAGGGCCAGAGCCATATCCTCACGCTCGCCCTGCCCCGGCTGAATGTGGCAAAGGAAGAATTGCAGCGGCTGTTCGAGGCGGCCTACTGGGAGCGCTTCGGCGTCGAATTGCCCGAAATCCGCGCGGTGCTGGTCAACCTGCACACCGCCGTGATCGGCCTGCGCCCGCGGCTGGACCTCGCAGTGCTCGCGCGCGCCGGCGAACGCGCCGCTAACCTTGCGGGCGCGCTGAACGGCATGCGCCCGGTATGGTTCGAAGGCGGTTTTCGCGACACGCCGATCTACCAGCGCGAAAAGCTGCCGCAGGACGCAAGATTCACCGGCCCGGCCGTGATCGAGCAGCTCGACTGCACCACGGTGATCGAGCCGGACAACCGCGTCGAACTGGACGCCCT
>JBQMQE010000213.1:0-7955 GCA_052172655.1 Burkholderiales bacterium
GAACCTCCGACTCCTGCGTCCCGAACGCAGTACTCTACCAGGCTGAGCTACACCCCGAGGTGATACAGACGGGGGCGAACCCCCAAAAACGATTGCGGTCAGTGCTTGCGATTGACCGCGAAGTCCGCCAATTGTAGCAAACTGTCGCGGTATTTTGAACTCGGCAGGCGCTCGATGGCGGAGCAGGCCGCCGCGGCCTCACGCTTGGCCTGCGCGCGCGCATAGTCCAGCGCCCCGGTATCGGTGATGGCTTGGAGCACCGCTGCGAATTCGTCGCGCCCGCCCTGCTCGATCGCATGCCGCACCGTTTGCGACTGCGCGGGGGAGCCCTTGCGCATGGCGTAGATCAGCGGCAGCGTCGGCTTGCCCTCGTTGAGATCGTCGCCCAGGTTCTTGCCGGTCTCCTGCAGGTCACCGGAATAATCCAGCACGTCGTCAATCAGTTGGAACGCGGTGCCCACGTGCACGCCGTACTGCGCCAGCCCTTCTTCGAACTCCGGCGCGGCCCGCCCAAGTATTGCGCCGAGGCGGGTGGCGGCCTCGAACAGTTTGGCCGTCTTGCGCCGCACCACCTCGAGATAGCGCGCCTCGTCGATATCGGCATCGTGCACGTTCAACAATTGCAGCACTTCGCCCTCGGCGATGGTGTTGGTGGCTTCGGCCAGCACCGCCATGACGCGCATGTCATTCACCGTGAGCATCATCTGGAACGCGCGCGAATACAGAAAATCTCCGACCAGCACGCTGGCGGCGTTGCCAAAGGCGGCGTTGGCCGTCTTGCGCCCGCGGCGCAGCCCGGATTCGTCGACCACGTCGTCGTGCAGCAGCGTCGCGGTGTGTATGAATTCGACCACGGCCGCGAGTTCATGGTGATGACTGCCGCCATAGCCCGATGCACCCGCGGCCAACAGCAGCATGGCCGGGCGCAGGCGCTTGCCGCCGCTGGCAATGATGTACTCGGCCACCTGGCGGATCAGCACCACGTCGGACTCGAGCCGCCGCCGGATCATGGCGTCCACCGCGCGCATATCGGCGTCGATGAGGGAATGGATGGGTTCTATGGGCACGGGTAGAAGGGCAGGAAAACAGATTTGGCGGGCCCGAAATCATAGCATAAAGCTTTTGACGGCCAAAGCTCGATTGCTGTATCATCTCGGGTTCCTTGGTTTTACTGCTGTATCGTCTTTTTGGAGTCTCACTCAACATGTACGCGGTCATAAAAACCGGCGGCAAGCAGTACCGCGTCGCTGCCGGCGAAAAATTGAAAATAGAGCAGTTACCGGCAGATATCGGGGCTGAAATCGTGCTCGACCAGGTGTTGCTGGTCGCCGACGGCGACAACCTCAAGATGGGCAGGCCGCTGGTCAGCGGAGCTTCGGTGCAGGCGAAAGTCCTTGCCCAAGGGCGCCACGACAAGGTGCGCATATTCAAGCTGCGCCGGCGCAAGCATTACCAGAAGCATCAGGGGCATCGCCAGAATTTCACCGAAATCGAAATAACCGGCATCACGGGATAAGCTCAGCAGCTTAGAGTCTACAACACGAGGGAATACCTCCCCTCGTGCTCCCCGAGATCGGACCCTAGCCAAACGACTGTTGCTACGGGTTATCAATCAGAAAGGCGAGACATGGCACACAAGAAAGCAGGCGGCAGCTCCAGAAACGGCCGCGATTCGCAATCCAAGCGCCTCGGTGTGAAACGCTACGGCGACCAGTTGATTACCGCCGGCAGCATCATCGTGCGCCAGCGCGGCACCCAGGTGCACGCGGGCGAGAACGTCGGCATGGGCAGGGACCACACCCTGTACGCCAAAGTTGCCGGCAAAGTATTATTCGGGGTCAAAGGCCCAATGAGCAAAAAGACAGTAAGCGTGGTGCCGGCCTGAAAACCGGCAGGCTCCTAGAAAAGCCCTATCCACGCGGTAGGGCTTTTTTATTTGTCGCGCCAGTCCCACGGTGATGCGACCATGAAATTCATCGACGAAGCCAGGATCGAGGTGCACGCCGGCAAGGGCGGGAACGGCGTCGCCCATTTCCGGCGCGAGAAATTCGTCCCGCGCGGCGGGCCGGACGGCGGCGACGGCGGCCACGGCGGCAGCATTTACGCCGTGGCCAACCGCAACATCAACACGCTCATCGATTACCGCTATGCGCGCATCCACCGCGCCAAAGGCGGCGAAAACGGGCGCGGTTCGGACCAATACGGCAAAGGCGCGGAGGACATCGTGCTGCGCGTCCCGGTGGGCACGGTCATCACCGATGCCCAGTCCGGCGAGCTGATCGCCGACCTGGCTGCGCACGAGCAAAAGGCGCTGATCGCGCGCGGCGGAAAAGGCGGCCTGGGCAATCTGCATTTCAAGACCAGCACCAACCGCGCGCCGCGCCAGTGCACCCTGGGCGAGGCGGGCGAATCGCGCGAGCTGCGCCTGGAACTGAAGCTGCTCGCCGACGTCGGCCTCCTGGGCATGCCCAACGCGGGCAAATCGACCTTCATCCGCGCCGTGTCGGCCGCGCGCCCGAAGGTCGCCGACTACCCTTTCACCACCCTGCACCCCAACCTGGGCGTGGTGCGCGTGGCCGAGGACAGGAGTTTCGTCGTCGCCGACATTCCCGGCCTGATCGAGGGCGCGGCCGAAGGCGCCGGGCTGGGTCACCAGTTCCTGCGCCACCTCGCGCGCACGCGGCTGCTGCTGCACATAGTTGACATTGCACCCTTCGATGACAGCGTGGATCCGGTCAAGGAAGCGCGCGCCATCGTCAACGAGCTGAAGAAATACGACCAGACGCTGTATGACAAACCGCGCTGGCTGGTGCTCAACAAGACGGACATGCTGCAGGCGGACGAGCGCGACCAGGCGTTGCAGCGTTTTCTCAAGGCGTATCGCTGGAAAGGCCGGTGGTTCGCCATTTCGGCACTCACCGGCGAAGGCTGCCGCGAGCTATGCTTTGCCATCATGGATCACCTCACCGAAAAAGAGGTCGCCTGAGGTGGCCGCGTTGCTCAAATCGGCGCGCCGCATCGTAGTCAAGGTCGGCAGCTCGCTCGTCACCAGCCAGGGCCAGGGCCTGGATCTGGCGGCGATCGCGCGCTGGGCGGCACAGATCGCGCAACTGCGGGCCGGCGGCAAAGAAGTAGTGCTGGTGTCCAGCGGCGCCATCGCCGAGGGCATGCAGCGGCTGGGATGGACGCGGCGGCCGCAGGCGATGCACGAACTGCAGGCGGCGGCAGCCGTCGGCCAGATGGGCCTGGTGCAAGTGTACGAGTCCTCTTTTCGCGAACACGGCCTGCATACCGCCCAGGTGTTGTTGACGCACGCCGACCTGGCCGACCGCCAGCGCTATCTCAATGCACGCTCGACCCTGCGCACCTTGCTCGCGCTGGGTGTCGTCCCGATCATCAACGAGAACGACACCGTGGTCACCGACGAAATCAAGTTCGGCGACAACGACACGCTGGCGGCGCTGGTCACCAATTTGATCGAGGCCGATTGCCTGGTCATCCTTACCGACCAAGCCGGTTTGTATACGCGCGATCCGCGCGAGCACGCTTCGGCCGAGTTGGTGCACGAAGCCAAGGCCGGCGCGCCGGAGCTCGAGCGCATGTGCGGCAAGCCCGGCAGCCACATCGCAAAGGGGGGCATGTTGACCAAGGTCCTTGCCGCCAAGCGCGCCGCCCGCTCGGGCGCGCACACGGTGATCGCCTCCGGACACGAACCGGAGGTGCTGCTGCGCCTCGCGCAGGGCGAGGCGATCGGCACGCATCTGATTGCCGAAACCATGCCGATCGCCGCGCGCAAGCAGTGGCTGGCCGACCATTTGCAGGTCAACGGCAGGCTGATGCTGGATGCCGGCGCGATGCGCGCGCTCGCCAAAGAGGGCAAGAGCCTGCTGCCTATAGGCGTGAAAAGCATAGAAGGCGCGTTCGAGCGCGGCGCAGTGGTCGCCTGCATCTCGCCTGAAGGCAAGGAACTTGCGCGCGGGCTGGTGAACTACGGTGCCAACGAAGCCCGCCGCATCCTGGGCAAACCTAGCAGCGAGATCGTGTCCGTTCTCGGCTACGTGGATGAGCCCGAACTGATCCACCGGGACAATCTGGTTCTGCTGTAGCAGAACCAGGTTGCGGCGCAGCTCGGCGCCGCACTGCCCTAGTAGCCCGGGCGAGTCGCGCGCGGGTTGCCGCCGCTCTTGAGCACCCGCACCCCCTGTTCGGCGGTCGCTATGTTGCCGGTCACCGGACAGAAATAATCGCTGTAAAGCACCGCCCGCTGCGCGTTGCGCGGGTCGGACCGGATCGCTTCCCATCTTGAATTGCGTGCCTCGGACCAGGTATGGTCGGCCCTCCCGAACGCATAGATCCGGAATTCGCGCTCGGCGCAGCGCATGCCCTCGAAGCTGATATTGAGCGCGCCGTCCGAACTCTTCGCGATCACGCTGTATCGCACCACTGCGTCGGCGCCGACGCTGAGCGACTTCGCATCGACATAAAAGACAAACGGCGTGATTGTGCTCACCTCGAACGGCAGGTAGTTCTCCGGCTTGGGGTATTGCGGGAACGCCACCTGAATCTCGCCCCGGCGGTCCCGGTCGCCGTAATTTGCGCCCGAACCAGGGGTCTGCGCGCAAGCGGCAAGCGGCAAAACCAGCAGCAACGCAGGCCATGCACGCATGCTTTTCAGTCCATGTCTTGCGCGAGAGAGGCGCGAATGCCGGCGGCAACGGCGCTTATCTCGGCCTGATAGTTCTGGTGGTCTACGCCTAGCGACAAAGCCACGCCATATTTCAGCGCCTTGGCCATCTCATCGCTCAGCTCGAAGCGCAGGAAGTGCACGGCTGAGGTCTTTTCCTCGTTCTCTCGCTCGAGGTCTTCATCGGCTATCGCATAGACGCGGGCGCAGCCCTCCACCTGGACCCAGACCCCGTCCTCGATCCCCTTGAGCTTTGCCAGTGCGTGCTTGCGCTCCTCGGCATCGGCATATTCGATCATCATCGTCGCCTTGAAATTGCGCCCGTCCGGGATCAGGGGATTGTAGGCGTCGAGCTCGTCCTGTATGCCCGGCTCCTCGAACGTGCGCTCGATACGCAGCATTTCCTGGATCTGGTAGCGTATGGTCAGCTCGTCCTCGAAGATAAGCGTCACGTGCGCGCCCAGATGCACCGTGCGCTCTCTCTTGTGCGCCATGACCTTGGTGCGGAATTCCTTGCGTTGCCGGGCGTACGCTTCCAGGCTGAGCAGGCTGTCTCTGGCAATCGTGTGCGTGGTCTTCTGCATTGCGGTCATATCCTTCAGAATATCCGTTAGGCGGCTGATTTTGGGGGTGCACGAGGCGACAGGTCCCCTCGCTTCTTCAGGCATTCTCATAGTCCGTAGGCAATGCGCATCAGAGTCAACGGATGCTCCCTCTGCGCTCGGGTTTCGCCCATCCCCTGCTGGATGTGGCGCGCCGCGATGGCGCAGTCGGAGCTGATGTAGTCCGGGTCGCTCGCGGCCATGGCTTTGAACACCGGGCGGCCGATCTTCATCGAGTTGGCGTAGTACTCCGACTTTACGCCCCAGGTGCCGTCATGCCCGGAGCAGCGCTCCACCGTGTTTACCGTGGTCTGCGGCACCAGTTGCAGCGCCTCGCGCGTTTTCTGCCCCATATTCTGCACCCGCGAATGGCAGGGGATATGGTACGAAACCTTCCCCAGCGGCTGCGTGAAATCAGTCTTGAGCAGGCCGTCCTTGTGGCGCAGCACCAGGTATTCGAAAGGATCGAACATTGCCGCCGACACCGCCTCCACCTCGGCATCGCCCGGGAACAGCAGCGGCAGTTCCGACTTGAACATGAGGGTGCAGGAAGGCACCGCGGTGAGGATGGCGTAGCCCTCGCGCGCAAGCCGGGCCAGCGGCGGGATGTTGACAAGCTTGAGGCGCTCGACCGCCTCCAGATCGCCCAGTTCCAGCTTGGGCATGCCGCAACAAGCCTCCTTCTCCACGATCACGTAAGGAATTTCGTTGTGCTCGAGCAGCTTGATCAGGTCATAGCCTATGCCGGGCTCGTTGTAGTTCACGTAACAGGTCGCGAAAATCGCGACCTTGCCCGGCGTACGTGCGCTGTCTCTCACCGCATGCACCTGGCTCGCCGGCGCCCCGGCGCGAAAGCGCGATGGGCTGTAGGGAGGGAGCTTGCGCTCCCGGTGCACGCCGATGGCTTTTTGCATCAGCGCACGCGCCGCACCGTTGCTGTTCAGCGCGTTCACCGTCTGCGCCACCACCGGTATCGCGGCAAGCTTGCCGATCGCGTCGGTGGAGGACAGGAGCCGGTCGCGCAGGCGCACCTCGCCCTTTTTGTACTTGACTGCCTTGGCGCGCAGCATCAGGTGCGGAAAATCGACATTCCACTGGTGCGGCGGCACATAAGGACACTTGGTCATATAGCACAGGTCGCACAGATAGCACTGGTCGACCACCTTGCCGAAATCTCCGCTGTCCACGCCGTCCACCTCGCCGGTCTTGCTCTCGTCGACGAGGTCGAACAAAGTGGGAAAGGCGGTACACAGGCTGACGCAGCGGCGGCAGCCATGGCAAATGTCATAGACGCGGTGCAGCTCGGCGTTGAGCTTGTCCTCGTCGTAGAAATCCGGCGATTTCCAGTCAATAGGATGCCGGGTGGGAGCTTCCAGGCTCCCTTCGCGCGTGCTCATATGGGCCTAGGGTAATGGACTGATAATGAAGAGTGGGCGGTCAGCGCAATTGAACTGACCGGGGGAGAGGATATCCTCCCCTCCCCTTGACACGCTTGCGCGCTCAGTCCGTCAAAACGTCCAAGGCTTTCTGGAACCGGTTGGCGTGCGAGCGCTCGGCTTTTGCCAGCGTTTGGAACCAATCGGCGATTTCCTCGAAGCCTTCGTCGCGCGCGCCCTTGGCCATGCCCGGATACATGTCGGTGTATTCGTGCGTTTCGCCGGCAACGGCAGCGGTCAGATTCTGGCGGCTGGAGCCTATCGGCAGGCCAGTCGCCGGATCGCCCACCTGCTCGAGGTATTCCAGGTGACCGTGCGCGTGACCGGTTTCACCTTCGGCAGTTGACCGAAACAGCGCAGCCACGTCGTTCTGGCCTTCGATATCGGCCTTGTTTGCGAAGTACAGGTAGCGGCGGTTGGCCTGGGATTCGCCGGCGAATGCAGCTTTCAGGTTTTCCTCGGTTTTTGAGCCTTTAAGTTTCATGGTTCCTCCGGTTAATCAACGCGTCAATAATAAAAAAGAAACTACCAACAAATCTGCTGGAAAGTTATGCGAAATATCAAATTAAACAAAGATTATATTCAAAATCATTAATATATGGAAAATAATTTATCTCTTCCAAATATTAGACTAAGTATAGATTCATCGATTCAAACTGTCAACCATGTCGACTGATTGCCGATGGACAGCGCGATTTATTCAGCGCCCGAGAGCCGCGCCGATTTCGGCAAAGGTCTGCGCCACTTCCGTGGTTTGGATCGCAACGCCGAGCTGGCGCGCGATCTGCGACGCCGAAAAAATTCCGCGTACGGCCTGGACTTTGCCATCGCCGTTCAGGTCAACAACCAGTGCGTGCTGCCGCCCCGTGTGCTTCAGCGTCGCTACGATATGCCCCACCTCGGCGTGGACGAGGTCGGCATAGAGCAGCACTTCCAGCCGCTCGCGCGGGGTCATGATGTCGCGCACGCGAATCTCCTGCCGCTTGATGCCGCGCTCCAGCGCGAACTGCACCGATTTCTCGCCCAATACGTCGTTCGCGGTGATCAAGCCCAGCACCTGCCGATCATCGTCGGTCACCAGGAGCAAGCGTACACCGCGCCGGATCATGAAGCGATTGGCGGCATCCAGCGGCGCCTCCAGATCTACGGTCGCGGCTGGAATCTGTCTCAAGTCGGTCATCACCGCGAGCGCAGGGGAGTCGATGCGCACCCGCTCCGGATCCTGGCCCGGCA
>JBQMQE010000214.1:0-7950 GCA_052172655.1 Burkholderiales bacterium
ACTCGCGCCGGCTCCAGTCCCAGGCGAGCCCATGCTCGAGGAAAGCGGCGTTGAATGACTGGCGGTGGGTCTCCTCGGTATCGGCGATGGTGCCGTCGACGTCGAAAATCAATGCCTTGATGCTCACGCCGTCTCCTCCTTCACACGCATGCGTCTAGACCGTCTTGCCGCGAAACACGACCATCGCCGCGCCCTGGGTCTGCTTCAGCTTGTCGTAGCCGACCAGGCGCACGTGGTTGTTCGGGTTGGCCTTGTGACAGGCCTCGGCCTCTGCCAGGACGCGGTCCACGTCGGACTCGCCGAACAGCGGCAACTTCCACATATACCAGTAGTCATCCATCAGGTGGGCGGGCTCGACGTGTTCGAGTGCCGGCGTCCAGCCGCGGCCGACGATGAATTCGACCTGTTTGCGCACGCGCTCCGGCGTCATCGCCGGCAGGTAGGAAAAGGTGCCGAATTTGCGGCTCGCCGGATCCGACAGCCGCGACTTGTAGTCCCGCATTTCACTCATGTTCCTGCTCCTCAAAGTTTCGCTGCGCCGGCTAAGCGTGGGCCAGGTCGAGCTTGTCGACGGTGTCGAATTCGAACTTGATTTCCTTCCAGGTCTCCATCGCCGCCTTCAGCTCCGGGCTGGTCCTGGCCGCCGCGACCAGGATCTCCTTGCCTTCCTTTTCCACCTGGCGTCCCTGGTTGCGCGCCTCGACGCAGGCCTCCAGCGCGACGCGGTTGGCGCAGGCGCCGGCGGCGTTGCCCCAGGGGTGGCCGAGCGTACCGCCGCCGAATTGCATCACCGAGTCGTCGCCGAATATGGCAACCAGCGCCGGAATGTGCCAGACGTGGATGCCGCCGGAGGCCACCGGAAACAGACCCGGCATGAAACCGAAGTCCTGGTCGAAGAAGATGCCGCGCGCGCGGTTCTCCGGCACGAATTTCTCGCGCATCAGGTCGATCCAGCCCAGCGTCGCCTCGCGGTCGCCCTCGAGCTTGCCCACCACGGTGCCCGAATGCAGGTGGTCGCCGCCGGAGAGCCGCAGGCATTTCGCCAGCACGCGGAAATGGATGCCGTGATGGCGGTCGCGGTCGAGCACCGCGTGCAGCGCGCGGTGCACGTGCAGCAGCACGCCGTTGTTGCGGCACCAGTTGGCGAGCCCGGTATGCGCGCAAAAACCGCCGGTGAGGAAGTCGTGCATGATGATCGGCATGGCGAGCGACTTGGCGTACTCGGCGCGCTGGTACATGGCCTCCGGCGTGGGCGCGGTGACGTTCAGGTAGTGCCCCTTGCGCTCGCCGGTTTCGGCCTCGGCCTTCTTCACCGCCTCGGCAACGAAGTCGAAGCGCTGGCGCCAGCGCATGAACGGCTGCGAGTTGACGTTCTCATCGTCCTTGGTGAAGTCGAGGCCCCCGCGCAGGCATTCGTACACCGCGCGGCCGTAGTTCTTCGCCGACAGGCCCAGCTTGGGCTTGATGGTGCAGCCCAGCAGCGGGCGGCCGTATTTGTTCATGATGTCGCGCTCGACCGCGATACCGTGCGGCGGACCGCCGCAGGTTGTGACGTAGGCGAGCGGAAAGCGCACGTCCTCCAGCCTGAGCGCGCGGATCGCCTTGAAGCCGAACACGTTGCCGGCGAGCGAAGTGAGCACGTTGACCACCGAGCCTTCCTCGAACAGGTCGATGGGATAGGCGATGAAAGCGTAAAAACACGAAGCGTCGCCCGGCACATCCTCGATGCGGTAGGCGCGGCCCTTGTAATGGTCGAGGTCGGTCAGGAGATCCGTCCACACCGTAGTCCAGGTGCCGGTGGAGGACTCGGCCGCCACCGCCGCCGCCGCCTCCTCGCGCGGCACGCCCTCCTGCGGCGTGATCTTGAAGCAGGCCAGAAGGTCGGTGTCTTTGACCGGATAGTCCGGCTCCCAATAAGCTTGCCGGTAATCCCGCACCCCGGCGTTGTAAGTGCTGCCCGTCTTGCGCATGTCTGCCTCCGCTTAGAGTCTGTAACAAACCGGGGGAATAGCCCCCTCGTGCTCCCTTGAGTCGGTCCGCAGCAAATGACTTTAACCAGGGATTGTGAGTACCGCTTGATTTAGCGCACAGCGTAGCCGCGTCAATGCATAATTGGTAGTCACAGATTCTTATGTATATGATAAGATTTCACTGATGATTCAGCCGCATCCGCAAGCATGACGCTCAGGCACGCGACGCTGCGCCAATTGCAGGTATTCGAGGCGGTCGCGCGCCAGCTCTCGTTCTCGCGCGCGGCGGCGGAACTGCACCTCACCCAGCCCGCGGTATCGATGCAGGTGAAGCTGTTGGAGGGGCAGGCGGGGCTGCCCTTGTTCGAGCGCCTGGGCAAGAAGATTTTTCTGACCGAAGCCGGGACCGAGCTGCACCAGCACAGCCGCGTCATCGCGCAGCAGTTGCGCGACGCCGACGAGGCGCTGGCGGCGCGCAAAGGCCTGTCGCAGGGGCGGCTGGTCATCACCATGGTGAGCACGGCCAAGTATTTCGTGCCGCCGCTGCTGGCGCGCTTTCTCAAGCAGCATCCCGGCGTCACGGTGAAGCTCTCGGCCAACAACCGCGAAGTCGTGCTGAAGCAGCTCGCCGACAACGACGTGGACCTCGCCATCATGGGGCGCACGCCGCAGGGGATGGAGGCCGTCGCCGAGCCGTTCGCGCGCCACCCGCATGTGATCATCGCCGCGCCCGGCCATCCGCTCGCCCAGAAGCGCCGCATCCCGCTCGCGCGCCTGGCCGAAGAAACGTTTCTGATACGCGAACCCGGCTCGGGCACGCGCGGACTGCTCGAGCGCCTGTTCGCCGAACACCGCCTGCCGCTCAACGTCAGCATGGAAATGGCGAGCAACGAGACCATCAAGCAGGCGGTGCAGGCGGGCATGGGCATCAGCTTGCTGTCGCTGCATACCATAGAACTGGAGCTGAAGACGCGGCGCCTCGCGCTCCTCGATGTCCGCGGCCTGCCTATCGTGCGCGACTGGCACGTGGTGCACCTGGCGGCCAAGCGCCTGTCGCCGGTGGCGCAGGCGTTCAGGACCTTTCTGCTGTCGTCGGCGGGCAAGTTCGTTGCGGAAAAATGATATGCGGGGCGCGAGCATTTATAATACTGCTGTGAACTGAACCCACGGGAGAAATGAAATGGCAAAAGTCGCATTCCTCGGCCTCGGCGTCATGGGCTTTCCGATGGCGGGCTTCCTGGCCAAGAACGGCCACGAGGTCACGGTATACAACCGCACGCGCGCCAAGGCCGATGCCTGGGTAGCCAAGCACGGCGGCAAGGCGGCCGACACGCCCAAGGCCGCCGCGCAGGGCGCGTCCATCGTATTCTCCTGCGTCGGCGACGATCCCGATCTGCGCGCAGTGACCCTGGGCGAAATGGGCGCCTTCGCCGGCATGAGCGCGGGCGGCATATATGTCGATCACACCACCGCCTCGGCCAACATCGCGCGCGAACTGTTCGCCGCGGCGGCCAAGAAAGGCATTCATTTTATCGACGCACCGGTTTCCGGCGGCCAGGCGGGCGCCGAGAACGGCGCGCTCACGGTGATGTGCGGCGGCGAAGCGGCGCCGTTTGAAACAGCCAAACCGGTCATTGCCCACTTCGCCAAGGCGGTGACGCTGCTCGGACCCTCGGGCTCGGGACAGCTCACCAAGATGGTCAACCAGATTTGCATCGCGGGCTTGGTGCAGGGCCTGTCCGAAGGCATCAATTTCGGCCTCAAGGCCGGCCTGGACATGAAACAGGTGCTGGAGGTGATCGGCAAAGGCGCGGCCCAATCCTGGCAGATGGACAACCGCGGCAAGACCATGATCGACGACAAGTTCGAATTCGGCTTTGCCGTGGACTGGATGCGCAAAGACCTGCGCATATCGCTGGAAGAGGCGAAGAAGAACGGCGCGCGGCTGCCGGTCACCGAAATCATCAACGGCTATTACGGCGAGATACAAGGCATGGGCGGCGGGCGCTGGGATACCTCCAGCCTGATCCGGCGCCTGAGAAAAGCCTGAGACCGGTGTCGATCGCGCGCTGGAGCACACCGTGATGATGCCCTTCACCGCGCCCGAGTCCTATGTCGGCACGGTGATTGCCGCAGGCGAGCCCGACACCGACAGCCTGTGCTTCGTATTCCAGCAGACCCTGCTGCTGGTAGCGGATCGGCCGCCGCAGCCGGAACTGCCAGGACATGGGGAACTCGCCGGCCTGAACGCGGCGCCGCTGCGGCGCCTTTATCTGGGCACCCTGGGCGGGCGCGACTGCTACGCTTTCGAATATGCCGCGGAGATTCAGGCGCCGCAGGGCATGCTGTGGCAGGGACTGCGCGGGCTCTTCGGCAGGCTGGACGACAGCCTGTTCGCACTCGCCGGCCGCGCGCTGCAGTTCATCGACTGGGACCGCACGCATCAATTCTGCGGCCGCTGCGGCACGCCCACGCAGCATCGCGGCGGCGAACGCGCGCGCGAATGCCCCGCCTGCGCCCTGATCGTCTATCCGCGCATCGCGCCGGCGGTCATGTGCCTGATCCGGCGCGGGCGCGAGATCCTGCTCGCGCGCTCGCCGCGCTTTCCACCCGGCATGTACAGCGCGCTCGCCGGCTTCGTCGAACCGGGCGAATCCCTGGAGCAGTGCCTTGCGCGCGAGGTGCTGGAGGAGACGGGGGTGCGCATCGCCGGCGCGCGCTATTTCGCCAGCCAGCCGTGGCCGTTTCCGCATTCGCTGATGATCGCTTTCGTTGCCGACTATGCCGGCGGCGAGATCACACCGGCTCCGGACGAAATCGAGGATGCGCAATGGTTCGACATCGATGCGCTGCCGAAACTGCCGAACAGAATCTCGATCGCGCGCCGCCTGATCGACGGCGTCGTGGCTGAGATGCGCGCATCCTGAGGATTGCGCGACATGTGGATACGCGATTCCAGGAATTCATGGCGTGCGCTGCGGGAATTAACCTGATTGTGCGGCCGTCGCTATTGAGGCGCACACTCGACTGGTGCACCGGACTGGAGTTGCGCATTCCGATCGAAGTACGCAATGTCGCTGAACTGAAGGCGCTGGCGGATATCGGCCGCCGCTTGCTGAAAGGCGAGACCGCGCTCGACCGACTCTTCGTGGATTACGCCTACGGCCGCGACGAGTGGCTCGCCGAACAGGCGCGGCGCGAGCGGAAGGGAAGGTTTTCCGAACAGTTGCTATCGATGCCGCTGGCGGGGAATCTGGCGGGATAGGGTACAGCCGGCGGCTTGAAGGATGCTATTGGCCATTCGCTCCCGGTTTATTGACGCTCGAAGTCGCGTTCGCGTTGATCTACCAGCGCAGTCAGCAAGCGGCGAGTGCAGTCGAACGAGCAGGCATCTCGAAGAACGGCTTTGTTCATTCGCCGTCTCGCCAGCGCCGACTTTTTCAATCTATGGCAGCTGAGCCGGCCAGCGGCGCGATGTATGCACCACCGCCAGGATATGGGTCGCCGATTCGGCTTCCCGGCAGGACGGATGCGCTCAGCGCTGCTTGCTTCATAGGCAACGAACAACATGCCGCCAATGAAAACAACAACAGCTGCTACTACGACCCAAAGCATCAGAGATTCTCCAGCTCGGAGATGCGACGATACGCTGCGTGGTTGACGCCGATGATTGCCCCTGTGGTGAAATCACAGCAACCAGAGCCAATATGACCAAGACGTTCTAAGCACTCTGAAAGTTCTGAGCGAGCCATGCGATGAGCGCTACGTCAATCGCAACCAGAGCGGCAAAGACGACCTTTAACCATCCCAGCGCTTCCTTGATGCGGTCGGCCTTGGACATGTGGCAATTCTTAGCCTTATTCGTTGGGCGTCTGGTCACGCCGCGAGCCTCAGTACGCGAAGCTGTTTGCGACCTTGCTCTGCATGCCACAAGTCGTACTGCGTCTGTTGATTGATCCAGCTTTCAGCAGAGGTATCGAAGGCAATCGAAAGGCGAACAGCCATCTCCGGGCTGACGCCGGCCCGGCCATTCAAAATTCCGGACAACGTTTTTCGGCTAACACCAAGTCCTTTTGCCGCCTCGGTCACAGTGAGACCAAGCGGATCGAGACAAAGAGCCTTGATGATTTTCCCGGGATGTGGGGGATTGTGCATTCTCATGATTTATCCTCAGTGGTAGTCTTCGTAATCAACGTCGTCTGCGTCCTTTCCTACGAAAAGGGACGTTACACGCCAGTTGCCGCTCACCTCTACGGCCCAAACGCCCTTGCGATTTCCCTTCAAGGGATGAAGTCCCAATCCAGGGAACGGCGGGCCAGCACGATGGTCATGACTGGCAAGGACGTGTTGGCCCGTCCGTTCCACCTAAAGTTCGGCATGCGCTGCGTTAAAGTGCGAAGACCTCGCGAATGACGTCTGGGCGCTTGGCCGCAATGGTGAGCAACGCCCGTGCTGCCCCTGATGGCTTACGCCGCCCTTGCTCCCACTCTTGCAGAGTCCTCATTGACACTCCTAGGACTTGAGCAAACTGAGATTGTGACAGGCCAGACTTCGCCCTGGCCTGTGTTACCTCAGACAGGGGAATGCGGTGAATTCGACCCGTTTTTCCGGCCTTCATTTCAAGTACCGATGCCAGCAACTCTGCGCCGATGTCGCGCTTTGCATCTCGGTCTAGCAATTTCTTCTCAGTCATGGGCACGGAGCGCCTCCTTAATCTTCAATAAAACATTTGCAGAGACATTGTCTTGTGCACTCTTGGCATAAACGAGCAATAAATAGATACGTCCATCCGCGAGCTGGTTGTAATGGATGACGCGCACTCCGCCACGTTTACCTGACCCTGCACGAAACCAACGAACTTTGCGGCAGCCGCCCGACCCGGGAATGACATCACCGGCCTCCGGATTGGCCGCGATCCACGCAGCGAAAGCCCCGCGCTCATCCTCGGTCCAATAGTCTCGGCACAGCTTGCTGAAGGCTGGTGTCTCAACGATGGTGAACATGTAGCATCATACGTCAAGGACGGAGGCTCTACAAGCAGGCCGAACGTTTTGGTCTGCGGCGGGCCCGCGCAGACATTTGCACTCGCGCGGCGCTGAATGCCCGTCCGCAGCACCTAAAGTTAGGATGCACCATCGATGACTTCTGCCGACATTGCTTTGTTACGCACTATGCTGAACGACCCAAAAGCCATGCGAGATCGCTGCAGTGTTACGCGTTGCCCTCTCGGAAGGACGCATCGTACTTCTTTGGAGGTCATTTTAGACAGCGCGCCCAATACCACCCCCACGATCTTTACTTGTTCTGTCAGTTTTTCAAAATAGAGACCATTCTTAAAGATGCATTCTGAAAGGCTCACCGGTACTCGCACCTCTTCTTCATACGCCCAGTGCTTGGACTTTGTAGTCGCAATCTGTTCGGCAAGACCTCCCGTGAAGCCACCGTTTGCCATGATGAGCGGTAGGTCGAGCCGCATGCGTTTGACGGAGTAGCGCACCGGCACAACAAAGTCATCATCAATTTCGAATTCAAGCGCCACACCGCGATGCCGATCGGCATAGTGGCTCCACAGTAATGGATTTTTCCATCTCTTACTGAAACAGAGCAGACCCATCGTCTTCGATGTCTGGTCCTTCCACGCGCTAAACATCCGGCGAGCTCGCTGATCGGATAGATCGCAAGCAAGTAATTCGAATGGATCGTTAAGGTCCGCATATCTAGCGGCCTTGAGGCGCTGGTTCTGAAGTGCTTGGAGCGCGTGTTGCTCTGATAAAAAGTGGAAAGTACGCATCTAGTGCAGCCTCCGCGGTAGGAACCGCCTTTAGGGGCGGCCCCCCGCACAGACCCCGGCGTGCAGTTTTTCCGCACCGGGTTCCTCGGTGGTACTCGCTTCCGTGATGCAAGGCGTCGCGTTCATGCTATCACTCTCCGACGGCTGATCTCGGTAATGCGAGGTCGCGCTATCTGGATAAGATCGAGC
>JBQMQE010000215.1:0-7944 GCA_052172655.1 Burkholderiales bacterium
GGAGCACGGTAAGGGCGGTGGCGACGGTGCAGGCGAACGAGCGCTTGCTGCACACCGTCACTTCTAAGTTTGATGGCTGGATCCAGGAGCTATACGTCAATACCACCGGGCAGGGGGTAAGGATAGGTGAGCCGCTGATGGAGGTGTACAGCCCCGATCTGATCGCGGCGCAGCAGGAATATCTGATTGCGAAGAGGGGCGTGCAAACGCTCGCTGGCGGCAGCGCGGAGGTGCAGGCGAGCATGCAGCGGTTGGTCGACAGCGCCTTGCAGCGCTTGCGCAACTGGGATATTTCGGAAACCGAATTGCGGCGTCTGGAACAGGACGGCAAAGGCCGGCAGTACCTGACGCTGCGCTCGCCCGCGAACGGGGTGGTGCTGGAGAAGCCCTCTATCCAGGGCAAGCGCTTCATGGCCGGGGAGGTGCTGTATCAGATCGCCGACTTGTCCAACGTGTGGCTGCTGGCGGAGGTGTTCGAACGAGATCTCGCGCACGTGCGCGCTGGGCAGTCGGTGCAAGTCAAGGTCGATGCCTATCCGGAAAAGGTATTCGCCGGCAAGTTGACTTTTATCTACCCGACCCTCAATAACGAGACTCGCACTGCCAAAGCGCGCATCGAACTCGCCAATCCGCAGGCTCTGCTCAAGCCCTCGATGCACGCGCGGGCGGAGTTCAGTTCCATCCATGCCAAGGTGCCTACTTTGACCGTGCCCGATTCAGCGGTGTTGGACACCGGCACGCGGCAACTGGTGCTGGTGCAGCGCGGCGAGGGGCGGTTCGAGCCGCGTCCGGTCAAATTGGGAGCGCGCGGCGACGGATACGTCGAAGTTCTTGAGGGCGTCAAAGCAGGCGAGACGGTGGTGGTCAGCGCGAACTTCCTGATCGATGCCGAGAGCAACCTCAAGGCGGCATTCAGCGGTTTCGGTCAGGGCGCGGAGGGTGAAACGGCGAAGGGTGAAATCAAGGCGGGCGCGCCCAGCGCCGGTACCTCACCCGTGACGCATCGAAGCAAGGGCACGGTCGAGGCTGTAGATTTGACCGGTGCTGGCGTAACGCTCGCGCATGGCGCGATTGCCAGCCTGAAATGGCCGGCGATGACCATGGATTTCAAAGTCAAGGACAAAACGCTGCTGCGCACGCTGAAGCCCGGACAGAAGATCACCTTTGACCTGATCGGTGAGCCCGGCGGCGAGTACACCATCGTCGGCATCCAGGCGGCCACGGCGAAGCCGTCCAGCGACTCGAAGCCGTCCACCGCGGCCAAGCCCGCCGCCGACGCGCGTCAGGGGCGCTGACATGCTCGGGCGCATTATCGAATGGTCCGCGCGCAACGTCGTTATCGTGCTCCTGGGCACGCTGTTCGTCGTTGCCGCGGGTGTCTATGCCGTCGTGCGCACGCCGCTGGACGCAATACCCGATTTGTCGGATGTGCAGGTGATCATCTACGCCGAATACCCGGGCCAGGCGCCGCAGGTGGTGGAAGACCAGATTACTTACCCCCTGAGCACGGCCATGCTGTCGGTGCCCCGGTCCAGGGTGGTGCGCGGGCTGTCGGTGTTCGGCGCCTCCTTCATCTATGTGATTTTCGAGGATGGCACCGACATTTACTGGGCGCGCACACGCGTGCTGGAATACCTCAACTTCGCTTCCGGACGCATGCCGCGCGGCGTCACGCCGACGCTGGGGCCGGCCGCCAGCGGCGTGGGCTGGGTGTACCAGTACGTCGTGCTCGCGGCCAATCGCTCGCTGGCCGAACTGCGCACCATTCAGGACTGGTTCGTGCGCTACCAACTCACCAAGGCCCAGGGGGTGGCGGAAGTGGCGAGCGTGGGCGGTTTCGTCAAGACCTACCAGGTCACCGTGGAGCCGCGCAAGCTGCAGGCGTTCGGCATTCCGCTGATGAAAGTGGTCGAAGTGATCCGCGCCAGCAACCGCGACGTCGGCGGCCGGGCGCTCGAGATGGCGGAGACCGAATACGTGGTGCGCGGCCGCGGCTATCTGCGCGGCGTGTCCGACATCGAGAATCTGGTGCTGAAGGCGGACAAGGGCACGCCGGTGCTGATCCGCGATATCGGTCGGGTCGAACTGGTGCCCGACGAGCGCCGCGGGCTGACCGAACTCAACGGCGAAGGCGAAGTGGTCGCGGGCATCGCCATGGCGCGTTACGGCCAGAACGCGCTCGACGTCATCGCCAATGTCAAAGCCAAGATCGCGGAAATCTCCTCCGGCCTGCCGCAGGGCGTATCGATACAGGCCGTCTACGACCGCTCGGACCTGATCTATCGCGCCATCGACAATCTGAAACGCACCCTGATCGAGGAAAGCCTCATCGTGGCGCTGGTGTGCATCGTATTCCTGATGCATTTGCGCAGCGCGCTGGTGGCCATTGTCATGCTGCCGATCGGGGTGCTGATCGCGATGATCGCGATGCAACTGATGGGGCTTACCTCGAACATCATGAGCCTCGGCGGCATCGCCATCGCCATCGGCGCGATGGTGGATGCGGCCATCGTCATGATCGAAAATGCACACAAGCATCTGGAACGCGCTCCGCCTGGGGCGCGCCGCCTGCAGATCATCATCGATTCCTGCCGCGAAGTCGGGCCGGCCCTGTTTTTCAGCCTGCTGATCATCACCGTGTCCTTTCTGCCGGTATTCACGCTCGAAGCCCAGGAAGGCCGGATGTTCACGCCTCTCGCCTACACCAAGACATTTTCGATGGCGGGCGCGGCGCTGCTGTCGATCACGCTGGTACCGGTGCTGATGCTGCTGTTCATTCGCGGCAAGATCATGCCGGAGAAGAAGAACCCGGTTAATCGTTTCCTCATCTGGATCTACCGGCCGGTGATCGCCTGGGTGATGCGCTGGAAGAAACTTACCATTGCCGTTGCCATGGTCGCGCTGGGCGCATCGGCTTATCCCGCGATGCAACTGGGGACCGAGTTCATGCCGGTGCTGAATGAAGGTTCGCTCTTGTACATGCCGGCGACGCTGCCGTCCTTGTCGATCACCAAGGCGGCGGAACTGATGCAGACCCAGGACAAGATACTCAAGGGTTTTCCCGAGGTGGAATCGGTGTTCGGCAAGGCCGGGCGCGCCGCTACCGCCACCGATCCGGCGCCGCTGGAAATGTTCGAGACGGTGATCAACCTCAAGCCCGAGGATAAGTGGCGCGCGGGAATGACCATGGACAAGCTGATCGCCGAAATGGACCAGGCAGTGACTATCCCCGGCGTATCCAACGCCTGGACCATGCCGATCAAGGCGCGCATCGACATGCTTGCAACCGGTATTCGTACGCCGATCGGCATCAAGGTATTCGGCAAAGACCTGGTCGAGATCGAGAAACTGGCGAAAGCGATCGAGTTGGTGGTGAAAACGGTACCCGGCACCACCAGCGCTTATGCCGAGCGCGTCACCGGCGGCTATTACCTCGACATCGAACCCGACCGCGTCGAACTGGCGCGCAACGGCCTCAACGTGGGGGAGTTGCTGGACGTGGTGGGCACCGCGCTGGGCGGGGAGATGGTGACCACCACGGTGGAGGGGCTGGAGCGCTACGGCGTCAGCGTGCGCTATCCGCGCGAATTGCGGCAGAACCCGCAGGCTATCGCCACCCAGGTACTGGTGCCTATCATGGGCGGCGGCATGATTCCGCTGGGGCAGATCGCGCGCGTGAACCTGAACCAGGCGCCCCCCGCGATCCGCACCGAGAACGCGCTCCTGACCGCGTATATTTTTGTCGATATTCGCGGTCGCGACATCGGCGGCTATGTCAATGATGCGCGCAAGGCGGTGCGCGAGCAGGTGAAATTCCCGCCGGGTTACTACGCCACATGGAGCGGCCAGTTCGAGTACATGGAGCGGGCGAAAGCCAAGCTTATGTACGTCGTGCCGTTCACGCTGCTGATTATTTTCGTGCTGCTTTACCTCAATTTCAGGCGAATAACGGAAACCGTCATCGTGATGCTGTCGGTGCCGTTCGCGCTGGTGGGAGGCATTTGGCTGATGTGGCTGCTCGAATACAACATGAGCGTGGCGGTGGCGGTGGGCTTCATCGCGCTCGCCGGCGTGGCCGCCGAAACCGGCGTGGTGATGCTGATCTACCTCGATCAGGCCTGGGAGACCATCAGGGCGCAGCGCGCGGCGCAAGGCGGCAGGGTGACGCTCGCGGACCTGTACGCCGCGATCATGGAAGGCGCGGTGGAGCGCGTGCGGCCGAAGATGATGACCGTGGTGGCGATCATGGCCGGCCTGCTGCCCATCATGTGGGGCAGCGGCACGGGCTCTGAAGTGATGCGCCGCATCGCTGCGCCTATGGTGGGCGGGATGATTTCATCGACCATACTGACGCTGATCGTGATCCCGGCGATCTACGGGCTGGTGAAGGAGTGGAGCATTGGAAAGCCCATCGTCAATTGAATGCTGGGGCCCGGTTTAGGGCGATGGAGTAGATGGCGTCACCAGATCCCTGAGCGTAAGCTCGCGCACCTGTTCCTCCAACGCCAGGTCCACCCTTGTCAGAATCGATTCGATTTCCGCCGGCGCCGGCACCGCCTGCGGCCCCAGGTAATGCTCCTCGCCGGCCGTGCGCAGGGCGAACAGCAGGTCTTTCAGCGCGATCGATCCGATGTCGCGGCTGGGCAGGTAAGCGGGCGGATCGTCGCCGGTCTGCAGCAGCAGGCCGCCTCGCTCGAGCGCGGCGAGCACCCCCTGCAGCGCGTAGGTGGGCACGCCGAGGCGCTGCGTCAGGTCGGAAAAGGTCCATGCCGGACCGCCGTCCCTGTAGGTCTTGCCGATCAAATACATCAGCATCAGCGCGACGCGCTCGCGCATGCGATTGCTCAGCCGCGGTTCGCCCTGCTCCAGCACCAGGTACTCCGGATGTTGAATGTAGAACGCGATGCTCGCGCCGAGCAGCAGGATCAGCCAGTTGAGATAAAGCCAGATCAGAAACAGCAGGAAAATCGCGAAACTCGAATAGATTGCCGCGTACTGCGTCGAGCTGCGCGCGAATTCGGCGAAGGCCCAGCTCGCCGCCTGCCACAGCATCCCGGCGACGATGCCGCCGATCAGCGCGGCGTTCATCCGCACCCTGGTGTTGGGGGCGAAGCGATAGGCGAACACGAACACCGCAATGACAAAAAATACCGGGATTGTCTGGCCCAGGGCATAGACCACGCCGCCGACGGGTTCGGCAGCGAGCACCAGCCGCGCCTGCGGCGTCGCCATTATGGTGGCGCTGATGCCGATGATAGAAAACAGCAGCACCGGGCCGATCAGCAGCACGCTCAGGTAGCCGCTGAAGCGGCGCGCGAAGCTGCGCAATTGCGGCACATGCCAGATGAAATTGACCGACTCCTCGATTTTCTGCATCAGCGACACGACGGTGTAAATCAACAGCGCCAGGCCGAGCGAACCGAGGACGGTGACATTGAGATTCTCGATGAACTTGATGATCCATTTGGCCACATCCGCGCTTTTTTCGCCCAATGGAGCGAGGAACTTCAGCAGTATCGGATCGATCTGGTTGTACACCCCGAATGCCTTGAGCACCGAAAAGCTCAGTGCAAGCAGCGGCACCAGCGACAGCAGGGTGGTGAAGACGAGGCCGGTCGCGCGCAGGGTAAGCTGGCCGTAGGCGACGTCGCGGATGAGCACCAGCACCAGCCGCAGCGGCCTGATCACGCCGGCTTTCCAGCCCGACCTCGCATCGAAGCGTCCGCTCCAGATTGCTGTATAGACGGCGGACTTCAACCACGCCGGCTTCCTGTTCATCATCGTGTGCTCCTGTTCGTATGGCGCGCGCAACCGATCGAGCATGTCCGTGTTGGCCGCTTGCATGCGCCCCGCGGTTCGATCCAATGCGGGCGGGTGTTGCCGTTAAAGATCTCCCCACAATGCCTGCAGCAGCGCCAGCGCCGCTACCGGCGCGGTCTCGGTGCGCAGGATGCGCGGTCCCAGGTTGACCGGCTCGAAGCCGCTCGCCTGGGCCGCCTGAAATTCGGCTGGTGCGAGGCCGCCTTCGGCGCCGATCAACAGCACCGCGGCCGCCGCCGGCGCCACCCGTTTCAACGAGGTGCTTGCCTCCGGCGACAACATCAGCAGGCGCTTGTTGCGATCGACCGCCGCGAGATAAGCGTAGAGCTTTTGCACCGGCGCGACCGCGGGCACGCGGTTGCGTCCGCACTGCTCGCAGGCGGCGACCGCCACATGCTGCCAGTGCTGCAGGCGCTTGTCGGCGCGCTCGCCGGCGAGCTTGACGACGCTGCGCTCGGTGGCGAGCGGTTGGATCGCGGTTACGCCCAGTTCAGTGGCCTTCTGCAGGCTGTAGTCCATGCGCTCGCCGGCCGAGATGCCCAGCGCCAGCGTGATGTCCACAGGTGATTCGCGCTCCGTCGCATCGAATTCGATTATGCGCACGCGGGCTTCGCGCTTGCTCACGGCGATGAGGCTCGCCCGATATTCCCCGCCCTCGCCGTTGAACAGGTTCAGCGCGTCGCCGACCTGCAGGCGCAATACCGTCACCGCATGGCGGGCGGCAGTTTCGGGCAGCGCGATTTCTGCGCCCAGCGACAGGGGCAAACCGCAGTACAGGCGCGTTCCCGCAGACCGGGGCGTTAGCTGCTTCATGCTAAAATTCTAACACTGGTGCGCATGGCATCCCCGACATATGTTGAACCCGCGAAACTACAGGGAAAGCGCTTGAGCCACGCCATCGCGGTGGAAAATCTGGTCAAGCGCTACGGCGCGGTGCAGGCCGTCGACGGCCTCAGCTTTCACGTCGAGCGCGGCACCACCTGCGGGCTATTGGGCGGGAACGGCGCCGGCAAGACCACCACGCTCGCGATTCTGCTCGGCGTGCTGTTGCCAACCTCCGGCAGCGTGCGCGTGCTGGGCGAGGACATGGCGCGCGAGCGCTATCGCGTATTGCCGCGCATGAATTTCACCTCGCCTTATGTCGATCTGCCGAAAAAGCTCACGGTGCGGGAGAACCTGGTCGTGTTTTCCCACCTCTACGGTCTGAGGCAGATCCGCAAACGCATTGCCGAGCTCGCCGAGCAGTTCGAATTCGTCCCCTTGCTCAACCGCCATTACGGCACGCTGTCCGCCGGCCAGCGCACGCGCGTGTCGGTGGCGAAGGCCTTGCTGAACCGGCCGGAGGTGCTGCTGCTGGACGAACCCACCGCTTCGCTCGATCCGGACATCGCCGACCGCATCCGCACGCACCTCGTCGAATATCAGAAACAGTCCGGCGCCACGCTGCTGCTTGCTTCGCACAACATGGTCGAAGTCGAGCGCATCTGCGACCAGGTACTGATGATGAAAGCAGGACGCATCGTCGACCAGGGCTCCCCGCCGGAACTGATCGCGCGCTATGGCCGCAGCAGCATGGAAGAGGTGTTTCTCGACGTGGCGCGCGCCGAGCACCGGCCGGCCGAGGTGGCGGCAGACGAGGTGCACGGATGAGCGGCGCGCTGCAAAGGATTTACGGCATGGTTTTGCGCCACGTCTATCTGTGGCGCAGGTCCTGGGTGCGCGTGCTCGAAACGGCTTACTGGCCGACCATGAACATGGTGCTGTGGGGCTTCATCGCCAAATTCTTCGCCACCAATTCTTCGGTGGTGGCGCAGGTGCCGGCGTTGCTGATAACCGGCCTGTTGCTGTGGGAAGTGCTGTTCCGCGGCCAGCTCGCGTTCGCGCTGGCCTTTCTCGAGGAGTTGTATTCGCGCAACCTCGGCCACCTGTTCGTCAGCCCGCTGCGGCCGCTCGAGCTGATCGCATCGATGATCGCGGTGAGTTTCCTGCGTACCTGCGTCGGCGTCGGCGTCGCGGTGGGGCTGGCGATCGTCCTCTATGCAGCTTCGATTTTCGACCTGGGGTTGCCGCTGGTGGCGTTTTTCGCCAACCTGCTCGTCACCGGCTGGGCCGTGGGCCTGATGG
>JBQMQE010000216.1:0-7936 GCA_052172655.1 Burkholderiales bacterium
CTGCGCGGAAAAACTCTGGGAATCTACGGTTACGGCAGGATAGGCGTCGTAGTCGCTGGATACGCCAGGGCATTCGGCATGAACGTGCTGGTCTGGGCGCGAGAAGCCTCGCTTGCGCGCGCGCGCGCCGACGGCTGGGTTGCCGCAGCCTCCAGGGAGGCGTTTTTCCGGGAATGCGACATCATTTCCCTGCACCTGCGTCTGTACGATGCAACGCGCGGCATCGTAACGGCGGACGACCTGGCGCGAATGAAGCCTACGGCGCTGATCGTAAACACCAGCCGCGCGGCGCTGATCGAGCCCGGCGCGCTGGTGCATGCCTTGAAGGCGGGACGTCCGGGCATGGCGGCGGTAGATGTCTTCGAGGACGAGCCGCTGCTGGACACGCGTCATCCATTGCTGCTGCTGGATAACGTCGTCTGCACGCCCCACATAGGCTACGTCTCGCGCGACGAGTACGAGCTGCAGTTTGCCGAAATATTCGACCAGATCAGCGCCTACCTTGCCGGTACCCCGACGAATGTCGTGAACCCGGAAGCGCTGAAGTCCGCCGGCGAGCGCCCCTGAAGCGCCGCGGCCTGCGCCTTGCGTGCGTAGCGCATTGCGACGGCGCCGATGCGCACGCGGCGTCAAAGAGCGTAGGGGGACATCAAGGCCTGGTCAGACTACATCGCCGCCACGCTATCGCTGCTACGGCCAGCGGCCCGGCAGCATACTCATACTTCCTTGACGCGCCTCGCGCACAGGTCGAAAAAGATGGACCAGCACTTCTCCGCCGCGTCACGGTCGTAGATGTCCCGCGAGCGGAAGCTGAAGCCGTGACTGGTGCCCGGATATACATCCAGCCCATAGCCGGTACCGTGCGCTATGAGTTCCGCGCGTAGCGTCGGAACAACATAAGCCGGCACGGTCGCGTCGGTTTCGGCAAATGCAAAATAGCATTCGGCCCGGATGTCCTTCACCAGGAAGTGCGGTGAATCCTCCTTGGCCGTAACGATGCCGACGCCGTACATGGAGCACATCGCAGCGATGCGCTCGGGAAAAGTGCCTGCTGCAGTCGTAACCAGCCGGCCGCTCATGCAAAAGCCGACACAGCCGACAGGTCCCTTTCTGGCGGCCGGATCCTTGTCGAGTATGGCGAACATGGCGCGCGTGTCGTCCATCACCTCAGCGTTCGACATGTCGGCAATCGCTGCCTGCCAGATTATCCGCGTCCGCGCGTTGCGGAACGGGAAACGGATAATGCCGAAGCGGTAGAAAAGGTCCGGCAGCAGAACGTAGTAGCCCTCGCCCGCAATGCGCCGGGCCATATCGTATAGCTCCTCGCGGATCGCCGGCGCGTCCATATAGAACAGGATCACCGGGAACGGCCCGCCGCCATCGGGCCGCACAGTGAAGGTCTTCATCGTGCCCTGGGGCGTTTCGATGTCGATGTCGCGTTCGATCATGGCGCAAAGTTACCACGGGCGCGGCTGAACTACAATCGGCAATCGCGTTTGATACACATCGCTAATCCGCATCCCCCGCAATCGGCACTACGCCGCTTTCCGCGGCACGCTGAACAACCGCGTCAAGCCTCTGCGTTCGGCCGGCGCGCACGAACGCGCCGGCTCGTCTGCCGGCGCTCATTCATTTTGACATCGGTCCACTGGAATTTCGCACGCGCGGCGTTTCCTAGCGACCCGGTTTCTCTCGCGCAACCAGCTTGCGAATTTCAGCGAGTTTCGACTTCAGCCGTTTCTCATTTTCCCTCCCGACGCGCAGGAGCATCTTCTGCCCGCTGGCCAGGCCCTCGAGAGCGGGATCGGAGAAACGGTAAAGCACCCAGGGGCGCGTCGGTTTGAGCGGACCGCGGATTTCGGGTACCTCGACTTTTAGGGCGCCGGACGGTTCGGGCGTGTCGAGCAGCAGGTCGATCACCGCAACCAAACGGTCATTGAAGTACTTTCCCGGATAGCCGAGGCCTTCGTATGCGCGCTGGAACAGCGGGTAGAGCTGCCGATACAGTGCAACCGCGCGCCCGCTGTCCACCGATTCGACCAGCGTGACGAATGGCGCGTAGCGGGCGGCGTTCGTCGCGCCAATGACGCTCCCGTCCTTGCCGGTTTCGACGGCGAACCGCCCGGGCATCGGGTGAATCGGCCAAATACCTGGCGGTGTGAACGAACGCGCAAGGTTGTCCACCGTAGCCACGGCGCGACGCGCAAAGTTGTCAATCTGGAGGTATGCCAGGACGGTCCTGGCCCCAAGCAGTTCCGTGATCCGTTCCTTGACGAAATCGTCGGCCTGCTCCATCGGCGGCAGTTCCGTCGTGCCGGGCGGCGCCTGGACTGGATAATTGACCGCCGGCGCTGGCGGCACCAACGCCGCAGGCGGCGCGAGCGCCGGAGACGACACGACCGGGGACGGGGGTGGCAGTTGCGGCGGCGCCGGCTGCAGCCAGAAATACGCGCCTAGCGCAATCAATGCCAGGATTGACACCAGCCCAAGCCACAGTCTTTTCATGACAACCTCGCTTTGGAGTGATGAATTGCCTCTATCTTACCCCGATGACGGCCGGATTCGGACGGAAAATGCGGAGCCCTGCGTGCTCGCTTGGGTCGGCGCCCGCGACCGTACTGCCCCATATGGCCTACACGCCGCGTCGTGGATCTTACCGGCGCCGAATGCGGCATTTGCCTGGCAGTTTCGCGCCATCGCCGAGCCCGGACCGCGCTCGCGGTTCGCTGCGTTTGAGAATCGTTGCGCGCAATGCGCGATGCTGTGCGCTGTCCTTGACTCGGGCCGCGGTGATGTGGTCGAATGAGGTGACGGCACCGCGTTGTCTGCTCTTCGGCTTGGGCGCAGATCGCGCGGTAATCGATTAAAACATCTGTCCGCGTAAAAGGGGGTGTCATGAAAAGAGCAATCCGGGTTGGCGTGTTTTCGTTCGGCGCAGCGCTGGTGCTCGCCGCGGCCGCAACTGCGGCGCAGGCGGAGACGGTGTTGCGGCTGGGCAGCGAAAGTGCGACGGGCGCCATCCCATTTCAGGCGCTGGAGAAGCTGGCCGAGTACGTCAAGCAGAAAACCAAGGGCGAGTACTCGATACGAATTTTCCCGGCGGGGCAACTCGGCCCGGTGCGCGAGACCATGCAACAGCTAAAAATGGCGACGCTGGACCTTTCGGGCGCGACGAACAATACCCCCACGGTGATGAAAGAAGGCAAGAACTTCAATGCGACGGCGGCACCCTATGTGTTCCGCAACAACGAGGAATACAGAAAGTTTCTGAATTCCCCGCTTGCGCACGAGATGGACGCGGCGCTGGAGAAGGGCGGCGTCAAGGTAGTGGCGTACGTGGGCGACCGGGCGCCCAGGGCGCTGACCACCACCAACAAACCGGTGCGCGTGCCCGCAGACATGAAGGGGATGAAGGTGCGCGTACCACCGATGAAGTCGCTGCTGGCTTTCTTCCAGGAGTGCGGCGCCAATCCGACGCCGCTGCCGTTTACCGAATTGTTCATGGCCCTGCAGACCGGCGTGGTGGAGGGGCAGGACAATGGCCTCGACATCGTCGAACCGAACGGGTTCTACGATGTGCAGAAATACTACATGAAGCTCGACCACGCCCGAGGCGTGTATATGCTCTACGCCTCCAAAGCGAAGTGGGACGCCTGGCCGGCAAGCCTCAAACAGGCCCTGGTCGAGGGCGCCAAGGTCGCCGCCGATTACAACAACAATGCCCTGGCGGAATACGAGAAGGTGGGCTTCACCAAACTGCGCGAGCACGGCATGACCGTGCTCGACGTGGACGCCAAGGCGTTCGAGGCGTGCGGCAAGCCGGTCTGGACCAAGTTCGACGGCGTCCTATGGGACAAAGGCTTTATGGACAGGGTGCAGCAGCAGCTCGAAGCGATCCGAAAAGGTTCGTAATATGCGCTTCACGGCGAGCCGGGCCTGGACCCTGCTCGACACGGCGCTCGACATCCTGACCGCCGCGTCATTCCTGGTGATGGCGCTGACGCTGACGCTACAGATCGTCGCCCGCTACGTTCTGAACTGGCCGCTCGCGTGGCCGGAGGAGTTCTCGATCCTGCTATTCGCCTGGTCGGTGTGGCTCGGCGGTGCCGGCGGAATGCGCGAAGGCCGGCAGATCCGGATCGACGTCATAGATTCTTTGGCGCCCGCGTCGGTGCGCCGCGTCCTCGAGCCAGCGCTGACGATGCTCTCGCTGGCATTTCTGGCCGTGGTCATCTGGTACGGCGTAAAGGTCACGGAATCTCAGAGCACTGCGGAATACGACATCCTGCCCGTGTCCCGGGCCGTGCTCTATGTGGTGGCCCCGGTCATGGGCAGCATCATGGCACTCTACCTGCTGCGCATTCTCGCGCGCCAACTCGGTCTCGTTTCGGACCCCGGACCCGGGCAGCAGTAGATGGATCTCCTGCTCATCTTCGGCAGCCTGGTGGGCCTGATGCTGATCGGGTTGCCCATCACCTTCGCGCTCGGGCTGTCGGCACTGCTGTTCCTGCTCGTCAGCGGACAGACCGACATGCTCATCATGATCCCGAACCGGATGGTCCTTGCGCTGGACAGCTACGGGCTGATGGCCATTCCTTTCTTCTATCTGGCCGGCGCTCTGATGGCGACGGGCGGCCTGACGCAGCGGCTGGTAAATCTGTGCCGCGTGCTCGTCGGCCATGGCCGGGGCAGCTTGTCGATGATCAATGTCACCGCGAGCATGGTGTTCGGCGGGGTCTCGGGCTCTTGCGTCGCCGACGCCTCCGCCATCGGCAGCGTGCTGATTCCGGCGATGAAGAAGGACGGCTATCCCGCGGCGTATTCGGGTGCTATCACCGGCGCCGCGGCCACCGTGGGCCACATCATCCCGCCCAGCATCCCGATGATCCTGATCGGCGTGATGCAGGAACTGCCCATCGGCAAGCTGTTCCTCGCCGGCGCCATTCCCGGACTGCTCCTGGGGCTCTCGCTCATGGCGGTCGCCTACGTCATCGCCGTCAAGCGCAACTATCCCAAGAACGCGCAGCGCGCGACGTTCGCTGAGATGGCGCGGGCGCTGCTCGCCGGCCTGCCGGTCCTCGCCATGCCCGTCATTGTCGTCGGCGGCATCGTGTTCGGCGTGGTCACCATCACCGAGACCAGCGTGCTCGCGTGCGCGTACGCGCTGTTGCTCGGATTCATATACCGGGAACTCACGCTGCGCAACCTGTGGGAGACGATCAGGGAAACCTCCAAGAGCGTCGCCAACCTGCTCATCATCCTCGCCTCCGCCGGCTTCTTCTCGTGGGTGGTGCTGAACACCGGCCTGGGCGACCAGTTGGTCGCCGGGATTCTCGCGATCAGCCACAACAAGGTGGCGGTGATCACCATGCTCGTGATCTTCCTGCTGTTTATCGGCTGTTTGCTCGATGTGATTGCAATGATTTTCATCCTGGTGCCGGTGATGTTCCCGCTGGTCGCCAAGGTCGGCCTCGATCCGTATCACTATTCCGCCGTGTTCGTGCTTACGCTGGGCATCGCCCTGATCACGCCGCCGGTCGGGATCATGCTCTACCTGGTCGCGCAGATGGCAAAGGCGCCGCTGCTCGGGGTGATCCGCGAGATGTATCCCTTCATCGCCGTCGAGATCGCGGTCCTCGCTCTGGTCACCTACGTGCCGGCACTGTCGACCTGGCTGCCAAGTCTGCTGTGAGCGGCGGCAGTCACGGGCGCAATCCGCGCTCACTATCTGCAAATCAGTCGGAGTAGAAGATGCCATTGCCGAAAGTGAAGTTCGATCCGAATCGCGAGGGGCCGCTGCATGGCATCCGGGTGCTGGATTTCTCGCGCCTGGTAGCGGGCAATATGGTCAGCCTGCAACTTGCCGATTTCGGCGCCGAAGTGGTGAAGGTCGAGGCGCCCGGCCGCGGCGACACGCTGCGCGACTGGCGCGAGCAGGGCATGAGCGTGCACTGGAAGGTGTACGGCCGCAACAAGAAGAGCATCACGCTCGACCTGAAGGCGCCGGAAGCCTCTGCGATCATTCTCGACCTGATCGAGCATTTCGACGTGATGGTGGAGAGCTTCCGCTTTCAGTATCTGGAGCGCCTGGGCGTCAGCCCGGAGAAGCTGCTTGAGCGCAACCCCAAGCTGGTGCTGGTCCGCGTTTCGGGCTTCGGCCAGACCGGACCGTACAACCGCCGACCCGGTTTCGGCACCCTGGTCGAAGCGATGTCCGGCTTCGCTGCGCGCAATGGATTTGCCGACCGCGAGCCGGTGCTGCCGCCGCTCGCGCTGGCGGACATGATCGCCGGACTGTACGGCGCAATGGCGACCGTGATCGCCGTGCGCGAAACGGAGGTCAATGGCGGCGCGGGCCAGGTGGTGGACTTGAGCCTGCTCGATTCGATCTTTTCCATCCTCGGGCCGGAGGCGGCGATCCACAGGTTGAGCGGAACGATTCGGGGGCGGGTCGGCAGCGCTTCGGAGGCCACCGCGCCGCGCAACGTGTATGCGACCAATGACGGCGGCTGGGTCGCGATCTCGGCTTCGACCCAGGCGATGACGGAGCGGCTGTTCCGGGCGATCGGCCGGGAAGATCTCAATAGCGACCCGAACTTCAACACCAATTTCGAAAGGGTGCAGCGGCGGGCCGAGGTCGATGCGATCGTCGGCGGCTGGATTGCACAGCGCACGCTCGCCGAAAACATCGCCTTCTTCGATACCGCCGGAGTCACCGCGGCGCCGGTGTACGATATCAGCCAGTTCCTTGAGGACCCGCACGTACAGGCGCGCGGCATCGTCGTCGACGCGCCCGATGCGGAAATGGGCGAGGTGCCGATGCACGACGTCGTGCCCAGGCTGAGCCGAACGCCCGGGGTCCTGCGCTATCCCGCGCCTGCGATCGGCGCGCACAACGACGAAATCTACGGCCGCATCGGCTACGCCGGGGCGCGACTCGCGTCACTGCGCGAACGCGGCGTGATCTAATCACTCCACAGGAAAACCGAATGAACAAAACCGTCCGCCGCTCTACGCTCATCTTCCCCGTTAACATTCAGCGTTTCGTCGAGAAGGCGTACACGCGCGGCGCCGACGCCATCGTGTTCGACCTCGAGGACGCGATCCCCGCGACGGAGAAGGCGAGCGCGCGCAAGCTCGTCAAGGACGCGCTGCCGCTGGCCGCGCGCGGCGGCGCCGAGGTCCTGGTGCGCGTCAACAACACCCCGGAGCTGCTGGACGCAGACGTCGACGCGGCGGTGCATCCCGGGCTCGACGGCCTCACGCTGCCCAAGGCGGAATCGGCGCAGCAGCTTCGAAGCCTGGATGCGAACATAGCGCGGCTGGAGCGTGAGCGCGGGATCGCGCCGGGTCATGTCAAGCTGAGCCTCATCGTCGAGACCCCTCGCGGCCTGCTCAAGGTGGAGGAAATCGCGTCGGCGTGCGCGCGGGTGGTGACGATGAGCGTGGGACCCGAGGACTACTGCCTCGAACTCGGCGTCGAGCCCTCGGCCGACGGCTTCGAGTTGCAGTATCCGGTGGCGCGTCTGGTGACGGTGTGCAAGGCCCTGGGGATCCAGGCAACGGGACTCCTGGGGAGCATCGCCGAGTTCCGCGATCTCGTGGCGTTCGAGGCGGCCGCGGTGCGGGCGCGCAAGCTCGGCTGCGAGGGCGCCGGATGCATCCATCCGGACCAGGTGGCCGTCCTGAATCGCGTGTTCTCGCCCGCGCCGGACAAAGTGGAATACGCGCGCCGGGTGCTCGAGGCTTTCGAAGACGGGCTGAAACGCGGCACCGCTTCGGTCAACCTGGACGGAAAAATGGTCGATGTCCCCGTCTACCGCCGCGCACAGGTGGTGTTCGAACGCGCGCGCGCGATCGCCGAAATCGATCGGCACAAGGCGGAGGCTCTGGCGCGCTTCGCCTGAGCGTATGCTCCGGACCGGTCGCGTTTGCC
>JBQMQE010000217.1:0-7590 GCA_052172655.1 Burkholderiales bacterium
GATGAAGCAGCCGCAGTATGAGCCGCAGCAGGTATGGGAAATGGCCTTGACGCTATTCGCGGTTAACAACAGCTATTTCGACGACATCGACACGAAAAAAGCGCTGGCCGCCGAGCGCGCCCTGCGCGCCTACTGCAAGGATAAGTACGCCGCGCTGGTCGAGCGCATCGAAAGCACCAAAGACCTCTCCAAGGAAGACGAGGCCACGCTGCACGAGGCGGTCAAAGACTTCAAGCAAAACGGTACGTACTAGTAAGAAAACCCCCTCTCCCCGCCGGCGGGGAGAGGGCTGGGGTGAGGGGCGTTAGCAGAAGGGCACAGGAATGGCAGGTTCAAAGGAAATCAAGACCAAGATCAAGAGCGTGCAAAACACGCGCAAGATCACCAAGGCAATGGAAATGGTCGCGGCCTCCAAAATGCGCAAGGCGCAGGAGCGCACGCGCGCGGCGCGTCCCTATGCGGAGAAAATCCGCAACGTCGCGGCCCACCTCTCTCACGCCAACCCCGAGTACCGCCACCCCTACCTGGTGACGCGCGACAGCGTCAAGAAAGTCGGCATTATCGTCGTAACCGCCGACAAGGGCCTGTGCGGCGGCCTGAACACCAATGTGCTGCGCATGGCGCTGGCGAAAATGCGCGAGTGGGAAACGCAGGGCGAGAGTTTCGAAGTGTGCTGCATCGGCAACAAGGGCCTGGGCTTCATGCAGCGCCTGGGTGCCAACGTCGTGTCGCACGTAATCGGCCTGGGCGACAAGCCGCACATGGAAAGGCTGATCGGCGCGCTAAAAATCATGCTCGACGGCTATACCCAGGATCGTTTCGACCGGCTGGAGATTTTCTACACCAAGTTCATCAACACGATGAAACAGGAGCCGGTGATGGAGCAGCTCCTGCCGCTGACGGGCGAGAGGCTGGGCGCGCCCGAAGGCTCCTGGGACTACATCTACGAGCCCGATGCCAAAGCTGTACTCGACCAGACCCTTACCCGCTACATTGAAGCGCTGATCTACCAGTCGGTGACCGAGAACATGGCCTCCGAGCAAAGCGCGCGCATGGTGGCGATGAAGGCGGCGAGCGACAACGCGGGCAGCGTCATCGACGAGCTGACCCTGATCTACAACAAGTCGCGCCAGGCGGCGATCACCAAGGAACTGTCGGAGATCGTGGCAGGAGCCGCGGCAGTATGACGCGGCGCCTTGAACGATCGGGCGAGACCAATGGGCGCGCGCCCGTTATGGCGAGACCTGATCGCTCGGGCGGCGGCCGTCTAGAGAATGCTTCGACCGACTACCGAATCTTGAAATAGAACACTAGGAAAAGACGATGAGCCAAGAAGGAACTATCGTACAGTGCATCGGCGCCGTGGTGGACGTGGAATTCGCGCGCGATCAGATGCCGCATATCTATGACGCGCTGAAAATGGACGAAATCGGGCTCACCCTCGAAGTCGAACAGCAGCTCGGCGACGGCATCGTGCGCACCATCGCGCTGGGTTCCTCCGATGGCCTGCGCCGAGGCATGAAGGTGATCAACACCAATGCGCCGATCTCGGTGCCGGTGGGGCCGAAGACCCTGGGCCGCATCATGGACGTGCTCGGCCGTCCGATCGACGAAGCCGGCCCGATCGGCGCCGAAAAAGTCGCCTCCATCCACCGCATGGCGCCCAAGTACGAGGAGCTTTCCCCGAGCCAGGAGCTGCTCGAGACCGGCATCAAGGTGATCGACCTGGTATGCCCCTTTGCCAAGGGCGGCAAGGTCGGCCTGTTCGGCGGCGCCGGCGTGGGCAAGACGGTGAACATGATGGAACTGATTAACAACATCGCGAAGAAGCATAGCGGCCTGTCGGTGTTCGCCGGCGTGGGAGAGCGTACGCGCGAGGGCAACGACTTCTATCACGAAATGAAAGACGGCGGCGTGCTCGACAAAGTGGCACTGGTCTACGGCCAGATGAACGAGCCGCCCGGCAACCGACTGCGCGTGGCGCTCACCGGCCTCACCATGGCCGAATATTTCCGCGACGAAGGCCGCGACGTGCTGTTCTTCGTCGACAATATCTACCGCTTCACCCTGGCCGGCACCGAAGTATCGGCACTGCTGGGTCGCATGCCTTCGGCGGTGGGCTACCAGCCGACCCTGGCCGAAGAAATGGGCCGCCTGCAGGAACGCATCACCTCCACCAAGACCGGCTCGATCACCTCGATCCAGGCCGTGTACGTGCCCGCCGACGACCTGACCGACCCCTCGCCTGCGACCACTTTCGGCCACCTCGACTCGACCGTGGTGCTGTCGCGCGACATCGCCTCGCTCGGCATCTACCCCGCGGTGGACCCGCTCGATTCGACCTCACGTCAGATGGACCCGCACGTGGTGGGCGAAGAGCATTACACCACTGCGCGCGCCGTGCAGCAGACGCTGCAGCGCTACAAGGAGCTGCGCGACATCATCGCCATTCTGGGCATGGACGAGCTCTCGCCCGAGGACAAGCTGGCGGTGGCGCGCGCGCGCAAAATCCAGCGCTTCCTGTCGCAGCCATTTGATGTGGCCAAGAACTTCACCGGGCAGGAAGGCAAGTACGTGCCGCTGAAAGAAACCATCAAAGGCTTCAAGGGCATCGTCAACGGCGATTACGACAGCCTCCCCGAGCAGGCCTTCTACATGGTGGGCGCCATCGAAGAGGCAGTGGAAAAGGCGAAGACGCTGCAGTAAAGCCCAAGTACGACCTCCGGGCTTGCCGGGTGGTCGGGGAAAAGAGGTTCTAAGTCATATGGCACATACGATTCATGTTGATGTGGTGAGCGCCGAAGAAGCCATCTATTCCGGTGACGCGGAGTTTGTGGTGCTGCCGGGCGAAGAGGGCGAGCTTGGCATTTATCCCAGGCACACCCCGCTGATCACGCGCATCAAGCCGGGCACCGTGCGCATCAAGCCTGCGAGCGGCGGCGAGGAAGAACTGATTTTCGTCGCCGGCGGCATCCTCGAGGTGCAGCCGAATCTGATTACCGTGCTTGCCGACACCGCCATCCGTGGTCATGACCTGGACGAAGCCAAGGCGCTGGAAGCGCAAAAGCTCGCGCAGGAACACCTGCAGGACCGCAGCGGCAAAATGGAATACGCCAAGGCGATAGCCGAGCTCGCCGAAGCCACGGCCCAGATCGCCGCCATCCGCAAACTGCGCCAGCGCAAATAGCGTGCGGTGCGTAGAAAAATGGCGGCCCAGGCCGCCTTTTTATTTTATGCAATCTGCCGCAGAACAAGTATCCACAGGCGTCCCCGGGTAGTCGTGTCGGGCCGGTGGAAAACCATGCCGTTCGACCTACTGCCCTCCACCCGGCTCCTGCTGTATCCTTACGCAAACGCGTAGCGTGCGCCGCGCGCGCGAATTACCGAACCTATTCGGGAGGCACAATGGACAACACCCAACTCGCAGAACTCCTCATGGGCATCGCCAAGGCCCAGGCCGCCATCATTGACGCGGTCGAGCGCGCCAATCCTGGCTTCCGCAACAACCACGCCGTGCCCATCCTCACCACCGCCGCCAACGTGCGCGCCGGCGTGCCGCGCATCCAGGACCTGCCCGCACGCATACTGCTGCGCATGCAGGGGCGGGCTGCATTCGATGTGGCGCAGATTCAGAAGGACCTGGAAGCTGCGTTTGCTTCGCATGGCGCTGCGCCCGGCGCGTCCGCGGAGCCCGGAGCGAACCTTTCGCCGGCGGCTTTGCGGGCGGCGGCGCGGGTGCCGGGGGCGGCGCCGGCTGCACCTGCTCCTGCGGCTGCGGCGGCTGCACCGAGACCTGCGGTACCTGCGCCGGCGGCCGCGCCTGGTGAGGATTTGGACTTCAGCGCAAAACAATGATGTTGCACGCCCCCGCGTCTGCGGGAGTTGTAGTGACTGGGAGAAGGACTTTTCATGGCCTCGCCGAGATTGTCTACCTATAACCGGCAGGAATGAATAACCGGTTCTTCGAAAAACCGATTCTCAACTCGCCCTACGGCGCCCCCTTACGCCATTGGGAGCTGGATGAGTCGGGACAGCCTACCCAACAAATCATCGAAAGTCGCCGGCGTGCGGAGTTCATCACGCCGATCCCCAAGCCGAAGAAGCGCAAAGGTGCGGCCCAGCAGGGTTCGCTTTTGTTCGATGAAGGCAAAGGGCTCTCCACCGCAGAGCAGCGTTACGACCACACGGCCATCATCAATTCCGTGCGCCAGCAAGTGGATGCGTGGCGCAAGCTGCCCAACGCCAACGACTGGCGCGTCACGCCTGAAACGGCCCGGCTGTTGCAGCATTGGCGGCAGCACAAATTCGGCGGTATCCGGCCGTTCTTTTGCCAGATCGAGGCCGTCGAAACCGCGATCTGGCTGACCGAGGTTGCGCCTCAGGCGGGCAAGGTGGGCGAGAGTTTCATCGACCACCTGGCCGATGCCAACAACGAGGCGAATCCGGAGTTGATGCGCCTCGCGCTCAAACTGGCCACCGGCGCCGGCAAGACCACTGTGATGGCCATGCTGATCGCCTGGCAAACCATCAACGCGGTGCGCCGCCCGCAGAGCAAGCGCTTCACCCGCGGCTTTCTCGTGGTTGCGCCCGGTCTCACTATCAAAGACCGTTTGCGGGTGCTGCAGCCCAACGATCCGGACAGCTATTACGCCAGCCGCGAGCTCGTGCCCAACGACCTGCTGGTCGAAGTAAACAAGGCCAAAATCGTCATCACCAACTTTCACGCGTTCAAGCTGCGCGAGCGCATCGAGTTGTCAAAAGGCGGCCGCTCCCTGCTGCAAGGACGCGGGGGCGAAGAACTGAACACGCTCGAAACCGAAGGCCAGATGCTGCAGCGAGTGATGCCCGATCTGATGGGCATGAAGAACATTCTGGTGTTGAACGACGAAGCGCACCACTGTTATCGCGCCAAGCCCGGAGCGGAAGAAGAAGACCTGAAGGGCGACGAAAGAAAGGAAGCGGAGAAAAACAAAGAGGCCGCGCGCCTGTGGATCAACGGCCTCGAGGCGGTGAAACGCAAGCTCGGCGTAGCGCGTGTGATCGATTTGTCCGCCACGCCGTTCTTTCTCAGCGGCTCGGGTTATGCGGAAGGAACCCTGTTCCCCTGGACCATGAGCGACTTTTCGCTGATGGACGCGATCGAGTGCGGCATCGTGAAACTGCCGCGCGTCCCGGTGGCGGAGAACATCCCCGGCGGCGAGATGCCGATGTTCCGCAATTTGTGGGAGAACATCCGCAAGGACATGCCCAAGGCAGGGCGCGGCAAGTCGCAGGTTCTCGATCCTCTTTCGCTGCCGACGCGGTTACAAACCGCGCTGGAGGCGCTCTATGGTCACTATGAAACCACCTTCAATCTGTGGCGGGACAAACGCGTTCGGGTGCCGCCCTGTTTCATCGTGGTCTGCAACAACACTTCCACGTCCAAGCTGGTCTACGACTTCATTTCCGGCTTTCAGCGGCAGAACGAAGACGGAACTTCCACGCTGGAGAACGGGCGCCTCGCGCTGTTCCGCAACTTCGACGAACACGGCAATCCCCTGGCGCGGCCCAATACGCTGTTGATCGACAGCGAACAGCTCGAATCCGGCGAGGGGCTGGACGACAACTTCCGCGCCATGGCCGCGGATGAGATCGAGCGCTTTCGCCGCGAGAGCGTCGAGCGCGGCGGCAAGCTGGGCGCCGAGCTGCAAAGCGGCAAGGAGTTCGACGACGTCACGCTGTTGCGCGAGGTGATGAACACGGTCGGCAAGCCCGATCAATTGGGCGAGCAAATCCGCTGCGTGGTGTCGGTGTCGATGCTGACCGAGGGCTGGGACGCCAACACCGTGACGCATGTGCTCGGCGTGCGCGCCTTCGGCACCCAGCTCCTGTGCGAGCAGGTGATCGGCCGCGCTCTGCGTCGGCAGTCGTACGAACTGAACGAAGACGATCTGTTCAATGTCGAGTATGCCGACGTACTGGGCATTCCCTTCGACTTCACCGCCAAGCCGGTGGTTGCGCCGCCGCAGCCGCCGCGCGAAACCATCACGATCAAAGCCGTGCGTCCCGAGCGTGATGCGCTCGAAATCCGCTTTCCCCGCGTGGAAGGCTATCGCGTCGAGCTGCCCGAGGAGCGGCTCACCGCCGTGTTCAACGACGATTCCGTGCTGCTGCTGACCCCTGACCTGGTCGGCCCGACCATCACTAAGAACTCCGGCATCATTGGCGCGTCCGTCGATCTGAGCCTCAAGCATCTGGATCACGTGCGGCCCTCGACGCTGCTGTTTCACCTCACGCAGCGCCTGCTCTATACCAAGTGGCGCGACCCTGGCGAAGCGCCCAAGCTGCATCTGTTCGGCCAGTTGAAGCGCGTCACCAAGCAATGGCTGGACGGCTACCTGGAGTGCAAGGGCGGCACCTATCCGGCGCAGCTCATGTATCAGGAACTGGCCGACATGGCCTGCGAACGGATCACCAAGGGCATCACCGCCGCGTTTTCCGACAAGCGCCCGATCAAGGCCGTGCTCGACCCTTACAACCCGGTCGGCTCCACTGCCCATGTGCGCTTCAACACGTCGCGCACCGAGCGTTGGGATACGAGCGGCCCGCCGCCCAAATGCCACATCAACTGGATCGTTCTCGACAGCGACTGGGAGGGCGAATTCTGCCGCGTGGCGGAATCGCATCCGCGCGTGCGCGCTTACGTGAAGAACCACAACCTCGGCCTCGAAGTGCCCTACCGCTACGGCTCGGAGACGCGCAAGTATCTGCCCGACTTCATCGTGCGCGTGGACGACGGCCACGGCGAGGAAGACCTGCTCAACCTGATCGTCGAGATCAAGGGCTACCGGCGCGAGGACGCCAAGGAAAAGAAGTCCACCATGGACACATACTGGGTGCCCGGCGTGAACAACCTCGGCACGCACGGCCGCTGGGCCTTCGCCGAGTTCACCGAGGTGTATCAGATCGAGTCTGATTTCGAAGCCAAGATTAAGAGCGAGTTCGACAAGATGATCGAGCGCGTCGGGCTGGGCGCGGGATCGATGGCGTCATGAGCGGGCGCAAGAAAACTGTTGCGTCGATAGCAGTGCCGATGGCGCTGCTCGGCGATATTCGGCGTCTGATCGATTCCGCGCGTGAGCGAGCGGCATCGGCGGTCAACAGCGAAGAGATTCTGCCGACACTGTCGGCGGAATTGGTGCCGGTCTATGGCAAGGGGTTCAGTGCCTGTAGTCTGGCGCGCATGGTGCAATTTGCCGAGGTATTTCCGGAAGAAGAAATTGTTGCGACGTTGTCGCAACAATTGATGAGCGAATACGGCAAGGGCTTCAGCTACACGGCCTTGACCCGCATGGCCAAAATTTACGAGACGTATCGCGCCGACAAGAAAGTCGCATCACTGCTGCGACAATTGCCCTGGACGCATCACTTGATGATTCTCGGACGCAGCCGATTCCCTGAGATTAAAAGCGAGTTCGACAAGTTGATCGGCAGCTTGCTCTTGGAGAAAGCCTGATGCCAGCAATCAAGCCCAAACCGGAAAACCTCGCCCCATTGATTTTCCTCGTTCGAGGGGAAAAGGTATTGCTCGATGCGGACCTTGCCGCGTTG
>JBQMQE010000217.1:7600-7924 GCA_052172655.1 Burkholderiales bacterium
GCGTTGTACGGCGTCGAAGCCCGTACGTTGAACCAGGCGGTCGCCCGCAATAGCGATCGGTTTCCGGAGGACTTCATGTTCCAGCTCTCGGCAGAGGAATACGAAGGTATCCGGTCACAATTTGTGACCGGATCCAAGGCGACCGATCCGAACTCATCACAAACTGTGATGAGTTCGCGCAAGCACCGTGGACGCAGTTACCGTCCCTATGCCTTCACCGAGCAGGGTGTCGCCATGCTCTCCAGCGTGCTGCGTTCCTCGCGCGCGGTGGAAGTCAACATCGCCATCATGCGCACCTTCGTGCAGTTGCGGCGCCTGATGGAT
>JBQMQE010000218.1:0-7864 GCA_052172655.1 Burkholderiales bacterium
GCCATCACCGACGCCGTGACCGAGAACCCCGAGGCGCAGCTCGGCGACGTGATCGAGGAGCCGCTGGAGGCGGAGACCTTCGGGCGCATCGGCGCCCAGGCCGCCAAGCAGGTGATCCTGCAGAAGATCCGCGACGCCGAGCGCGAGCAGATCCTGCAGGATTTTCTCGCCCGCGGCGAGAAGCTGGTCACCGGCACGGTGAAGCGCATCGAGCGCGGCAATGCCGTGATCGAGTCCGGGCGCATCGAAGCGGTGCTGCCGCGCGACCAGATGATTCCGAAAGAGAACCTGCGCGTGGGCGACCGCGTGCGCGCGCTGCTGCTGCGCATCGACCGCAATGTGCGCGGCCCGCAACTGGTGTTGTCGCGCACCGCGCCGGAATTCATCATCGAACTGTTCCGGCTGGAAGTGCCAGAAATCGAGGAAGGCCTGCTGGAGGTCAAGTCGGCGGGGCGCGATCCGGGCGTGCGCGCCAAGATCGCGGTGTTCACCAACGACAAGCGCATCGACCCCATCGGCACCTGCGTCGGCATGCGCGGCTCGCGCGTGCAGGCGGTGACGGGCGAACTGGGCGGCGAGCGCGTCGACATCGTGCTGTGGTCGGCCGATCCGGCGCAATTCGTCATCGGCGCGCTGGCGCCCGCGGACGTGTCCAGCATCCTGGTGGACGAAGAGAAGCACAGCATGGACGTGGTGGTGGACGAGGCCAACCTGGCCATCGCCATCGGCAGGAGCGGTCAGAACGTGCGCCTTGCCTCGGAACTCACCGGCTGGACCATCAATCTGATGACCGAAGAGGAGTCCGCAAAGAAGCATCAGGAAGAAAGTGCCGGCATCCGCAATATTTTCGTGGAAAAGCTCGACGTCGACGAGGAAGTGGCCGATATCCTGATCCAGGAGGGTTTTTCCTCGCTCGAAGAAGTCGCCTACGTGCCCATCAACGAAATGATGGAAATCGAGGCGTTCGACGAGAACACGGTGAACGAACTCAGGAGCCGCGCGCGCAACGCCCTGCTGGTGCAGGAAATAGCGAGCGAGGAGCAGGTCGAGGGCGTGGATCCGGAATTGCTGCGACTGGAAGGTATGGACAGCCATATTGCGGCCAAGCTCGCCGAGTCCGGTGTCAGGACGCGCGACGACCTGGCGGATTTGGCCACGGACGATCTGATCGAGATCTGTGCCATGGACGCCGAGCGCGCCAAGGCTCTGATCATGAAGGCGCGCGAGCACTGGTTCGCGGAAGAGGAAGGAAAGTAGGGGACCGGTATGGCGCAAACGAGTGTTACACAATTTGCCGGAGAGCTTAGAGTCCAGCCTTCGGTGCTGATCGAGCAACTCAAGGCCGCAGGCGTGCACAAACAGCAGCCCGAGGACACGCTGAGTGAGCAGGACAAGACCAGGCTGCTCGAGTATCTGCGCAAGGCGCATGGTGCTGCCGAGGCGAAGAGCAAGATCACGCTCACGCGCAAGCAGACTTCCGAGATCAAGAAATCCGATTCAAGCGGCAAGTCGCGCACCATCCAGGTCGAGGTCAAGAAAAAGCGCGTGTTCGTCAAACGCGACGCCGCCGCGGAAGCACCGCCGGAAGTCCCGGTGGTGGTGGTCGAGGAGAAGGCGGCGCCGGTTGCCCGGCAGCCGGTCGTGGACGCCCAGCAGCTCGAGCTGCGCGAGCAGGAGCAAAAACGCCAGGCCGCGCTGATAGCGCGCCAGTCGGAAGAATTGCGCGAGAAGCAGGAGCGCGAGAAGAAGCTTGCCGAGGTGCGCGAGGCCGAAGAGAAGCGGGCGCAGCAGGCGCCAGCCGCTCCCGCTGCCGGGGAGGCGCCGGCCACTCCCGGCACGCTGCACAAGCCCAAAGTCGACGAAGCCGCCAAGGGCGAAAAGAAGAGCCCGAAGAAGAAAACGACGACCATCTGGAAGGATGAATCGGCGAAGCGGCGCACGATCAAGACCCGCGGCGACGTAGGCGGAGCCTCGGGCTGGCACACGCCCAAAGGGGCGCGTCACAAGCCCGCTGCTGCGGCGGAGTCGGCGCAGGCCTTTGCTGCCCCGACGGAGCCGGTGGTGCGCGAAGTCATGGTCCCGGAAACCATTAGTGTCGCTGATCTGGCGCACAAGATGTCGGTGAAGGCGGCCGCGGTCATCAAGACCCTGATGAAACTGGGCAGCATGGTCACCATCAATCAGGTTCTGGACCAGGAAACCGCGATGATCGTGGTCGAGGATATGGGGCACATAGCCAAGGCGGCGAGGCTGGATGAGCCGGATACGTTTCTTTCCGAGCAGCCGCAGGCGCGCGAGGCCGCGCATGAGTTGCATGCGCGCGCGCCGGTGGTGACGGTGATGGGCCACGTAGATCACGGAAAAACTTCTCTCCTGGACTACATCCGCCGCACGCGCGTTGCCTCGGGCGAGGCGGGCGGCATTACCCAGCATATCGGCGCCTATCACGTGCAGACGCCGCGCGGCATGGTGACATTTCTGGACACGCCCGGCCACGAGGCCTTCACAGCAATGCGGGCACGCGGAGCAAAAGCCACCGACATCGTCGTTCTGGTGGTCGCGGCCGATGACGGCGTAATGCCGCAAACCATAGAGGCGATCGCTCACGCCAAGGCTGCCAATGTGCCGCTGGTGGTGGCGATCAACAAGATCGACAAGCCGGATGCCAATCTCGAGCGCGTCAAGCAGGAGTTGGTGGCGCAAGGCGTGGTGCCGGAGGAATACGGCGGCGAAGCGCCTTTCGTTCCGGTGTCGGCGAAGACCGGAGCGGGAATAGACACCCTGCTCGAACAGGTGCTGCTGCAGGCCGAGGTACTGGAGTTGAAGGCGCCGGTGGAAGCGCCGGCCAAAGGGCTGGTGATCGAAGCGCGTCTGGACAGGGGCAAGGGCCCGGTAGCGACCGTGCTGGTGCAGTCGGGCACGCTGCATCGGGGCGACGTGCTGCTTGCGGGATCGGTGTTCGGCCGTGTGCGCGCGATGCTCGACGAAACCGGTCAGCCGGTGGAGCAGGCAGGACCGTCGATCCCGGTGGAGATCCAAGGCTTGTCCGATGTGCCGCTGGCCGGCGAGGAGGCGGTGGCTCTGGCCGACGAGCGCAAGGCGCGCGAGATCGCCTTGTTCCGTCAAGGCAAGTTCCGCGAGGTCAAGTTGGCCAAGCAGCAGGCGGCGAAACTTGAGAACATGTTCGAGCAGATGGGCGAGGGCGGGGTAAAGACCCTGGCCGTGCTGATCAAAGCCGACGTGCAAGGCTCGCGCGAGGCGCTGGCGCATGCGCTGTCGCGCCTGTCCAACGAGGAGGTCAAGGTGACCGTAGTGCATAGCGGCGTCGGCGCCATTTCGGAGTCCGACGTCAACCTTGCGCTCGCCTCCAAGTCGGTGATCATTGGCTTCAATACCCGCGCCGACGTCGCCGCCAGAAGACTGGCCGAGTCGCAGGGCGTGGACATCCGCTACTACAACATCATTTACGACGCGGTGGACGAAGTGAGGGCGGCACTGTCGGGCATGCTCACGCCGGAGAAAAAGGAAAGCGTGACCGGCGCGGTGCAGATCCGCAATATCTACAAGATATCCAAGATAGGTACGGTCGCGGGTTGCATGGTGCTTGACGGCGTGATCAAGCGCGGCGCACACGTGCGCCTGCTGCGCGACAATGTGGTGATTCACGATGGCGAGCTCGATTCGCTCAAACGCTTCAAGGATGACGTGCGCGAGGTGAAGGCGGGTTTCGAGTGCGGTCTGTCGCTGAAGAACTACAACGACATCAAGGAAGGCGACCAGCTCGAAGCGTACGAAGTGCTGGAAGTCGCAAGGACGCTGTAAGGCGGGATTACCTCCCGCCTTGCACGTCGGCGGTGAGCTGCCGCCATCCGTGCATGAGGTTGCACTATGCCAAAAGGCCCTGCCCGCAGTCTGCGCGTCGCCGACCAGATCCAGCGCGAACTGGCTGAAATCATACGCACCGAGCTGAAAGACCCGCGTGTTGCCATGATTACGCTGACCGGCGTCGAAGTGACGGCCGACTATTCCCACGCCAAGGTGTTTTACACGCTGATGGGCAATGCCGAGCAGCGCGCCGAGACTGAGGTTGGTCTGAAACAAGCCGGCGGATTCCTGCGCAGTCAGATTGCGCGTCGCATCAAACTGCATTCCATACCGCAACTGCATTTCGTGTACGACGCCTCAGTCGAGCGCGGCTTCGAGTTGTCGCGCCTGATCGACGAGGCGGTGGCCGGCAGCAAGGAACCGCGCGACTAGTGCAAGGGCATCGAATCAAACGTTCTTTGAACGGCGTACTGATGCTGGACAAGGCGCCTGGGGCGAGTTCCAACGCGGCCCTGCAGCAGGCGAAGCGCCTGTATCAGGCGGCCAAGGCGGGGCATGCAGGCACCCTGGATCCGCTCGCCACCGGTTTGTTGCCGATACTGTTCGGCGAGGCCACCAAGTTTTCCTCCGACCTGCTGGAAGCCGACAAGTCCTATGTGGCGCAGATCAGGCTGGGCGTCAGCACGGCGACTGCGGATGCCGAAGGCGAGGTGCTCGCTACGAGAGCGGTAAACGTCACGGCGGAGCAGCTCGCCGCCGCCCTGCATAGGTTTCGTGGCGACATCCTGCAGACGCCCCCGCTTTATTCCGCGCTGAAACACGCAGGCAAGCCGCTTTACGCTTATGCCCGCGCCGGCATCGACATCGAGCGCGCGCCGCGCCGGGTCAAGATCCACGTGCTGGCACTGCAATGGTTCGAGGGCGATCGGCTGGCGTTGTCGGTGACCTGCAGCAAGGGGACGTATATCCGATCGATCGCCCACGATCTGGGCGAGATGCTCGGTTGCGGTGCGCACCTCGTCGCCCTGCGCCGCACCGCGGCCGGACGCTTTGGCCTCGCCTGTGCGCATACCCTGGAAAGCCTGGAGGCGATGCCGGCAGCCGAGCGCGACGCCGGATTGTTGCCGGTGGACGCCTTGCTGCAGGATTTGCCCGAGGTGCGCCTGGAACCGGCCCTGCAGGCGCGGTTCCTGCAGGGACAGGCGGTGCCCTGGGGCGGGCCGGCGCAGGCGCGTGTGCGCGTATACGGCACCGCCGGCGCCTTGCTGGGCGTGGGTGAGACGGATGCAGAGGGGACGATCTCGCCTAGGCGCGTGATCGCCAACGCCTAGATGCGCGCGCGGACATCCGACCCAGGCCAAGAAATAGAGGAAAACCCTTGAAAAACCACCCGTTTTCGGTGTAGAATCCGCGCCTTTGCTGCAGCGACGAAGACCCGACCCAGGAGAGTATCAGTATGCCATTTACCACTGCGCACAAAGCGCAAGTCATAAACGATTACCAGCGCGCCAAGGGCGACACAGGATCACCGGAAGTACAAGTCGCCCTGCTGACGACGCGCATCAACGAGCTTACCGGCCATTTCAAGGCCCACGTCAAAGACCATCATTCCCGCCGTGGCCTGCTGAGAATGGTCAGCCAGCGGCGCAAGCTGCTCGATTACCTCAAGCGCAAGAATGCGGACGGCTACCGCGGCCTGATCGAGCGGCTGGGCCTGCGCAAGTAACCTCAACGCCCGTCGGCAACACGACGGGCGTTTTGCTTTTGTGCGGGCTTATTCCCTGCTGGACAAGCAGCCCGTTCCCTCATCTGAACGCAGGCGCATTGCGCGCCACTTGCAAAGGACAATGCCTTGAATCCGATCAAAAAAACTTTCACCTACGGCGCGCATCAAGTTAGCCTGGAAACCGGCGAAATCGCGCGCCAGGCCGGCGGCGCCGTCATGGTCAATATGGACGATACCGTGGTGCTGTGCAGCGTGGTGGGCTCCACGCACGCCAAGTCCGGGCAGGATTTTTTTCCGCTCACCGTCGATTACATCGAGAAGACCTATGCCGCAGGCAAAATCCCGGGTGGATTTTTCAAGCGCGAGGGCAGGCCTTCGGAGAAAGAGGTCCTCACTTCACGCCTGATCGACCGTCCCATCCGTCCGCTGTTCCCTGATGGTTTCTACAATGAAGTCCAGGTAGTGGCGACGGTCATGTCGGTCAATCCGGAAGTCGATCCCGACATCGCGGCGCTGATCGGCGTTTCGGCGGCGCTGACGCTGTCCGGGATTCCCTTCAACGGCCCGATCGGCGCGGCACGCGTCGGTTACGCCAACGGCCAGTACATCCTCAACCCGACTGCCACCCAGCTGAAGGATTCGAAACTTAACCTGGTGGTGGCCGGCACCGAGCATGCCGTACTGATGGTGGAATCGGAAGCGCACGAATTGTCGGAGGAAGTGATGCTCGGCTCGGTGATGTTCGGTCACGAGCAGATGCAGGCGGCGATCCAGGCGATCAACGAACTTGCCGACGCCGCCGCCAAACCGATGTGGGACTGGCAGCCGCCGGCCAAGGATGAAACCCTCGCCGCGCGCGTCGCCTCGCTGGCTGAGGCCGATCTGCGCGCTGCGTTCCAGGTCAAGGAGAAACAGGCGCGCTCCGTGGCCATCGATGCCATCTGGAAGCGTGTGTTCGCGGAGATCGGCGTCGGCACCGAAGGCGGACCGGATGCGAATGCGGCCAAGGAAATCTGCTTCGCACTGGAATCGAAAATCGTGCGCAACCAAATTCTGGATGGCGAGCCGCGCATCGATGGCCGCGACACGCGCACCGTGCGCCCGATCACGATCCGGCTCGGCGTGCTGCCGCGCACCCACGGTTCGGCGCTGTTTACCCGAGGCGAGACCCAAGCCATCGTGGTCGCAACCCTGGGAACAGCGCGCGACTCGCAGATTATCGATGCGCTGATGGGCGAGTACAAGGAGCGGTTCATGCTCCACTACAATTTTCCCCCGTACGCCACCGGCGAAACCGGCCGTGTCGGTACCCCCAAGCGGCGCGAGATCGGCCATGGGCGCCTGGCCAAGCGCGCGCTGCTGGCGACGCTGCCCGCGGTGGAGGAATTCGGCTACAGCATGCGCGTGGTGTCGGAGATCACCGAGTCCAACGGCTCGAGCTCGATGGCCTCGGTGTGCGGCGGCAGCCTGGCGCTGATGGACGCGGGCGTGCCGATGAAGGCGCACGTGGCCGGCATCGCCATGGGCCTGATCAAGGAGGGCAACCGCTTCGCCGTGCTCACTGACATCCTCGGTGACGAAGACCACCTGGGCGACATGGACTTCAAGGTGGCCGGCACCGAGAACGGCGTCACCGCGCTGCAGATGGACATCAAGATCGAGGGCATCACCAGGGAAATCATGCAGGTGGCGCTGTCGCAGGCGCGCGAGGGCCGCATGCATATTCTGGAGAAGATGACGGCCGTGCTGCCGTCTTCGCGCTCGGATATTTCCACTTTTGCGCCGCGCATCATCAAGATCAAGATCAACCCGGACCAGATACGCGACGTGATCGGCAAGGGCGGCGCGGTGATCCGTGCGCTGACCGAGGAGACCGGCACGACCATCGATATCGAGGACGACGGCACGGTCAGCATCGCCTGCATCAGTTCCGAGGGCGGCGAGCTGGCGCGCAAGCGTATCGAAGCGATCACGGCCGACGTGGAAGTGGGCAAGGTCTACGACGGTACGGTGCTGAAGCTGCTCGACTTCGGCGCGATCGTCAGCGTGCTGCCGGGCAAGGACGGCCTGCTGCACATTTCGCAGATCAGCCAGCAGCGCGTGGCCAGCGTCGCCGATCACCTCAAGGAAGGCCAGTTGGTAAAGGTCAAAGTGCTGGAAGCCGACGACAAGGGCAGGTTGCGTCTGTCGATGAAGGCGGTGGAAGCAGAGGCGCAGCAGCCGGGCGCGGCGCAGCCGAACTGATCAGTCGGCAGGCAGCAAGTAAAAAAGGACGCCTAGGCGTCCTTTTTCATTTTGGCTGGACTGTCAGCC
>JBQMQE010000219.1:0-296 GCA_052172655.1 Burkholderiales bacterium
GAAATCCTCTACGAATTCAGCTCCGCTGCCGCAAACAATGGCTCAGGGTTCGAGGGATTGGGCGACAACACCGTCCCGTGGAATATCGCCACCGGGCTCGTCATGCTGATCGGACGCTTCCTGCCGATCATCGTGCCGCTCGCCATTGTCGGCTCGCTCATGGCGAAGCGCCGCAGCGCCGAGAGCGCGGGCACTCTCAGTGTCGAAGGAGGCACGTTCGGCGTGATGCTGCTGATCACTATCCTGATCTTCGGCGCGCTGACCTTCTTCCCTGCCGCCGCGCTCGGCCCCATCGC
>JBQMQE010000219.1:306-7262 GCA_052172655.1 Burkholderiales bacterium
CGCCGAACATTTGACGCTGATGCGCTGACGGCAACTTGAGAAACCATTGAAAGCTGGGAAACGAACGATGAACTACTTTCTCCCTTCGCTGCGCCTGTGGCTGGTCACGATGCTGGTCTGCGTCATGGGTTATGCCGCGCTGATGGGGGTCTTTGCGCAGACCTTTGCCCCTTACCGCGCCAATGGCTCCATCATCGAGGTGAATGGCCAGGCGGTCGGGAGCGAACTGGTGGCGCAGGAGTTCACCAGCCCGCGCTATTTCTGGCCGCGACCCTCGGCTGCCGGATACGACGGCATGGGCGCGATGGGCAGCAATCTGTCCCCGACCAGCGATGATCTCGCCTCGCGCGCCGCTGAAACCGTCGCGCGATACGGCGCCACGCCCGACAGGCCCGTTCCTGCAGATCTTGTGGCGGCGTCAGGTGGTGGGCTGGACCCGCACATTTCGCTCGCCGGCGCGCTCTACCAGGTCGACCGGGTGGCAAGGGCACGCGGCCTCGATGCAGCTGCGGTTCGCCAGCTCGCCTATGATGCAGCGATAGCGCCCGGCGGCATCCTCGCGCCCGAACCCATCGTCAATGTCCTGCAGCTCAATCTGGCGCTCGATCGGCTGGGGCAATAGGCAGACGCTGGCATGAGCGACTCCCAAGCCGAACGCGACGCAGAGCGCTTCCTGAAGCTTGCCAAAAGCGAGCAGCGCGGCCGGCTGACCGTCTACCTCGGTGCCGCGCCCGGAGTCGGCAAGACCTATCGGATGCTGCAGGATGCAGCCCGGCGGCAGGCGGAAGGGGTGGACGTCGTCGTCGGAGTGGCGGAAACGCATGGGCGCAGCGAAACTGCGGCGCTGCTCGATCCGCTCGAACTCCTTCCGCGCCGCTCAATCGAACACGAAAGGCACCGGCTCGACGAGTTCGACATCGACGCGGCGCTCGAGCGTCGGCCTGGCCTGATCCTGGTCGACGAGCTGGCCCATACCAACGCGCCCGGCAGCCGCCACCCCAAGCGCTGGCAGGATGTGGCCGAACTGCTGGTGGCGGGGATCGATGTCGCAACCACGATCAATATCCAGCATATCGAAAGCCTCAACGACGTCGTCGCAGGGTTTACCCATATCCGGGTGCGCGAAACGGTGCCCGACAGCATCCTCGACAAGGCGGAGCTGATTGTCGTCGACCTGCCGCCCGAGGCGCTGATCGAGCGGCTCGTGGCAGGCAAGGTCTATCTGCCTGACACTGCCGGGCGCGCGCTTGCCAACTTCTTTACTCCGACCAAGCTTGCCGCCTTGCGCGAGATGGCGCTGCGCTTTGCCGCGCGCAACGTCGATCGCCGGCTGGCCGATCAGCTCGAGATCAGCGGCGAAAAGAGCGACTTTATCGCGGGCGAAAGGCTAATGGTCGCCGTCAGCCCGGGCAAAGGCGGCGCGCGCGTGGTCCGCCAGGCGAAGCGTATGGCGGATATAATGCGGGCACCCTGGACCGCAGTAGTGATCGAGAGCGGCGGCGCTCGCGGTGTGCACGGCTCCCAGCGCGAACAGCTGGCTGACAACCTTGCCCTGGCGTCTTCGCTCGGTGCCTCCCTGATGACCATCGCTGCCACGGACGTCGGCCAGGCGCTGGTTGATCAGGCGAAGGAATTAAGAGCGAGCCAGATCGTCATCGGCAAGAGCCGACGCAGCCGATGGTTCGAATGGCGCCATGGCTCGGTCGCGCAGGACGTGATCCGCAAGGCGCAAGGCGTCGCGGTGCAGGTGGTACCACTCGACGAAGCGGACGAGAAACCGGCGAAGCCAAGCGACCCTTATTCGTGGCGCGAGAGCATTCTGGCTTTCTTCAGCGTGGCTGTGACCATCGGTGCGATCCATCTCGCCGCGCCGTGGATATCGACCAGCGCCATCGATCTGCTGCTGCTGCTGCCGGTCATCCTTTCTGCAACGTTCCTGCCGATCCGCTCGGCACTCTGGGCGGCCCTGTGGGCGGCACTGGGCTACAATTTCTTTTTCACCGAACCGTATCACACGCTCAACATTTACAGCTCTGCGGACATCGTCACCTTCGTTGTCCTAGCTCTCGTTGCCGGAGTAATCGGTGGACTGGCCGGTAAAATCCGGCGCCAGGCAGAGACAAGCGCTGGCGTTGCCCGCCTTAACGCCTCGCTCGCCCGCTTTGCCGGTCTCATGGGCAGCTTGTCCGACGAAGCCGAAACCGCTCGGATCGCCTGCAGGGAAATCGGCGGACTGCTCGATGTCGAGGCGATAATCGTCGCCCTCGACGACGACAAACTGGAAGTGCGCGGTAGCGACAAGTATCCAAAGCTCGAGTTGGTCGACGAAGCCGCCGCCCGATGGTCGCTTGAAAATGGCGAACCAACCGGCCGTGACACGGGCACACTCAACGCCTCTGACTGGCAGTTCCATCCGCTCAAGACCGCGCTTGGCACGATGGGCGTGCTCGGGATTGCGCGCCCGTTCCAGCAGCGTGTCATCCGCCCCGATGATGCGACCCTGCTGGCATCTCTGGTTGACCAGACGGCGCTGGCGCACGAGCGGCTGGTTCTCGAAGCGCAGGCTCGCCAGGTCGGCACCTTGCGCGAGCGCGACCGGCTGCGTGGGGCCTTGCTCGGCAGTATCGCGCACGATCTGCGCACCCCCCTTACCGCGGTGATCGCCGCGACCGATGCGATCCCAGCCGAGGGGGACTTTTCCGAGGAAGTGCGCATCGCGCGTTCCGAATCGCGTCGGCTGCAGCGCTTCCTCAACGATCTGCTCGAAGCCTCGCGGATCGAGCACGGTACGATCGAGCCGAAGTGGGAAAGCGTCGACCTGACCGACGTCGTCACCGTCGTTCTGCGCGATCTGCGGCAAGACAAACCGGCAGCAAGGGTGGAAACCGCGATCGACGCCGAATGCCCGCTGGTTCGTAGCGATCCGTTGTTGCTGCGCCACGTGCTGATCAACCTGATCGACAATGCGCTGAAATTCTCGCCTGAAGGCAGCAAAGTGATTGTCGAATTGCATTGCGACGATGCGACCGCAACCTGCCGCGTGCTCGACCGCGGCCCTGGCTTGCCTGCCAACAGCGAAGCGCTCTTCGACCGCTTCCAGCGGCTTGAAGGTAGCGACCGCGTCGGTGGTTCGGGGCTCGGCCTGTGGATCGCGAAGAACTTCACCGAAGCGGTCGGGGGCGCTATCTCCGCCAGTAACCGTGAAGGCGGGGGGGCGGTATTTTCAATCGCGCTGCCCGCGAGCGCAGCCGAACCGGACAAGAGGCCTGGGGATGCGTAGCGAAGTCCTGATCGTCGACGATGAACCAGCCATTCGCCGGCTGCTGACGGGCGCGCTCGACCGCATCGGAATAAGCCATTCTGAGGCCGCCACCGCTGGCGAAGCGCTGCGCCTCGCCGCGGCGCAGCCTCCTCCGCTGGTCGCGCTGCTTGACCTTGGCCTGCCCGACCGTGACGGGTTGGAGATTGTCCCGCAACTGGCCAAGTTGGGTCTGGCGGTGATCGTACTCACCGCACGCGACGCGACCGATGAAAAGGTCGCAGCGCTTGACCTGGGGGCCGACGACTTCGTCACCAAGCCCTTCGACAGCGAAGAGTTGCTTGCCCGGGTGCGCTCTGCGCTGCGGCGCAAAGCAGGCCCTCTGGCCGATGCTGCCACGCGCGAATTCGCGGACGGTTTCATAGATCGCAACAGCCACATCGTAACGTTGCGAGGCGCCCGTATCGATCTCACGCCGCGCGAGTTCAACCTTCTCTGGGCGCTCGCGGACAAGCCTGGCCGCGTCTACACTCACGAAGGTCTGCTCGAAGCGGTATGGGGCTCAGCGCACCGACAGGACTTGGACTACCTGCGCGTTGCCATTCGTTCGCTGCGGCGAAAGATGGAGTTGGATCCAAGCAATCCCCGGTTGATCGTGAACGAGCCGGGCGTCGGTTATCGCGTTGCGGTACGATAAGACACTAAGTTCCGCATTACCCGGCCGTCGGCTGAGTGACGTTATGGCAGCTAGCGACCTCATACCAACCAATTAGCTTTCGCCGTACCGACTAGACTAGGGCGCTGCGCTCCCCGATTCCGGCGGGTGAAAAATCGGATCAACTTTGGAAAGATCGGTAGGCGAATGCCGCCAGATTGCTGGGTTGCATGCGAGACGTTTGGTCCACCCGTCCGCCGATATGCGGTATTTTGGCTCCGACCTCGGGTCCTAGGTCACATGATTACAGGGCCATTCGTCGCATTTCCGCCAGCTGAGCAACGCGGATCGCGTGAACGCGCCTAGGGTGCGTCGTATGTTTACTTCAGCCTCTATCGAGCCGGTCAGATGGCAGAGAATTTTTCGATGTTGGAGATCCTCCCTGAGACGACCAGCTCATCGTCGGGAAGGATCAGTGTGTCGGGAACGGCGTGAATGAAATCCTCGCCCACGCGTTTCACCCCGACAACCGTGACATCAAATTTTGCCCGACACTGACTCGTGATCAGCGGTAGGCCCACGATTTGTTCGGGCGCCTTCAATCTGGCGATGGCGAACTCATCGCCGAAAGCGATGAAATCCAGCAGCCGCTCGTTAACGAGATGAGCCACACGTTCGCCCATTCGCTGTTCAGGGAATACCACATGGTGCGCGCCTGTTCGGTCGAGAATGCGCCCATGCCTGGCGCTGGTGGCTTTGGCCCAGATATTCGTCAGCCCCAGATCACATAGTGCCAGGACAGTCAGCAGGCTTGCTTCGACATTGGTTCCGATCGCTACGACTGCGGTGTCGAATTCCGCCGCACCCAGTTTTCTCAGCGTTTCGACTTCGGTGCAATCGGCCTCGACGACATGGGTGAGAACGTCCTTGTGGTCGCGTACGATCTCGGGATCCGCGTCTACCCCCAAGACTTCGTGCCCCATTCGGTCGAGCGTCTCCGCTACGGCACTGCCAAAACGGCCGAGGCCGATCACAAGCACTGGAGGACGGGGATCAGCCGACAATGGGATTCTCCTCAGGATATCGATAGGGTCTATCGCTGCGGCCAAGGGCAAGCGCGGTCGCGGCGGTGATGGTGCCGACGCGACCGATAAACATCAACATGGCCAGCACGATCAGGGCCGAAGGAGGCAACTCGGCAGTGATGCCGGTGGAAAGGCCTACCGTAGCGAAGGCTGAAATTGTTTCGAACAGGACATCCTGGAGTGGCAGTGCCGTGACCGAGGTGATGAACATGGTCGCGCACAAGACTAGCGCAAGTGCAATCGAGGCCACTGTTAGCGCTTGTCGTTCGATCGCATGCCCAAACCGGCGCCCGAAAACTCCCGCGTCGCGGCGCGCGAGCAGTTCAGCCAGCACGATGGCTACCAGCACGAGAAAGGTCGTGATCTTGATGCCTCCCGCCGTGCCGGCGCTTCCTCCGCCAACGAACATCAGCAGGTAATTTACCACCAGCGTCTCTTCGCGATACCCGCCCAGGTCGAGGCTATTGAAGCCTGCTGTTCGCGGCATGACCGAATGAAATCCAGCGTTGAGAAGCTTGGAGCTAAGTGACATCTGACCAAGGGTCGCCGGATTGCTCCATTCCATCGCCAGCGTCGCAATGAAACCGAAGACGAGGAGGATGGCCGTGCCCACCAATGTCATCTTCGAATGCAGCGTCCAGCGACGCCAGCGCAGACCGTGTTCTCGCCAATCCTCCATGACAGGAAAGCCAAGCGCCGATATGACGACCGCCAAAGCGATCGGCACCAGGATCAGCCAGTCGTGCTGAAATCCCATCAGACTATCGGAAAAAGTCGAAAAGCCCGCGTTGTTGAATGCACTGACGGCATGGAAAATGCCGTGCCAAGCCGCCTGGCCCCATTCCATGTCCCACGCCGATACGAATCTGGCAGCAAGGGCGACGGCGATTATAAGCTCGACCGAAAGGGTAATCGCCACGATCAGCTTCATCAGTGAGGGAACCGCCAGAATATTGAGCCGGGATCGCTCCACCTGAGTCGCCAAGCGGTCTCGCAAACCGAAGCCACGTCCCGCCATCAAGCCCAGCAATGTCGCGGCGGTCATGATCCCGAGCCCACCGATCTGGAACATCAGCAGAATGGCACCCTGACCGAATGCCGACCAGTAGGTGGGAGTATCCACGACGATCAGGCCGGTGACCGAGATCGCCGAAGTTGCTGTGAACAAAGCGGTCAGAAAGGGCGCGCGCGTACCCTCGGTGGTTGAGAAAGGAAGGCTGAGAACGAGCGTGCCGAGTGCGATTGCGCATAAAAAGAGCAGCGGTATGAGCCGGATAGGTTCGCGCAGGCCTTTCATGTGCAGGGCTTTGCCCATGGCACCCAGCCACAGCAAGCCCGAACAACGATCGGGAATGCTAGCGGACGATGCAGTCTCAGCGTTGCGCTCCCACCCATCCGTGTGCAGATGGTCTGGCCTTAGCCCAGACCCGCCCACCAAACCTTGGTTTCAGTAATCTTCGTGCGGCCCGTAAAAACTCGCGATTCGGTTATGTATGCCAATCCAAGCTGTTGCACGGACGACGGCGCAGTTCGGGAATCGAACCAGCCAAGCGGTTTCCGATCGGGTCAAACCAATCTGTTCGCGATCCAAGTCTCAATGTCATCTTCGGCCCATGCAACGACGTAGCCGCCAAGCTGCACCGGCTTGGGAAATCTGCCCTCAGCCATCCAGCGGTAGATCGTCGACCTGCCCAGTCCGACGCGATGCTTGACTTCGGGGAAGCGGATAAGCCGGGTTTCCCTGCGCGGCGCGGTCGGTGCGGGATCGATCGCTTTACCCATGATGACCTCCCTGGCCAGAGGAAAGCCCGATCGTCAAAAGCCGCAATGAATTCCTGGACGTTTTGAAAACCATCCGCGCCGGATTCAGCCAACGGCCGGAAGCGCTATGCCATATTGAAATGTTGGGATTGGGAACGGCGCCGGCCAGCATGGTGGATTTGAAAGATCCCAAGGT
>JBQMQE010000219.1:7272-7804 GCA_052172655.1 Burkholderiales bacterium
GGGGAAACCATCACCGAGCAGCGCGTCCCTGCGCTCGAGTTCATCGATATGGTCGGACAGTAGCCGCGCGACGCGGTGCGCCGTGCCCTTCGCCCACCGCGGCCTCACGGAGTGGACCTGGTTACCCAAAACACGTTCGAGTGCGGACGGTAGCTCGCCGGTAAAGTCCTCGAAGAACTGCGCGAGATCCGATTGCAGCCACGCAATCGCATGGTCGCCGCTGCTGACCAGGAACAGCAGCATATGGGCCTGCGGGGTAACGCCGCTCGCAGCAAGAATGCGCAAGGCCTCGCCAAGGCTGGCAGAACGATCACCTGCCAGCACACGGCGAAGGGCATCCTTATGAATCTGCGCGTCGCGCGCGATGTCGCAGCGCGTCCGGCCGCTGGCTTCGACTGCGGCAAGCAGCAGCCGAGCGAGGTCGGCGCGAACCTGCTGCTCGGCAAAGAGCGCCATGTTGGTCATCTACGAATCCTTTCGCGTGGGTGAGATCGACTCGACGGCTAATCGCGAAGGAAGGCTGTAGGAAAAC
>JBQMQE010000220.1:0-7719 GCA_052172655.1 Burkholderiales bacterium
TGTACTACATGGAGGATTTCCACAAGGCGGGCGGCATGCCGGCGCTGCTGCGCGAACTGCGGCCGCTGTTGCACCTGGACGCGCTCACCGTCACCGGGCGCACGCTGGGCGAAGAACTGGATGCTGCCGTCGTCGCGTTTGCGCAGGACGTGATCCGCCCGCTGGCCAATCCGATCTATCCGCAGGGCGGCATTGCCGTGCTGCGCGGCAACCTCGCGCCGAACGGGGCGCTGATCAAGCAATCGGCGGCGGACCCGAAGCTGTTCGAGCGCGAAGGCCGCGCGGTGGTGTTCGAATCGCTGGACGATCTCGCGGCGCGCATCGACGCGCCCGACCTGGACGTGACCGCGGACGATTTCCTGGTGCTGCAGAATGCGGGGCCGAAGAGCGGCTACGCCATGCCCGAGGCGGGCTACCTGCCGATTCCGACCAAGCTTTCGCGCGCCGGCGTCAAGGACATGGTGCGCATTTCGGACGCGCGCATGAGCGGCACCGCCTTCGGCGCCATCGTGCTGCACGTCTCGCCCGAAGCTGCCATAGGCGGACCGCTGGCGCTGGTGAAGAATGGCGACCGCATCCGCCTGTCGGTGTCCGGGCGCAAACTCGAACTGCTGGTGGACGAGGCGGAACTGGCGCGACGCCGCAGCGCGCACCGCCCGCGTACGTCTGCGGCCGAGCGCGGCTACGCCAAGCTATATATGAATAGCGTGCTGCAGGCCGAGGATGGCTGCGATTTCGATTTCCTGCGCCGGGCTGCACCGGCTGAGAAGCCTGCATGAGGATAGCTTGAAGCAGCCAGCACAGCCCAAAAAGCGCATGCCGCGGCCGAGCGCGAACTCGGTCACGGTGCGCGACGTCGCCAGCGCCGCCGGGGTGTCGGTCGCCACCGTGTCGCGCGCGCTGAACGGCAACAGTGCCGTTGCGGCAGGCTTGCGTGAACGTGCGCTGGCGGCGGCGACCCGGCTGGGCTACACGCCGCATGCGGCGGCGCGCGCTCTCGCCTCGCAGCGCTCGCGCACCATAGGCGCAGTGATTCCGACTCTGGAAAACGTGAATTTTGCGCTGGGTATAGATGCCTTGCAGCGGCGCCTGGCGGAAGCCGGGTACACGCTGCTCCTGGCCAGTTCCAACTACGATTCCGCGGAAGAGTTGCGCCAGGTGCGGGCGCTGGCGGCGCAGGCGGTGGCGGGCATGATGCTGGTGGGCGGAAATCACGCACCCGAGATATATCAGTTGCTGCAGGCGAAGAACATCCCCTTCGTCACCACCTGGGTACTCGATGCGGCGCACCCGAGCATAGGCTTCGACAATCGCGAGATCGGCCGCGCGCTGGCCAACTATCTGCTCGACCTGGGGCACGCGCAATTCGGCGTGATCGCGCAGGTAGGCACGCGCAGCGACCGCGCGGCGGACCGGGTCGCGGGCGTACGCGAAGTGCTCGCCGCGCGCGGCTTGCCGCCGCCGCGGGTGCGGGTGACCGAGCGACCGTACAAGATCGTCGAGGGTCAGTTGGCGCTGCGCGCTCTGATGCAGGAGCAGCCCCGGCCCACCGCGGTGATCTGCGGTACCGACAGCCTCGCCTTCGGCGCCCTGAGCGAAGCCGTGCGCTTAGGCTTGGCGGTGCCGCGCGACCTATCCATAGCAGGCATCAACGACGCCGAATTCGCGGCGCATCTGAACCCGCCGCTCACCACCATGCGCCTGCCCGCCGACGAGATCGGCGCGCGCGCGGCCGAGTACCTGCTCGGCTGCGTCGAGGTGCAGCCCAAGGTGCAGCCCATGGTGGCGCTGACGCAAGTGCAATTCAGCCTCATCGTGCGCGGCAGCACTGCGCCTCCCCTTCGAATGCAACGCCAACTGGAGCAATTAGCATGAGCCAACGGATTACCGGAGTACTGTCCCCCGTCGTCACCCCGTTCAAGGCCGATTTGAGCCCCGATACCGAGCGCTTCGTGCGCCAGTGCAAGTGGCTGGTCGCGAACAATGTCGGCCTGGCGGTGTTCGGCACCAATTCCGAGGCGAATTCACTGGCCGCGGGCGAGCGCATGGAATTGCTGGAAAAGCTGGTCGCAGCCGGGGTCGATCCGGCGCGCATGATGCCCGGCACCGGCTGCTGCGCGCTCACCGACTCGGTGCGCCTCACGGCGCATGCGGTGAAGCTAGGCTGCGCCGGCGCGCTGATGCTGCCGCCGTTCTACTACAAGGGCGTGTCCGACGAGGGCCTCTACCGCAATTACGCCGAGATCGTCGAGCGCGTAGGCGATGCGCGGCTGCAGATCTACCTGTATCACATTCCGCAGGTGAGCCAGGTACCGATCAGCCTGAAACTGATCGAGCGCCTGCTCAAGGCCTATCCGAAAAGCATCGCCGGCACCAAGGATTCGTCGGGCGACTGGAACAACACCAAGGCGACGCTGGATGCGTTTGCCAAGGACGGCTTCGATGTGTTTCCCGGCAGCGAAACTTTTCTGCTCGCCGGCATGCGCAACGGCGGCAAGGGCTGCATCAGCGCCACCGCCAACGTCAATCCGGCGGCGATCCACAAGCTTTATGCCAATTGGCAAGCGGCCGATGCCGACGCATTGCAGGCGGGCCTGGACCAGGTGCGCGGCATTTTCCAGAAATATCCGATGATCCCGGCGATGAAGCAGGCCATCGCGCACTGGAGCGGGCATGCTGCCTGGGCCACGGTGCGTCCGCCGCTGGTCGAAATCGGCGCCGAGCAGGCGGCAGCGCTGATCGCCGAGCTCAAGCAGGCCGGATTTGCCATGCCTGGACTGGACGCGGCCTGAGCTGTCACCAGGTGTTTACCGTCAACCGATTCGAGTGGGCACGTGGCAAAAATATTTCTTACCCACCCGCCTGAAGCGCTGAGGAACTACTACGGCGACAGGGCGGTCGCGCGGCTCAAAGCGCTGGGCGAGGTGCGCTTCAACAGCGCCGGGCGCGAGCTCTCCACGCAGGAGCTGATCGAGGCTGCGCGCGGGTGCGAGCTGATCGTTTCCTATCGCCAGACGCCGGGAGAGGCGGAGCTGTTTCGCAATTCGCCCGACCTGGTCGCGTTCTCGCGCTGCGCCATCGATATCCGCAATGTCGACGTTGCGGCGGCAAGCGAAATGGGCATCCTCGTCACCCAGGCGAGCGCGGGCTTCGTTGCCTCGGTGGCGGAGTGGGCGGTCGGTGCCATGGTCGATCTCGGCCGCGGACTCAGCGCTGCCAGCGCGGTCTATCACGCCGGCAAGGTGCCGGCTGCGCCCATGGGCCGCCAGTTGCGCGGCGCCACGCTGGGCGTGATCGGCTACGGCCAGATCGGGCGCTATCAATGCGAACTGGGTCTCGCGATGGGGATGCGCGTGCTGGTATCCGATCCGTATGCAACGCTCGAGCATGCGGCGCTGGTACAGCTAGCCTTGCCCGAGCTGCTCGCGCAGTCCGATTTCGTCGTCTGCCTTGCGCTTGCCAGCGAAGCGACGGAGAACCTGATGAATGCACAGGCGTTCGCGAAAATGAAACCGGGCGCGTTTTTCATCAATGCGTCGCGCGGCAATCTGGTGGATGAAAAAGCGCTGCAGCAGGCGCTGGACTCGGGCCATCTCGGCGGCTGCGCGCTGGACGTGGGCCGCGCGCCCGACCAGATGCCTACGCCGGCGCTTGCGCGCCATCCGAAAGTCATCGCGACGCCGCACGTGGCCGGGCTGACGCCGGAATCGATAGAGCATCAGTCGCTGGAAACGGTGGCGCAGGCCGCCGAAATCATCAAGGGCCGCGTGCCCAAGGGCGCGGTAAACGCGCTGCACTGGACCAGAAAGGAGAGGCTGCAAACATGAAAACCATCTTGATCACCGGGGCGGCGGGCGACGTGGCCACCCACCTGCGGCACGAACTGGCGGGCAAGTACACTCTGCGTCTGTCCGACCTGCGGCCGCTCGCGCCGGCCAAAGGGGAAAAATTCGCGCGCGCCGACATCTCGAACATGGCCGACGCGCTGCGCATCACCAGGGGCGTGGACGCAATCGTGCATTTGGGCGGCTATTCGGTCGAAGGCCCGTGGGAAGGCATACTCAGCGCCAACATCATCGGTTGCTACAATGTGTTCGAGGCCGCGCGCAGGAACGGCGTGAAGCGCATCGTGTTCGCGACTTCCAATCATGCAGTGGGTTTCTATCCGCGCAAGCAGACCATCGATCACCGCGTCTACATCAAGCCCGACGGACGCTACGGCGTGTCCAAGGTGTTCGGCGAAGCCATCGGCAGCCTGTACGCCGACAAGTACGGCATGCAGGTGTTCAACCTGCGCATCGGCAACGTCAACCCGGCGCCGATCGACAAGCGGCGGCTGTCGATCTGGCTCTCGCCGCGCGACCTGGCGCAGCTGGTGACCATAGGCCTGGAGCATCCGGACATTCGTTTCGAGATCGTCTACGGCGTGTCGCGCAACACGCGCAGTTGGTACGACAACTCGAACGCCTACCGTCTGGGTTACAAGCCCCGGGACGATTCGGAAGTCTACGCGCCTGAAATCCTGGCAAAGGAAGGGCCGGGCCATGCGCTAGGCGACTTGTACCAGGGCGGCGCTTTCACTCATGTCGAAGCCGTGCCCAACCCGGCGCCTCTGCCGACAAAGAAGGCTGCGAACAAGCCCGCAAAAAAGAAGGCAGCGAAGAAGCCTGCCAAAAAATCGACGAACAAAGTGGCGAAGAAAGCGAAGAAAAAATGAGCGCTGCGCCGCAGTTGAAGGCGCCGGCGAATTGAGGATGAACGAACTACCGAAGGTAGTAACTGCGGCAACCCCCAAATCACCCACCAAAGGAGACACCATGAAACGAAGGAGCTTTTTGTCCAGTATTGCAGGGGCTGTAGTTGCGGCTGCATTTGCGCTGCCGGCCGGCGCCCAGGTGATCACGCTGCACGGCGCGTCGCAGTTCAGCGATGAGCATCCCTTCACCAAGGGTTTGCTGAAATTCGAGGAGCTGGTGAAGAAGTATTACGGCAAGCCGATCAACTTCGTGCTGCACAAGAACAGCGAGCTCGGGCTGGAGAAGGACTATTTCGCCTACATGAACCAGGGCATTTCGGTCGATTATGCGATCGTTTCCCCGGCGCACATGGCGACCTTCGCCAAGGCTGCACCGTTCATCGACGCGCCTTTCGTGTTTCGCGACCACGATCAAATGAACAAGGTGATCGCCCGCGACGTGCTCAAGCCCATTGCCGACGAGATCGCCAAAAAGGCCGACGTGCTGCTGCTCGGTTATGGCGGCGGCGGCGTGCGCAACATTTTCGCCAACAAGGCGATACACAACATGGCCGAGCTGAAGGGCCTCAAGATCCGGGTGCAGGGCGCTCCGATCTGGACGCGCACCTTCGCCGCTGCCGGCATGTCGCCGACGGTCATCGCCTACAGCGAAATCTACAACGGCATTCAGACCGGGGTGATCCAGGCCGGGGACAACGAGGCGGCAGGGGTGGAGCAGATGAAATTCTACGAAGTGGCGCCCAACCTGATGCTCACCAGACACTCGATCAGCATCCGGCCGATCTGCTTCTCCGGCAAAGCTTTGCGCCGGCTGCCGGCTGATCTGCAGGCGGCGATACGCAAAGCGGCGGCCGAGGCGGGCGATTGGGAACGCCAGCTCGAGTCGAGTTCGGACACGGCGATACTGCAGAAGCTGGAGAAAGAGGGCAAGCTGAAGCAGGTGAAGTTCGACGAACGCGACAAGCTGCGCGACTCCATGGAACCGGTGTTGGCGGCTTACGCCAAGGAAATCGGCGCCGACGCAATCTACACGCGCATCAACGCGATCAAGTAACGGCCCCGTTCGGTACGGCAGAAGCGCTGGCTGCGCCGTACCGATGCCGTGCCGGCCTGCATTCAGTCATTCCATGGGAATGTGATGCGAAAATTCATAGACTGGATCTACCGCGGCCTGCAATGGCTGCTGACGTTCTTGATTGCGATACTGATCCTGCCGGTTACCATGCAGATTCTGGCCCGGTTCACGGACATTGTCCCCAACTACATCTGGACCGAGGAAATGGCGCGCTTCTGCCTGATCTGGATCATCATGCTCGGCGCCAGCGTCGCCGTGCGCGACGGCACGCACTTCGACGTTGATGTGCTGCCGCATCCGAAGACTGCCGCCGGCCTGGCGCTGAGCCGCATCGTCGTGCATGTGGCGATATTTCTGGTCGCGCTGATTTTCCTCGGCTTCGGCTGGAGATTCGCCCAGTTCGGCTATGACCAGAGCTCGGAATTGACCGGCATCAACATGGTCACCATCCACCTCGCCTGGCCGGTCGCGGGGCTCACCTGGGTGATATTTACTCTGGAGAGTTTCTACGACGACATTCAGCTGATGAAAAAAGGGAAAGGCGGCGCTCATGGGGCCGGTTGAAGTCGCGCTGATTCTGTTCGGCGTGTTCGCGCTGCTGGTGATCGTGCGCGTGCCGGTCGCATTCGCGCTGGGGCTCGCCTGCGTTCCGGTATTTTTCATCGATGACCGGCTGACGCCGTTCCTGCTGCTCAACGAAATGCTGAAGTCGTATAACTCGTTTCTGCTGCTGTCGATACCGTTTTTCATGCTGGCCGCGAACCTGATGAATGCCGCCGGCATCACCGACAAGCTGATCAATCTGTCGCGCGCCCTGGTTGGCTGGCTGCCGGGCGGGCTGGGCCATGTCAGCGTGCTGGTCAGCATGCTGTTCGCCGGCATCTCCGGCTCCAGCACCGCCGAAGCCGCCGGCGTCGGCGGCGTGCTGATCCCGGCAATGAAGAAGCAGGGCTACGATATCGAATTCGCAGTGGCGCTGGTCGCCTGTGCGGCGGTGATGGGCGTCATCATTCCGCCGAGCATACTGATGGTAGTCTGGGGCGGGGTCATTTCGGTCTCGATCGGCGGCCTGTTTCTCGCCGGCGTTCTGCCCGGGACGCTGATGGGCCTGTCCTTCATGGTCGTGGTCTACATCTACGCCAAGCGGCGCAACTACCCGGTCTACGCGAAACCCACGAGGGGCGAACTGGTGTCGGCCATCGGGCAGGCGATCCTGCCGATTCTGACCCCGGGCATCATCGTCGGCGGCATCGTCGGCGGTTTGTTCACCCCGACCGAGGCGTCGGTGGTGGCCGTGCTTTACGCCATGGCGCTGGGAATATTCATCTACCGGCGCCTGGGGCTCAAGCAATTGCGCGAAACCATGTACGACTCCGGACGTTTTGCCGCCATTTCGCTGTTTTGCATCGGCACGGCATCGGCCTTCGGCTGGCTGCTCGCCTATTTCCACATTCCGCAACTGTTCGTGGACATGGTGTCCGGCTGGGGCGGCGGCATTACCAGCGTGGCCTTCATCACCGCGTTCTGCTTCATCGTGATCGGCTGTTTCATCGATGCCATTCCGGCGATCATCATCGTCGGCACCATACTCGCGCCGCTGGCCGAAAGCGTCGGCATGCACCCGATTCATTTTGCGATCATAGGCGTGATCTCGATCGCTTACGGACTGGTGACACCGCCCTATGGGCTGTGCCTGATGATTTCCTGCACCATCGGCGGCATCAAGATCAAGGACGCGGTCAGGGACACGCTGATACTGTTCATTCCCATGCTGCTCGTGCTGCTGTTGGTGATCCTGGTGCCGGACGCGATGCTGTGGCTGCCGCGCACCCTCATGCCGAACCTGGTCAAATAAGACCTGCAAGACGCCGCCGGACGCTGCCTATGG
>JBQMQE010000221.1:0-7674 GCA_052172655.1 Burkholderiales bacterium
GCTTAGTACTGCGACTCCGGATTCACCGGCTTGCCGGTCCTGATAGACATGAACTCGGGCTTGCCCGGATCCAGCGTCACCTTGATCCAGTCGAGCAGCGGGGAGCCGAAACTCTCGATGCGCGTGAACTGCCCGACGCGCGCGCGCGTCGCCGGATCGAGCAGAGGCTGATCGACGCGAAAGCGGTGGCCATCGCCGTGCACCAGCACTACCGGCTTGCCGAAGGCGAGCGTGTGCGCGAGCAACTCCTGTCTGAATTGGGCATAGCCGTCGGTCACGTTTGCCGGGCGACGCAACGAGCGTTCGAAATGCGGGTCGGCCTGGATAATCACGAACACCGCGGCGTAGTCCATTTTTTGCGCGAGATCGAAGCCCTGCGCCAGCCATGCGGCGTTGGCCCGGCCGCGCAGCGCGTGCTCGGTGTCCATTTGCGGCGTGCGTCCGTAGTTGTCGTTGCTGCCGGGAATGTTCAGCCCGATGAACAGCACGCCGTTCACGACCCAGCGCACGTTCTCGCGGTATTCGCGAAACGCGGCGGCGGAGCCGGGATCATCGCTCTGGCGCTCAAGCTTGAGCGTGCTTAGTCCCAGGCTCAGGTCGCCTGCATAAAACACCTGCCGCAGCCTGGCCAAACGCTCGAGCGGATCGTAGCCGCCTGCCGACTTGCGGTGGCAATCGGTCCATTCGTTGTCGCCCGGGACCAGGATGAACGGATGGCGCGATAGCTGGAACATGCGCTTGCGCTGTTCGTACAGCTCGTCGCTGCAAGGACTGCCGCCGCTCTTGATATCGCCGACATGCACGACGAAAGCCAGGTCTTCCGCGTCGGTCTCCTGCAGCATTTGCGCGAACACGGCTTCTTCGAAGGTGCTGTAAGGCGCATCGCCGACGATGGCGAAGGAAAAGCGCGCGGGGTTTTCGGCCTGGGCCAGCCCCGCAAGGAGCGCCAGCACGAGGCAAAGAACAATGCGCATCAGAGATTCTTGAGTTTGTACAGCAGCTCCAGCGCTTCTTTCGGGCTGAGCTCATCCGGCTTGAGCGCCGCGAGCAGATCCAGCGCCGGGTGCGGCTCGCTCTCGGGCAAGGGCGGCGCGCCGGCGAAGAGATCGGTCTGGCCGCCGCGCGTGAGGCTCTGCTGTTCCAGTTGCAGCAGATAGCGCTTGGCCGCGCGCGTCACGCTGCCGGGCACGCCGGCGAGCGCCGCCACCTGCAGGCCGTAGCTTTGCGAGGCCGGCCCTTCCTCCACCGCATGCAGGAACACGATGGAATCCTTGTGCTCCACCGCGTCCAGGTGGATGTTGGCCGCTTCGCGGTATTCCAGCGCGAGCCGCGTCAGTTCGAAGTAGTGCGTTGCGAACAAAGTGTAGCAGCGGTTCTTTTCGATCATATGGCGCGCGATCGCCCAGGCCAGCGCCAGGCCGTCGAAAGTGGAGGTGCCGCGCCCGACCTCGTCCATCAATACCAGGCTCGTTGGCGTGGCGTTGTGCAGGATATTGGCACTCTCGGTCATTTCCACCATGAAGGTGGAGCGGCCGCCGGCGAGGTCGTCGGCGGCACCGATGCGCGTGAATATCTGGTCGATGGGGCCCAGGCGCGCGGCGCGCGCCGGCACGAAGGCGCCGACGTGGGCGAGCAGCACGATCAGCGCCACCTGGCGCATGTAAGTGGATTTGCCGCCCATGTTCGGCCCGGTGATCAACAGCAGTCGGCGCGTGGCGTTCAGCCGGCAGTCGTTGGCGATGAACTGGTCCACCTGCGATTCGACCACCGCATGGCGTCCGGCCTCGATTTCGATCAGCGCTTCATCCACGAATTGCGGCCGGCACCAGTTCAGACGCAGGCTGTGCTCGGCAAACGAGCCCAGCAGGTCGAGTTCGGCCAGGCTCCTCGCAATGCGCTGCAGCGCCGGAATATGCGGCTGCATGGCCTCCAGCACCTGCTCGTACAGCGCCTTTTCCAGCGCCAGCGCGCGCTCCTGCGCGGACAAGGCCTTGTCTTCGAAGCGCTTGAGTTCCGGCGTGATGTAGCGTTCGGCGTTCTTCAGCGTCTGGCGCCGGCGGTAATCGGCCGGAATTTTTTCCACGTGGGCGTGGGTGACCTCGATGTAGAAGCCGTGCACGCGGTTGTACTCCACCTTGAGGTTGGGGATACCGCTGCGCTCGCGCTCGCGCGCTTCGAGCGCCACCAGGAACTCGCTCGAGTTGGTCTGCAGGGCGCGCAGCTCGTCCAGGCCGGCGTCGTAGCCCTCATTGATGACGCCGCCCTCGCGCAGCAGGCTCGCGGGCTCCGGCAGGATGGCGCGGGTCAGCAGGGCGGCGCAATCGGTCGGCACCGCCAGAGCGTCGCGCAGCTCGGCCAGGCGCGGCGCGGACGCGCGCTCGAGCGGCGTCGCCAGTTGGGGCAGGGCGGCGAGCGTGTCGCGCAGGCCGGAGAGGTCGCGCGGCCGCGCGCTTTTCAAGGCGATGCGCGCGCCGATGCGCTCGACGTCGGCGATGCGGCGCAATGCCTCGCGCAGGGCGGTGCCTGGGCCTGGAGCGAGCTCTTCCACCGCCTCGTGGCGGTTCGCCAGCACGGCGCGGTCGCGCAGGGGATGATGCAGCCAGTGGCGCAGCAGGCGGCTGCCCATGCCGGTGGCGCAGCCGTCGAGCAGGCTGTACAGGGTGGGCGCCGGCGTGCCGCGCAGCGTTTCGGTGAGTTCCAGATTGCGCCGCGTGGCCGCGTCCATGCGCACGTAGTCGCCGGCGCGCTCCGGGCGCAGCGCATTTACGTGGGACAGCGCCTGGCCCTGGGTCTTGCGCGCGTATTCGAGCAGCGCGCCGGCCGCGGCGATGGCCGGCCGCAGGTCCTCGCAGCCGAAGCCGGCGAGCGAGCGCACGTTGAAATGCTTGAGCAATTGCTCGCGCGCGGCGGCGTAATCGAAATGCCATTCGGGCAGATGGGTAATCGCGGCGGAACCGCTTAGTCCCGGCTGCGATGCGCGATCGGCGACCAGGATTTCCGCCGGGCGCAGGCGCGTGAGCTCGCCCGCGAGCAGCCGCTGCGGGATCTCCGCCACACGCAGCTCGCCGCTGGCGAGACTCAACCAGGCGAGGCCCGCGCTATTGTCTTCGACCGATAGCGCGAGCAGCAGGTTGTCGGATTTCTCGTCGAGCAAGGCCGAGTCGGTGAGCGTGCCCGGGGTGACGATGCGCGTGACCGCGCGCTCCACCGGCCCCTTGGAAGTCTTCGGATCGCCGATCTGCTCGCAGATCGCCACCGACTCGCCCAGCTTCAGCAGTTTCGCCAGATACTGCTCGACCGCGTGATAGGGCACGCCGGCCATCTTGATCGGCGCGCCGGCGGAAGCGCCGCGCGTGGTGAGCGTGATGTCGAGCAGCCGCGCCGCCTTCTCCGCGTCCTCGTGGAACAGCTCGTAGAAATCGCCCATGCGGTAGAACAGCAGGATGTCAGGATGCTGCGCTTTAAGGCGCAGGTACTGCTGCATCATCGGAGTATGGTTGCTAAAACCGGGGTCTTTCAAGTTGCTGTCTTCCCTGCGAAAACTGCTCGTAACCATTTGTACCAATGGCGCTAAATCCAATTTTCTTACTGCACTGCGAGTGCAGACTTGACCATTCTTGCCCAGCCTTGTCAGGCGGTTTGGTATAGGTGGCGGTATAGGTTTACGCTCGGTTCGAGATCAAAAGAAATCGCGAAATGAAAAGACCGCCACCAATGTTCACCCCTCGCATTATCGCCGACATGCGTGCTGGTGACGAGTGCGGCGATCCCGATCACCCGGGATTGCGGGTACGCCGCACGAATGCCGCCCGCGTATTTTTCTACCGCTACCGGGCAAGTGATGGCGCACTGCGCGAGATCAAGCTCGGCGAGTTTGGTCCCATGACACTGGCGGAGGCGCGTAAGGCATTGGGAAGGCTCAAACTTGAACGCGAACGGGGCGTCGATCCGCAATTGCAGAAACAGCAGGTACGCACCGAAGCGCGGCGGCAGCGTGAAGCCAAAAAACTGGCGAGCTATACGGTCGAGAACCTGGTTGAGGATTTCGTTGCAGAGAAACTGAGCAAACAGAAGAGGGGTGCGGAGGGCGCGCGGCTGTTGCGACGCGACTTGCTTCCAAAACTCGGGGATCGCGCTGCGGCCGGATTAACACGGCGCGAACTACAGGATGAAGTCATCCGACCCATGTTGAAACGTGCGCCGCGCGGCGGCACTTATCTGCTTTCGCGCATACGTTGCGCCTATGCCCACGCTGCAGAACAAGGGCGCATTCGCGACGACTTCGTATTTCCGACGCTGGGTATCAAAGGGGCACCCCAGGTGCGCAGGAAGCGCGCATTTACCGATGCCGAGCTCGCGACGTACATCCGGTGGCTGCCACGCAGCCCCTACAGCCGTACCGTGCGCGATGCGCTGGCCCTCATGCTGTTCACCGGCTGCCGCTCGGGCGAGGTGGTCGCTGCGCTCTGGCGCGATATCGATCTTGAGCGTGCGGTTTGGACGATCCGCGAGACAAAGAACGGTGAGCCGCATGCCGTGATGCTTCCAAGCCAGGCCATTGAGCTATTGACGGCGCGCAGAGTGTTTCACGCCATTTTCGTTTTTCCCTCGCCGATGGGCGAACAGCATGTGGGGCAGAAAGCGCTGGGACTCGCGCAATACGAAGCGCGCAAGGAAACCAAGGATGAAAATCGCCTGTGATTAGATATAGTTCAATAATTACAATGAAATATGAATATTCATGGTTTATCTAATCAATTCACCTGTTATTGATTAAAAAATAATGTAATATTCACCCTATATGGGAACTTCGAGACATTCTCTAATCAAGCAACTCCAGACCAGCCTTCCACGCGGCGCGCCATTCGATGTGGACGCGCTCGCGCGCCTGGGCGTCTCCGCGAAGCTGGCAGCCCACTACGCCGGGACGGGTTGGCTGGTCCGGCTGGCGCAGGGCGTGTACGCCTTTCCTGCCGACGAACTGAGCGTGCACGGGACCATCAAGTTCCTTCAGACCCGCGTCGCCGGCCTGCACCTGGCAGGCAAGAGCGCGCTCGCCTTGCAGGGCGTGCGCCACAATCTGGCCGCGCGCGAGCAGTGGGTGCTCTGGGGCGATGTGCGCTTCGCGCTGCCCGCATGGTTCACCACGCGCTTTCCCGCGCGTTACGTGTCGGCCCGGTTGTTCGATTGGCCGGATGAGGCGCTGGCCGCAAAGAGCCTGACCACGCCACCCGGCGCGACCGAGGGCTTGCGCGTGTCGGTGCCCGAGCGCGCGCTGCTCGAGTTGCTGTACGACGTGGGCACCCATCAGGGCCTGGAAGAAGCGCGCAACCTGTTCGAGGGCCTGAGCAACCCGCGCAAGGAAATGCTTGGCCGCCTGCTTGTCTGTTGCACCAGCGTCAAGACAGTGCGCCTCTTCCTGACCTGGGCGCGCGAGACAAAGGTGGTGGATGTCGCGGCCCTCCAGCAGCAGTACAAGCTGCCGGTCGGCAGCGACAAGCGCTGGATGACCCGCCTGAAAGACGGCACCTTGCTGAGCCTGAAACCGCATGGATAAGGCCTATGCCGATGCCGTGCGCTTGCTGCTGGCCGCCGCCCCTGAAGTGTTCGCCAACGACATCTTCGCGATGAAGGGCGGCACCGCCATCAATCTCTTCGTGCGCGACATGCCGCGCCTGTCGGTCGACATCGACGTGGTCTACACACCATGGCAAATCCCGCGCGAGCAGGCACTGGCGGCCATCGCCGGCGAGATCGATGCGATCGCCGGGCGGCTCGCGAAACGAGGCATGCGTACGCGCAAGGTGGCGAGCAAGGATCTCGGCGATACCAAACTGCTGATCGAGGGCGCAGACAACCAGGTGAAGGTCGAAGTCAATGCGGTTTTCCGTGGAACCGTTCTGCCGGTCGAGCGGCGCGGCCTGACGCCTAGGACGGCTGACATGTTCGGCGCCGAACTCGAATTACCCGTGCTCGCCACGGCCGAACTCTACGGCAGCAAACTTGTGGCCGCGATGGACCGGCAACATCCCCGCGATCTGTTCGATGCGTGGCAAATGTTCGCCGCCGACGGTTTGTCCGACGCGACGGTGGAGTGCTTCGTCACCTACCTGGCCGGTCACAACCGGCCGACCCATGAGGTCTTGTTCGGCAACGACAAGGACATCGCTGATGAATACCGAAACACCTTCGTCGGCATGACTGCGGATCCGGTCAGCCTTGAGACGCTGCTGGAAACGCGCGCGCGCCTGCGCGCGGAATTGCCGCAACGGCTGACCGGCGAACAGCGTCATTTCCTGACAGGCCTTTCACGCGCGCAGCCAGACTGGACCTTGCTGCAATGCCCGCATGCCGCCGATTTGCCGGCACTGCGCTGGAAGCTCGCGAACCTGCTGACATTCAGCAAGCGCCGCCCGGCGGATTTTGAACATCAGGCGAAGGCGCTGGAAGCCAAGCTGGGCTGAGGCTTGCTCGCCTGGCATCCGCAGATCGTCCCTATCGCCGGTCCAAGTGTTCAGTTATTGCCTTATCCGTAGAAATTCGGAAAGCCTGCCCCAGTGGTGGTAGAGGCGTTCGCGCAGATCTTCCGGCAGACCTATTTCGCGAATGACTTCGGGCCAATCCTTGCGCGCGGTTGCCACTGTCTCTTTGACGGTTTCCAGCACGAATTTCGGTGGTGCTTCCATGCGGCGAGCCAACCGGTCGAAGTGCGCCTCGTCGATGGATGCGAAGCCTTTCTCACCAGCGAGATTCAGTGCGAGGGTGTCGTTGGCGACGTATTGGATAGTCGATACCAGGTCGTATGCCGGCGCCAACTGGGGCGTGACTTTGTCTCGATAGATCACCGACCAGTTCTTGAGATGGGCGTCGCCGTTGCCGATGAGAATGTTGACCACCAGCCGCCGGACGAATTCCGCGATCTGCTCGAACCGATTGGGAAAAAGATCGAAGATCAACCTGCCTATCGTGTCGTAGTTGGTCGCCTTGTATTCCTGGTCGGCATGAACGTTGAATACCTGCGCAAAATCTTCGACATGGACGCTGCCTTCCGCGGTTCGGTCATAACGTTTGATTGCATAAGCCCAGGTTTCCCATTGCGGTATCGAGAGACCGGCGAGGCCGCCCAGATCAACATCATCGAGTTTCACCAGTTTGACTTCGGGCGTCTGTATTCCGGCAGCGGCGGCCAGCCGCATCATCGTGTACTCGTTCGCCGGGACGCTGGGATGGGTCGGGTGAGGGGGTTTGACGATCCATTCGTCGTTGCCATCGGCAAGCGTGAATCGTCCGCCGCGCTCGATCATCGAGAACTTGAGTTGTGATCCGCCCAGCGAGAATTTGATCGGTGTTTCGTCGGGTGCGGCGTGCGTGGTGCCAGGCCGGTAGTTGATGGCGGACTGCGGCAGTTCATCTGCCGGGAGCGCGCGAACCGCGCCGGGCAGGCTCGCGCCCAGCGCCATGAGAATGTCGAATTCATGGTCGTGGTGGATCTTCATGCGCTTGACCATGTATTCCCGCAGCACGCCTTCGGGCAGCAGGTTGCTGAAGAAAGGCGGCAGCTTCATCCGGCTCGAATAAATTTCCCGCAGCTTGCGCTCAGTCGCTTCTTCATCTCCTGGCGTGTTGAAGGACAGGCTAAGGGTCGGCCGGCCGGGTCCCAGGTCGATGTAGCTG
>JBQMQE010000222.1:0-7642 GCA_052172655.1 Burkholderiales bacterium
ACTTTGGCACTTCGATGCCGTTTCAGGAAGGGGCGACCATCCCATTATTCCGAGTCCCCCAAGAGGACTTTCCCCTCAGGGGGGATCGAGACCTTCGGGGCGCACCGCGACGAATCTTTTTTTCCATCAAAACAAGAAGCAGATTTCTCGGCCATTGGCCGCGGAATGGCAGGCAACCTTGAAACGGCCCGTTTGAACAGTAATCGGTGATCGAAGAGCCGCAACAGAACTTGAGGATCGCGCTGGAGCGCATGGGGCTGCTGCGCCCGGGTGAAACCTTTAGCGCCGAAACCCTGGCCGGCGGCGTGTCCTCTGACATCCTGCGCATAACCCTGCCCGGGCGTTCACCGGGTCTTTCCTTTTGCTTCAAGCGCGCGCTGGCCAAGCTCAAGGTCGCCGCCGACTGGCGCGCGCCGGTGGAACGCAATCATGCCGAAGTCGAATGGCTGCGCGTGGCCGAGCAATTGGCGCCGGGCTGCGCGCCGCGCATCCTCGGCGAGGACGCGCAAGCGGGCGCGTTCGCGATGGAATACCTGGACCCCGCCGCGCACCCGGTGTGGAAAAACGAGTTGCGCGACGGCAACATCCGCAGCGAAACGGCCACGGCGGTCGCGCGCGCCATCGCCGCTATCCACGCCGGGACGGCGCAGCGCGCGGATATTGCACAGCGCTTTGCCAACGATCACATTTTTTACCCGATCCGGCTGGAGCCCTATTTGCTCGCCACCGCCGCGCACCATCCGGACTGCGCGGCGCGCCTCGGCGAACTCGCCGAAACAACCGCGCGCAACAAGTTCGCCCTGGTTCATGGCGACCTCAGCCCGAAAAACATTTTGGTCGCGGCGCGCGGCCCCATCCTGCTCGACGCCGAATGCGCCTGGTACGGCGATCCGGCCTTCGATCTCGCCTTTTGCCTCAATCATATGCTGCTGAAATGCCTGTGGCGGCCGCAGTGGCGCGAGCAGTATCTCGCCTGCTACGACGCGCTCGCCTCGACCTATCTGGCGCGCGTAGCTTGGGAACCGCGCGCGGCGATCGAGGCGCGCGTGGCGCACTTGCTGCCCGGCCTGTTCCTCGGCCGCGTGGACGGAAAATCCCCGGCAGAGTACCTTAGCGACGAACACGACAAGGACCGTGTGCGCCGCGTGGCGCGCGCCTTTCTGCTGCGGCCGGCCGATAGCCTCGCAGCCATGCGCGACGCATGGAACGCCGAACTCATGGGAGTTTGAATGCCGGACACGACGATAAGCAGGATCAGAGGACGCAGGCTATGGGATTCGCGCGGCCGCGCCACGGTGGAAGCCGAAGTCGAACTCGCCTGCGGCGCGCGCGGCAGGGCGATCGCGCCCGCCGGCGCTTCGCGCGGCGCGCGCGAAGCCGTCGATTTGCGCGACGCCGACGGAAGGGGTGTCAAGACCGCAGTCGCCAACGTCAACGGACCCATCGCCGGCGCGCTCGCCGGCATGGACGCGACCGAACAGGAAGAAATCGACCGCGCACTGATTGAACTCGACGGCACCCCCAACAAGGCGCGATTGGGCGCAAACGCCACGGTCGCCGTGTCCCTGGCTGCGCTGCACGCGGCGGCGCGCGCAGAAGGGCTGCCCTTGTTCCGCTATCTGGCTCAAGGCAAACCGGTGAGCCTGCCGCTACCAGAAATCCAGATATTCGGCGGCGGTGCGCACGCCGGCCGGCGCATCGATATCCAGGACCTGATGGTGATGGCGCTCGCTGCAGCAAGTTTCGACGAGGCGCTGGAGATGACGGCGCGCGTGTACCACGCGGCGGGCGAGCTCATGCGCGACGCCGGCAAGCTGCGCGGCGTCGCCGACGAAGGCGGCTGGTGGCCGGAATTCGCCAGCAACGAGGAGGCGATCGAAACGCTGGTGCGCGCGATCGCGCGCGCCGGGTTCGTGCCCGGCGACGAAGTCGCGATCTCGCTCGACATCGCCGCCTCGGAGTTCGGCGCGCGCGGCCGCTACCGGCTGGACGGCAAGGATTTGGACAGCGACGGCATGTGCGAATTGGTCCTGGGCTGGCTCGCGCGCTATCCGATCGTATCGGTCGAGGACCCGCTCGCCGAGGACGACCGCGTAGGCATGATGCGCTTCACCGCCGCGGCCGGCGACAAGGTGCAGATCATAGGCGACGATTATCTGACCACCAGCGCGGATCGCGTGCAAGCCGCGATCGCCGACCGTGCGTGCAATGCCGTGCTGCTCAAACCCAACCAGTGCGGCACGGTGACCGAGACGCGCGCGGCGCTGGATCTGGCCAAGGCCGCGGGCTGGGGCTGCATTGTCTCGGCGCGCTCGGGCGAAACCGAGGACCTCAGCATCGTGCACCTTGCCACCGGCTGGGATGCGGGCCAGCTCAAGGTCGGCTCGTTCGCGCGCGGCGAACGCATGGCAAAGTGGAACGAAGCGCTGCGCATCGAGGAGATGCTGGGCACGGACGCGCGTTTTGCCGGGCGCAGGGCGCTGCGGTTGAAGCAATCGTAGGGTGTCCGCGGGAGCAAGTTTGCGCCCAGAGAGAAGCCCCTTGGGGCACTCGCGAATTCCATCGTTCGCGAGCAATCTTGCTCCCACGCGGCTATAATGCGACCGCTGTGAACAAAACTCTCCTACCCCTGCGACCATGAGCAGGGTTACGCCCGCGCGGCCGCGTCCTCTGCGCGGCATCCTGATGATCATGACGGCCGTGGCCATGTTCAGCGTCATGGATTCGATGGCGAAATACCTATCGCGCTACTATCCGGTGCCCGGCATCGTCTGGGCGCGCTACGCCTTTCATCTGCTGTTCGTCGTCCTGATTCTGGGTCCGCGCATGAGGCTCGGCCTGGTGCGCACCAAGCGCCCCGGGCTGCAGATCGTGCGCGGCATGCTGCTGGCCGCCTCGAGCATGCTGTTTTTCAGCGCGCTCAAATTCATGCCGATGGCGGAGGCGTCTTCGATTTCCTTCGTCGCACCCATGCTGGTCACGCTGCTGGGGGTGTTCCTGCTGAAGGAGAAAGTCGAGCCGGCGCGCTGGGTGGCGGTGGCGGCCGGATTCATCGGCGTGCTGATCATCATCCGCCCGGGCAGCGGCATATTTGCCTGGGTCGCCGTGCTGCCGCTCGCGACCGCGGCCTGCTTCGCCAGCTATCAGATCCTGACGCGCAAGCTCGCCGGCGTGGACGGACCCTACACCTCGCTGTTTTACTCGGGCCTGGTCGGCACGGTGATGCTGGCGGCGGTGCTGCCGTTCCAGTGGACCACGCCGACGACCGTCGTGCACGCGTTGATGCTGCCGACCATAGGCTTCATCGGCGGCCTGTCCCACCTGATCCTGATCCGCGCCTACGACCAGGCCGCGGTGTCCACCCTGGCGCCGTTCAGCTATACGCAACTGATCTGGGTGATCCTGATAGGTTATCTGGTGTTCGGCGACTTTCCCGATCGCTGGTCGCTGATCGGTATCGCCGTGATCATGGCGAGCGGCATCTACATCGCCACGCATCAGCATTTGTCAGAGCGGCTGCAGCGCGCCGAGTTGCAGGAAAGCGTGCCCGGTGCTTGATTCCTGAAACGTTCCTGCTAGGGCGCAATCAACCAGGATAGCGCTTAAGGAAATCCTCATACGCCAGCGCTATTCCCGCGTCCATGCGCGTGCGTGGTTTCCACCCCAATGCATTGATTCGGGCCGAATCGAGCAGCTTGCGCGGGGTGCCGTCGGGCTTGGAAATGTCGAAGCGCAAACCGCCGCGAAAACCGACTGCGCGCGCCACCGTCCGCGCGAGTTCCGCGATGCTCAAGTCCTCGCCGTAGCCTATGTTCACCAACGGCGGACCGGCATCGCTGATGAGTTCTTCGAATTTTTCGCGCGGAAGCTCTAGCAGAAAGACACAGGCTTCGGCCATATCCTCGCTGTAGAGGAACTCGCGCCTGGGCGTACCCGTGCCCCAGATGACCACTTCCGCCAATCCGCCTGTCATCGCCTCGTGCATTTTCCGGATCAGCGCGGGCAGAACGTGGGAATTGTGCAAGTCATAACTATCGCCCGGACCGTAGAGGTTGGTCGGCATCGCCGCGAGAAAGCGGGTTCCGTACTGCCGGTTGTAGGACCAGCACATCTCGATGCCGGCGATCTTGGCGATGGCATAGGGGCGATTGGTCGGCTCCAGCGGGCCGGTGAGCAGATATTCCTCCCTGATCGGCTGCGGACAAACGCGCGGGTAGATGCAGGACGATCCGAGGAACAGCAGCCGCTTTACGCCCGCCCGCCAGGATTCGTGCAGCACATTGGTCTGCACCGCAAGATTGCTCTGGATGAATTCGGCCGGATAGCTGCTGTTGGCGACGATGCCGCCGACCCTGGCCGCGGCGAGAAACACGTAATCGGGCCGTTCGCGCTGGAAGAAATCGCGCACCGCGGACTGATCGGTGAGTTCCAGCTCGGCATGCGTGCGCAACAATAAGTTGTCGTAGCCTTTTTGGCCGAGTTGTCTGACCAGGGCGGAGCCGGCCAGGCCGCGGTGGCCGGCAACGTAGATTTTCGCCGTCTTGTCCATTACTCGTGGCGATTGAAGGTCTTGTGCCCGTGGCTCTTGACCAGCTCGTCGCGCTCGGCCGAGCGCAGGTCCTCGCGCACCATTTCGGCAACGAGTTCTCCGAATTTCACTTTCGGCACCCAGCCGAGCTTGGCTTTGGCCTTCGCCGGATCACCCAGCAGGGAGTCCACTTCGGTCGGGCGGAAGTAGCGCGGATCGACGGCGACGATGCAGCGGCCGCCATGGTCATAGCCCTTCTCGTTCTCGCCTTTCCCTTTCCAGGAGATCTGCATGCCCAGTTCGGCCGCGGCGGCGTCCACGAATTCGCGCACGCTGTGCTGCTCGCCGGTGGCAATGACGAAATCCTCCGGCTGCGGCTGCTGCAGCATCAGCCACATGGCCTCGACGAAATCGCGCGCATGCCCCCAGTCGCGCTTGGCGTTGAAATTGCCGAGGTAGAGACAGTCCTGCAGGCCGAGCTTGATGCGCGCCAGCGCACGCGTGATCTTGCGCGTGACGAAAGTCTCGCCGCGCAGCGGCGATTCGTGGTTGAACAGTATGCCGTTGCAGGCGTAGACGCCGTAAGCCTCGCGGTAATTGACGCTGATCCAGTAGGCGTAGAGCTTGGCCACGCCATAGGGGCTGCGCGGATAGAAAGGCGTGGTTTCCTTCTGCGGCGTCTCCTGCACCATACCGTAGAGTTCCGAGGTGGAGGCCTGGTAGAAGCGGGTTTTCTTTGTCAGACCGAGGATGCGGATGGCTTCGAGCAGGCGCAGCGTCCCCAGCGCGTCGGAATTGGCCGTGTATTCGGGCTCCTCGAATGAGACGGCGACATGGCTTTGCGCGGCGAGATTGTAGATTTCGTCCGGCTGCGTCTGCTGGATGATGCGCACCAGGTTGGAGGAATCGGTGAGATCGCCGTGGTGGAGAATGAAGCGGCGGTTGGTTTCGTGCGGATCCTGATACAGGTGGTCGATGCGGTCGGTGTTGATGAGCGAGGTGCGGCGCTTGATGCCGTGGACGACGTAATCCTTGCCCAGCAGAAATTCGGCAAGGTAGGCGCCGTCCTGTCCGGTGATTCCCGTAATAAGCGCGACTTTGGCCATAGTGGGTCTACTTCCTTCCATAGTGGTCGTCGAGACGAACGATATCGTCTTCGCCGAGGTAATCGCCGCTCTGCACTTCGATCATCACGCAATCGACTTCGCCCGGGTTGGCGAGCCGGTGCGCGGTGCCGGCGGGAATGTAGGAGGACTGGTCCGCGGCGAGGGTGATTTCGCGCTCGCCGTTCACTATCCTGGCGCTGCCCGAGACCACCACCCAGTGCTCGCTGCGGCGATGGTGATATTGCAGCGACAACGAAGCGCCGGGCTTGACCACGATGCGCTTGATCTTGAAACGCGGCCCCTCCTCCAGCACGGTGTAAGTGCCCCAGGGGCGATGCACGGTGCGGTGCAGACGCGCGCTTTCGTGGCCGCTTGCCTTGAGGCGCTGGACTATGCTCTTCACCTCCTGCGCGCGGCTGCGATCGGCCACCAGCAAGGCGTCCGGCGTATCCACCACGAGCAGGTCGTGCACGCCCAGCGCCGCCACCAGCCGGTCTTCGCTGCGCACGAAACAATCCTTGGTATCGACGAGCACCGCTTCGCCCTGCACGCGATTGCCCGCTGCGTCGGCGGGCACCAGATCGCCGAGCGCCTGCCAGGAGCCGATGTCGCTCCAGTCGAAGCGCCCCGGAACGACGGCCACGCGCGCGGCCTTTTCCATGACGGCATAGTCCACCGAGATATCGGCTATGCGCGCGAATCTCTCCGCATCGAGCGCGACGGGTACCTGGCCGCGCGGCGTCGCCTGCCACGCCGCCGCCACGGCGTCCGACAACTCGGGCGCGCAGCGCGCAAGTTCGCTCAGGAACTCGCCCACGCGAAAGCAGAACATACCGGAGTTCCAGTAATAGCGCCCCGAAGCCAGATATTCCTCGGCCTTCGCGCGCGAGGGCTTCTCGACGAAGCGGCGCACGGCGAGCCCGCTGCCGCCAAGCTTGCGCGCCTGGTCGGCCTCGATGTAGCCGAACCCGGTTTCGGCGCCGGCCGGAGCTATGCCGAAGGTGACGAGGTAACCCTGTTCGGCAAGCTCGCCCGCGGCCTGCACCGCGTCGGCGAAACCAGCGACATCGCTGATCAGGTGATCGGAGGGCAGCACCAGCATCGTCGCCGCGTCGCCGAATTGCTCACGTATGCGCAAGGCGCCTGCTGCAATGGCCGGGGCGGTATTGCGCCCGGTCGGCTCCAGCAGATAGTCGAGGGCTATGCCCGGGGCCAATGCGACTTCGGCATAGGCATCGCGGGTGATGAAAAAATAATCGCGGTTGGTGATGGTGAGGATCGCATCCGGTTTCAATTGCGCCGCACGCAGCAGCGTTTTCTGCAGCAGGCTCTGCCCGTCGGGCAGAACGATGAAGGGCTTGGGGTGCGCCTCGCGCGACACCGGCCACAGGCGGGTGCCGGCGCCGCCGGACAGAATGACTGGAATCAGCAAGTGAAAACCACGATCAATGCTCCGAACCGTTGCAGAGTTGCATTTTAACCCACGCCAACTAACGAATAGGTAGGCCGTCCAGTAAGTGGATACTTTGGATCGTTAAATCCCGGCGTCGACGGATGCCCGCTCCTGACCATGGAATCGACCAGCGCCTCGTCCTCGGCGGAAAACGAGTGCTCCAGTGCGCCCAGGTACTCGGTCCATTGCCCGAGCGTGCGCGGCCCCGCCAGCGCCGAAGTGACGATGCGGTTGTTGAGCACCCAGTTGAGCGCGAACTGTCCCGCGCTCATGCCGCGCTGCTCGGCATGCGCCTTGAATTTCTGCGCCATGGCCATGGACTCCTCGCGGAATTCGGTCTCCATCATGCGCTTGTCCTTGTGCCCCGCGCGCGTGTCCGCGGCGGGAGCCTGGCCGGGCGCATACTTGCCGGTGAGCACGCCGCGCGCGAGCGGGCTGTAAGGCACCACGCCCAGGCCGTAGCTGGCGCAGGCCGGCAGAACTTCTGTTTCCGGCATGCGGTTCATCGCGTTGTAGTACGGCTGGCATACGATGGGCGCCGGCACGCCCAGCTTG